>DTRN01000098.1 GCA_012965905.1 Nitrospirales bacterium | reverse complement strand
AGGCAGGATCTTCAGCCATCACGAGGACATCAATGAAGAAGCGATCAATTGGCTCCTTGAACCCCCTGAGTAGTGCGAGGGCATCTGCATATTCGTGTGCCGCCAGATGTTTGACAATTCGGCTGCGACGGTCCTGCAGCTGCATAAACACTTCGCGTTCTGCATCAACAGCAAACAGGGCCTCAGATACAGAAGTGGGAGGAGTCTCCGGGAGAATATTGATAATCCGCTTGAATGCGCCAACCAGTTCCACAAACACCGTGTCCCGAGCAACATTGTGGAGTGCCGTAATGCGCTGCTTGGCATCCAGCGGATCGTCAAAAGTGTCGCGTTCAAGTACCGCTCGTACAAGATCGTAGCGATAGCCCTCACTGCCGCAGGTCGACTCCATTCGTTGTCGGAAAAATCCCAGGATTTCAGTTACGATCTTCTCTCGATCGAAATCCAGTGCAGGCTGGAATGCGTCCAGCGCCTTTTCCACAAGACCGCGCAGGGAAAGCGGTGTATTGCCGGCCAGTGCAATCTGCAAAATCCCTTGCGCCTGTCGTCGCAAGCCATAGGGGTCTTGTGATCCTGTGGGAGCACAACCCACGATAAAGTATCCGGCGATGGTGTCGACCCGGTCAGCGATCGACACGATGGTGCCGGGAAGACTTCGAGGAAGCGTGTCGCCAGAAAATCGAGGATGGTAATGCTCCCCAATAGCGTCCGCGACGGAGTCAGGTTCTCCATCGCGTTTGGCGTATTCACACCCCATTACGCCCTGCAAGCTCGGAAACTCGCCGACCGTGCCTGTCACGAGATCAACTTTGCAGAGCTGTGCCACTCGTCGGCATATTGGTTCTGCCGATGGGTCCCACAACATCGCAAGATGCCCGGCAAGGGCTTCGACCCGCTCGACCTTGGCATACATTGAGCCGAGGCGTTGCTGAAACGTCACCGTGTGGAGTTTTGGCAACTTGGCCTCAAGAGAAGTCTTTCTATCCTCTTCAAAGTAGAATCGTGCATCCGCAAGCCGTGCGGCCAACACCCGCTCGTTGCCTCGCTTGATCTCTCCCATATCCTCGTGTTCAACGTTGCACACAGTAATGAAGTGTGGCAACAGGGATTGGTTCTTGGAAACCATAGCGAAAAAACCCTGGTGTTCTTGCATGGCGGTCACGATGACGTCCTTGGGAAGGGCGAGATAGGCGGGATCAAATTGTGCAGCAAGGGCATGAGGCCATTCAACCGAAAAGGTTGCTTCCGAGAGGAGAGACTCATCGTATTCGAGAGTGCCTCCTTGGGCGCTCGCCACTGCATTGATCTCGTCACGGATCATGTCTCGGCGCTGTCCTTGGTCTACAATGACTCCATGTTGTTCCAGAGTTTTGGTATACGATGCGAAGTCCTTAACTTTTACTCCCTTGGCTTTTGTCTTTGTCTTGTCTGGGGCCATAAAGCGGTGACCAAAGGTCGTCGTCCCAGCCTTGATCCCGGCATAGGAGAAGGGAACGGTCCTACCGCCATACAAAGCCACGATCCATCGGATCGGACGCGCAAACCGAACCCCGCTCGAATTCCATCGCATGGATTTGGGGAAAGAAAAGGATTGAAGATACTTGCCCAACAGGTCAGGCAAGAGGGAAGACGTGGCGCGTCCTTTATGGCGTTTTACGGCGGCAACGTACTCGCCCTTCGGTGTGTGGCGGATGACGAGCGCACCGACATTCACTCCCTGCGCCTCAGCGAAGCCTATCGCGGCTTTACTTGGAGTTCCGCTCCCGTCGTAGGCGGCTTTGCGTGGGGGGCCTAAGGTTTCTTCGGTTGCCGGCGTTTGCTGCGTACACAACTCTGGAATCCAGAGAACCAGGCGTCTTGGTGTCCCAAATGTTCGAATCGCGTCATGCTCGACACGTTGCTCACGAAAGAGGGTCGCCGCGCCGGTTTTCATCTGCTCAAGAATTGGTTCCATGAACTTGGCGGGAAGTTCCTCTGTTCCAATCTCAAGCAGTAACTCCTTGGTCATTGGCTCTGGATCGCGAGCGTGGCGTCGGAACCTTGCTGAATGTTCAAGAGCGGAAAGCTTTTGGCTTCACGGTCCTTCAGATACCCTGTCGCACATCCGCGGGCCAATGCACGGACACGGGCAATGTATCCCACCCGTTCGGTCACGCTGATGGCCCCACGTGCATCCAACAGATTGAAGATGTGCGAGGTTTTCATACACCAGTCGTAGGCTGGAAGGACCAGGCCTCTAGCAAGAAGACGTTGGGATTCGTGTTCGGTAGTGCGGAATTGATCGGTGAGCATCTCAACATCAGCTTCATCGAAATTGTAGCTTGAGAACTGCACTTCGGTATCATGATGAATATCCCCGTAGGTCATGCCGTCGGACCAGACCATGTCATAGACACTGTCAACTTGCTGGAGATACATTGCGATGCGCTCAATTCCGTAAGTAAATTCAACCGGAATGGGGTCGAGTGTGATGCCCCCAACCTCTTGAAAGTACGTAAATTGAGTGATTTCCATGCCATCGAGCCGGACTTCCCATCCTAATCCCCATGCCCCCAAGGTGGGCGACTCCCAATCGTCATGCACAAAGCGAATATCGTGGCGACGAGGGTCGAGCCCTAAACTGGTGAGACTGTTCAGGTAGAGGGTTTGAGCATCATCCGGGCAGGGTTTCAGGATGACCTGGTACTGGTAGTAATGTTGAAGGCGGTTGGGGTTCTCACCATACCGCCCATCGGCAGGGCGACGACAGGGTTGCACATATCCCACGTTCCATGGTTCCGGGCCGAGTGATCTCAAAAATGTTGCGGGATGAAACGTGCCAGCGCCGACTTCAAGGTCATAGGGTTGAACGATAATGCAACCGTGGTTCGCCCAAAAGTGGTGAAGAGATAAGATAATGTCCTGAAAGGACAATTTTGACATAAGACAGCTGTCAACTCGCAGGCAATGTAATTGGTGTCACGGTTGTTACAGAGTGGCGTCATTATAGGTAAACCACCGCGTCCAAGCAACTTAACCCACCGCTGTGGCTTAAGATTTCCCGCGCAGACACGCGGCCTAACAGACTGGAATCATTAAGAAATCTTCATCAGGTCGAGGGCGAGTCGTCCTTTGCGCACCGAAACCCGATAATGCTATCGGCGCGACCTTGACGGGCGGCGAAGCGTTTGGCGGTGCGGACATTTACCGCAGTCTCGGCCCAGGATCCTCCTCGAACCACACGGTGATTTCCGTTTTCCGGTCCGGACGGGTTTTGGATAGGTGCAGCCTCGTACGCCTTTTCGTCATACCAATCTTCCACCCATTCCGCGCCGTTCCCGGCCATGTCATAAATCCCATAGGGACTTCGTCCACTCTTAAACTGGCCAGGTAGAGCAGTGTATTGATATCCGTCCTGCAT
>DTRN01000097.1 GCA_012965905.1 Nitrospirales bacterium | reverse complement strand
AAATGGGGGGTAATCTCAATAGGCACACGCTCGACGACGTCTAAACCGTAGCCCTCAACGCCCACGATTTTTCGAGGGTTATTGGTCAGCAGTCGTATGCGTTGAAGCCCAAAATGTGTAAGAATCTGCGCTCCAACCCCGTAATCCCGCAAGTCGGCTTTGAGCCCGAGCTTGAGATTCGCATCCACCGTGTCACTGCCCTCGTCTTGTAGCGCATAGGCACGAATTTTATTGGACAGTCCAATTCCACGACCTTCTTGATTCAGGTAGACCAACACGCCCGCCCCTTCGCGTTCGATCGCTTCCATGGCGGCATGAAGTTGTTCGCGGCAGTCACATCGGAGGGAGGTCAACACATCTGAAGTGATACACCCGGAATGGACTCGAACCAGCACGTTATCCTGAGATTGTGGTTCGCCCTTGACCAATGCGAGATGGGAGGTTCCATCGAGATCATTCTCAAACACCACGGCACGAAATTCTCCGAACGACGTTGGCAACCGCGCCTCCGAGACCTGTCGGACGAACCGTTCTCGCTGCATTCGATATTTGATCAAGTCCTTGATGGTGGCAACAGAGAGGTTGTGTTGTTCGGCAAATGCGAGCAGTTGAGGAAGTCGCGCCATGGTTCCATCATCGTTCATCCACTCAGCCGAGCCAAGTCCACCGACCCTTCGGTCTGGCCGGCCCGTTTCAACACCCCCCCGCGATCGGATTTTAATGGGAACACATGGCCTGGCCTTGCAAGATCTGACGGCCGAGTGTCAGGGTGAATTGCCTTAAGGATTGTTACGGCGCGATCATGTGCGGAAATCCCGGTGGTGACTCCATCACGCGCATCGATCGAGACGGTGAATGCCGTTCCCAGGGGAGCAGTATTTTTCGCCGCCATGGGATGCAACTCAAGCGCCTCAGTCCGCTCAGGAGTCAGGGTCAGGCAAATCAGGCCACGGCCATACTTGGCCATAAAATTGATGGCCTCCGGCGTTGTCTTTTCCGCAGCCAAGACAAGATCGCCTTCATTTTCCCGATCTTCATCATCGACGAGAATCACCATTTCCCCGTCACGAATCATGGTCAAAACATCTTCAATCGCTGGAAATTTCGTATCCATGGGTTTCACTATAGAAGACGCTTTCTGAACGTGTCAAACAACCAGGCACTCTGCTTGTTCAGCCTCAGTGGGATTGCTGTGACATTGCACAGAGTGTGGAGATCGGCACCACACGTTTTACCCTGACGCACGACCAGTGCTCCCAAGTTGCCTAGTCAGTGAATCAATTAGGAACGGCGGCCGGAAAACAACAACGAGGAGAAATCGTGGAACACGGTAATGCCAATCCCGAGGTAGCCATAATCCTTATTAAACTTTCTCGCAGTTGTGGCGTTGTAGAGGGAATGGATTTCACCGAGAAACTGGTTCGTGAAGTAGGCGCCGTTGACAGAGAATGCCAACCACGATCTTGTGAGATAGCTGAGACGCCAGGCCACCACATTGTTTGAATTGAATGCCTTGGGCGGTGTCCGGGACTCACTGGATCGATTCACCTGAATCCGTTTATAGTCGGCACTGACCACAAACTTAGGGGTGATCTGGAATACCCCGCCAAATCCGATCGTGAAGTTGTCCGATTGATAATCTGACTCCTCAAGTATGTCTGCAAGGTCCATCAAAACACTGGCGCCCAAGCCTGCGGGGTCTATCCCGAACTCCGAGTTGACATTGGTTTTTGAGTACTCTGCCAGTGCATGAATGCTCCATCGCGTGGAGAATGACTTGCTAGCGAGAAGGGTCACGCCATAGGAATCGTCCTCAATCCCACCAAAGGTAATCGTGCCCTGTGGAAGGAGAGGCAACGGTGGATTGGCTATGTTCTCGCCGCGATTGCCTCGATAGAACGCACCGAGCGCCACTGTGGGATACCACGAGTCCTCAACGACGAGACGCTGCTTGAGCATCACGTCATGACTCGTAACCTCGACATCACCCCTCGACCTACCAAGACCAAGCTCTCGGAGTTCCCCTTTATATGAGATTTGCAACCCATCCCTGAGACCAAAGTGGAAGATTCCTTGCAGGCCGTGATAATCTCCAAGCGTTCCGATATTATCTCCTGGGATTGCGGATTCTTTGAAATCGAAGATATCGACAGTATCATTCACCGTACGGTAGGACGCACTGACTTCAAGCTGCCCTTTCGAAAGCAGATACGCGGTTGGGACATCCGTATACAGAGGAAGTCCTGGAGGTATGTTATCAATATATTCTGCAAGGACAGGGGCTGCGCTTAGACAACAGAGCCAGAACGCAACAAGAAATGTACAGGTGGTTTTAGTCAAAGACATAAGATCATTGCAGATGACATCGCTAAAGAAGAGCCATTATTGCGGAATCATTGTGACCCGTCAAGAAACCCTATTTTGGTCTCCTGCGCGATCGGAGGGCACACATGCACATCCCGCTGCTTGACTTAAAGGCGCACCACGCACCGATTCAAGACGAGATCCTTGCCGCCATCACGCGCGTGGTACAAAGCCAAGCATTCATTCTCGGTGAAGAAGTGGTCACACTCGAGGAACAGATCGCGTCCTACTGCCAGACGAAGTTCGGGATTGGAGTATCGTCAGGGACCGACGCGCTCCTCCTCGCACTCATGGCTGTTGGCATTGGCTCCAATCGTGAGGAAGTGATCACCTCACCATACTCGTTCTTTGCCACAGCTGAAGTCATCGTACGCATCGGAGCCAAACCGGTTTTCGTCGACATCGACCCGATTTCGTACGCCATGGATCCAGCGAAAATTGAGCGCGTGATTACGCCGAAGACAAAGGCCATCATCCCCGTCCACTTATACGGCCAATGCGCCGACATGAAGCCAATCCTGGATATCGCGCAACGTCACAACCTCGCGGTGATCGAGGATGCCGCTCAAGCGCTAGGGGCTGCCTATCCCGACGGCCGCCGAAGTGGGAACATGGGTACTGTGGGGTGTTTTTCCTTTTTTCCAAGCAAGAACCTCGGTGCGATGGGAGATGCCGGCATGGTGGTGACCAATGATGCCGCCCTTGCTGACAGATTACGGACATTGCGCGTCCATGGTGCGGAACACAAATACTACCACCGCCTATTGGGTGGAAACTTTCGCCTCGATGCTATGCAAGCGGCAATCCTCAACGTCAAGCTGAAGTATCTCGACGACTGGACACGCCAACGCGCTGATAACGCCTCGCAGTATGAATCATTGTTTAACACAAGCGGTTTGCTGGAAACCAAGCAGGTTCAACTCCCCACCGCGGTATATGCACATGCCGGAATCGACAACCATCACATCTACAACCAATTCGTCATTCGAGCTCAGCAACGGGACCAACTTCGCACACACCTTCGCGAGCACGGGGTCGCCTCAGAAATCTACTATCCAGTACCGCTCCATCTTCAAGAGTGCTTTGGGAATCTGGGATATCACGAAGGCGATTTCCCAGAAACCGAACGTGCCGCGCACGAGACCCTTGCCCTCCCGATCTATCCTGAGCTCAACGACGAGCAACAAGCCTATATTGTCGGCATAATCCGGTCGTTCTACACAAACTCATGACGTTAGACAGATTTGGATTGTGGACGGGGATCGTTTTATTTTTCACCGTCCTGTTGTGGCCACCCGGTTCGACACTCCCACCCGAAGCACAGAAAGTACTGGCGGTCACCATTCTCGTGGGCATTTGGTGGATCACCGAAGCCCTGCCCATCCCGATGACCTCGCTCCTCCCCGCAGTACTCCTTCCTGTCCTGGGAATTATGACCAGCCAAGATGCCATCAAAAGCTACGCGCATGACTTGATTTTCCTGCTCATGGGTGGTCTTTTCCTGGCCCGAGGCATCGAAAAATGGAACCTCCACAAACGTATTGCGTTGCATATTATGTCATGGATTGGAGTCAATCCGAGGCAAATTGTCCTCGGCTGCATGATCTCGGCTGCGTTTCTCTCGATGTGGATCAGCAACACAGCCACCACCCTCATGATGCTCCCGATCGCCCTTGCACTCCTCAGTCAGCTGCAAGAGACATGGCAAACTGAGCAATCAACTCCGAGTCCGTGGTTTCACAATTTCTCAATCTGCCTGTTACTCGGAATTGCCTACGCCGCGAACGTCGGCGGAATGGGAACCTTGATTGGGACTCCACCAAATCTGATTTTTGCCGGACAGTTTAGTGAACGTTTTCCTTCGGCCCCGCAGATCACGTTTGCCACATGGTCGATGATTGCGCTGCCGATCGTTCTGATCTTTATCCCAGCCATGTGGGCAATGTTTGTCTATGTGCTCACACCGTTACCCTCAGCAAAGTCAACAGAAAGATCCGGTGTCGACGTGATCCGAACTGAACTCACCGCTTTGGGGCCGATGAGCGTCGGAGAACAATGGATTCGACGGATCGTCGTCATCACTGCATTCTTATGGATTTTTCGGAGACCGATTCCGTTGTGGGGAGGATGGGAGATTCCTGGCTGGTCCCAAATATTCACTTACTTTGACGTATTTCGGGATCTCGCAGTGGAGAAATACGTGACCGATACCACCGTCGTACTTTTTATGGTGTTGTGCTGTTTTGCCATCAGAGTCCGACATGATGGCGAGTCGAAAGCGTTGCTAGATTGGGAACACGCAAACCGCATTCCGTGGGGGATGCTGTTGTTATTCGGCGGCGGACTCGCCATTGCCAAAGGATTTGACGTCTCGGGCCTTTCAGTGTGGATCGGTCAACAAATGCAGCAGGCGACGGGTCTCTCCACACCGTTGGTCGTCGGCGGAATTGTTGCCAGCATGACCTTTCTCACCGAAATAACCTCCAACACCGCCACCACCGCCATCCTCATGCCAATCATGGCTGATACTGCGATCGGCCTGCAGATTCACCCGCTTCTCCTCATGATTCCGGCGACACTCGCAGCCTCCTGTGCGTTCATGCTCCCGGTCGCCACGTTGCCCAACGCGATCGTCTTTTCAACCGGCCGAATCCCCATTCGGAAAATGGTACTGTACGGGTTCGTCATTAATCTGATAGGGATCATACTGATTACCGCGATGATGCTCCTGTGGGGCATTCCGATGCTTTCAATTATTCCAGAGCAACTGCCAGCATGGGCGGAATATTGATTGCATGTTAGACACAAACCGTATAGGTGAAGCCGCTGACATCCTTCGAAATGGCGGCGTCGTAGCTTTTCCTACCGAGACGGTCTACGGAATTGGAGCCAGAGCATATGATGAACAGGCAATTCGCCGCATTTTCGCGATCAAGGCAAGACCACACAATAACCCTCTCATTGTGCATGTCGCCTCGATTGAACAAGTTGATAGTCTGGTGGCAGACATTGCAGAGTCAGCCAAAAACCTGATGGCAACATTTTGGCCGGGGGCGCTGACGATTGTCTTGCCCGGTTCAGCACGTGTCCCACAGGTTATCACGGGCGGACTAACGACCGTCGCCGTCCGCATGCCCGACCATCCGGTCGCCTCGACACTTATCCGATTGCTAGGCGAACCGATTGCCGCGCCAAGCGCCAATCGCTCCGGGCGACCAAGCCCAACGCACGTTGAGCATGTCCATCGGGATGTCGGCAACGACGTTGACATGGTTCTCGATGGCGGAACATGCCGCATCGGACTTGAATCAACCGTGATCGATATGTCGCCGGATATTCCGTGCATTCTGCGATCGGGGGCCATCACCATCGACATGATTCAAGCGGCAATCGGCCAAGTCACGCTGCACAGCCCATCAAACAGCACCACCGAGCCAAAATCACCGGGAATGCAACAGCGCCACTATGCTCCCAATTTCAGAATCATCCCTGTCCCTCGAGACGCATGGGCCCAAACGCTTGATGAATGGCGCAATTCTGACAAGCCCATTGGCATTTTGTGCCACCGAACAGCGGTGCAAGATGAGTCAGTCACGTTCTATCGACACATCCCAGGGACGGACGAAGAATACGGCAAGGGACTGTTCGCAGCGTTTCTCGATGCGGAAACCGCGAACATCGATGTCCTTCTCGTTGAAACCGTGAAAGAGCAAGGTGTTGGAATCGCAATTATGGATCGGATCCGTAGAGCGCAGGCGATAGAAAAGGACAATCTCAATGAGTCATAGACAGATACCGCCGGTGATATTGGAAACCAAATGTGATGATCTTCAACTGGTAGGACGGGGGAAAGTTCGAGATATTTACGATCTAGGAGAATCGCTGCTGTTGGTCGCGACGGATCGCATTTCAGCCTTCGACGTCATCATTCCCGACGGAATCCCAGGCAAAGGTTATGTGCTCACCCAACTGTCAGCCTTTTGGTTTTCTGAGCTCTGGAAACGTAACGATTTGATTCCACATCATTTGATCAGTACCGAAGTCGCATCCTTTCCAGAAGCATGCCGCCCCTACATTGATTCCCTACGCGGCCGAACCATGCTTGCAAAGAAAGCGGAGCCACTACCAGTTGAGTGCATCGTCCGAGGCTATATCTCCGGTTCAGCCTGGAAAGAGTATCGCAAGCAGGGAACCGTCTGTGGTCAACAACTCCAAACAGGACTTCAGGAATCCGAACAATTCCCAGAGCCCATCTTCACCCCCTCGACCAAAGTCACCGATGGGCATGACGAGAATATTCCATTTACAGAAATGGAACGGCTCATTGGACAGGACCTAGCTGCAAAAGTTAAAACAGCAAGCCTTACGATTTACACCAGAGCAGCCGAACTCGCGTTAACCCAAGGAATCGTCATCGCAGACACCAAGTTCGAATTCGGGATTGATCCCAAAACAAAACAACTCATGCTAATCGACGAAGTCCTCACTCCAGATTCATCACGATTCTGGCCCAAGAATGACGTAGTACCCGGGAAATCCCCACCTAGCTTCGACAAACAATTTGTACGCGATTATCTAGACACAACCGGATGGAACCACGCCCCTCCCGCCCCAAACCTCCCGCCCGAAGTAATCCAACAAACCAGCGAAAAATATCTAGATATTTTGAAACGACTGGCTCAGCATTCCTAATCTCCTCGCCCCCTTCAAATGGGGAGAGGACAAAGGTGAGGAGATGTTACTGAAAGAGTTAAACGGCTGTAGAACTTACGAATCGTACTGAAGAAGTGAGATTACTGGATACTTCTCAAACTTTGGTCTGGCATTCAGAAAAGACAATTCAATAACGAACGCAATACAGGAAACTACTCCGCCAAGTTGCTCAACCAACTGAATCGCCGCTTCGGCCGTCCCGCCAGTTGCCAATAGATCATCGACGATCAGGACTTTCTCGCCGGGACCTACGGCATCTTTGTGTATCACGATGGTATTCGTGCCATATTCGAGTGAATAGGATGCCTCGATCGTCTCTGCCGGAAGTTTCCCTGGCTTCCTGATGGGAACGAAACCCAGGTTCATGCGATCGGCCAATGGCCCTCCAAAAATAAACCCTCGCGATTCGATTCCAATCACTTTGGAAAACTCATACAGCTTGACAGCCTCAACCAATTGATCCGTCACCACTCGAAAACCAGCCGCGTCCTTCAACAGCGTTGTAATGTCATAAAATAGAATGCCCGGCTTGGGAAAGTCCGGCACTTCTCGGATGAGTGTTTTCAGATCAACAGACATGCGTGTTACCGAACGATTTGAAAGTCACTGGGATTGTGTGTCTGGACTTGATCAGGAAGCCACATCACATCGACATTACTCACGGAAGAACCTGGTGGACCTTGATGCATTCGTTCAATCATCACTTCAACACTCTCCTTGGCTCCATGGGCCTCGACCTCGACCCGGCCATCGGTGAGGTTCTTCACCCATCCTGTAATTCCGAGCTCGTCCGCCACATCTACAGCGAAGAAGCGAAACCCAACGCCTTGCACACGTCCACTGACTCTAATACTCGCCGCAACAGTGTCGCCAACTTCAGACACGATACACGCCATTTTTTCGAATTGATGGTCGGGGCGAGAGGATTTGAACCTCCGACCCCCGCGTCCCGAACGCGGTGCGCTACCGAACTGCGCTACGCCCCGACAAGGAGGCTACAGAATAGGGGCGAGACGGAAATTGGTCAAGGTTATCGTTCAGTTGCCACCTACTTTTCGCTTCGACTATAATTTACCGAGCAGCATGAACTCCTACCTATTCCAATAATCAAAAGGGGAGCAGTATCGATGACGGATAACAATGCCCTACTCCAGCAGTTTGGCGTCTCGGAACGGGAGATTGATCAGGCTATCGGTCTGGTCAAGATTCCTGAAGTCGACGACGCCGATTTGTATTTCGAACACAGCATTTCCGACTCAGTGTCCATGGAAGAGGGCATCGTCAAGAAGGCCTCAAAGCACATTTCGCAGGGCGTCGGCGTCCGCGCCACCGCCGGCGAGAAAACCGGCTATGCCTACACCGACGAAATCACCCTTGATCAAATGCGTATCGCGGCAAAAACAGCCAAGTATATTGCGCGGTCTCCCGGTGACGGAACGGCCGTGGCGACATCCGCCAGAACGCCTGTCGCGCGATCACTCTATCCGGTCAATACTCCTGCGACGGAAATCGCAACCAAAGAGAAGGTCGATCTTCTGCAAAAGATCGATGCGATTGCGCGCGGCTACGATCCCCGCATTAAAAATGTCATGGCCTCCTTCGCAACCGAGAACAAGATGGTGATGGTGGCGTCATCGGAAGGCTGGGTTGTTGGCGATGTGCAGCCACTCTCTCGTCTTCAAGTGACGTGTATTGCGGAGGACGGTGGAGTCCGACAAATGGGATCATTCGGTGGCGGTGGACGCAGTGAGTTCTCGTTCTTCTTCGAGGAGACCCGCTTCGAACATTACGCGAAGGAAGCTGCCCGCCAATCTATTGTCGCTCTCAATGCAGTTCCCGCACCGGCCGGTACGATGGATGTCGTGCTGGGACCCGGATGGCCTGGAATCCTACTACACGAAGCCATCGGCCACGGGTTGGAAGCGGACTTCAATCGCAAGAAAACATCGACATTCACCGACCGCATCGGACAAAAAGTCGCATCTCCACTCTGTACCGTCGTTGACGACGGAACCATTCCATGGCGTCGTGGGTCGCTCAACATGGATGATGAAGGCACCCCGACCGGCCGAACCGTGCTCATCGAAGATGGCATTCTTCGTGGTTACATTACAGACCGCCTGAACGCGCGTCTTATGGGAATCCCGCTCACCGGCAACGGCCGTCGCGAAAGTTTCATGAGCATGCCCATGCCCCGCATGACCAATACCTTTATGCTGGCTGGCGAATCGGATCCGGAGGACATCATTCGGTCAGTCAAGCACGGTCTGTATGCAGTCTCGTTTGGGGGAGGGCAGGTTGATATCACCAACGGCATGTTTGTATTTTCCGCCAGTGAGGCATACCTGATCGAAGACGGCAAAGTCACCACGCCAGTGAAAGACGCAACCCTCATCGGCAATGGACCCGAGGTGCTTACCAGGGTGTCGATGGTCGGAAACGATCTGCGCCTCGACGAAGGGATTGGGACCTGTGGGAAAGATGGCCAATCGGTGCCTGTCGGCGTGGGACTACCGACAATCAAAGTTGACGGCATGACCGTCGGAGGGACGGATCAGGCATGAATACCATCGATCAGAATCTCGCCGAAGACATTTTAAAGAAAGCAAAGACCTA
Organism: Nitrospirales bacterium; assembly: GCA_012965905.1. Taxonomy (GTDB): domain Bacteria; phylum Nitrospirota; class Nitrospiria; order Nitrospirales; family UBA2166; genus UBA2166. Next base: position 2,415 of record DTRN01000097.1, on the reverse strand, counting down.
TGGCGCCACCGACGGCGACGTGGTGTTTGCCGAGGGAGATACCGCCAGCGTCCGTGTTCGCCAATCAGCCATTGAAACTCTGTCCAAAGCGCGGGAGAAACGTTTGGGTTTACGTGTGTTCGTCGGAAAACGCTCGGCAGTGAGTTCGACGTCGGATCTTTCGTCTGATGCCTTGGATCGTTTTATTCAGGATACCTGCACCTTAGCCAAAGCGGTGGTCGAAGACCCGGATTCAGGGCTTCCCGACGCGGACGCGATGGCGCAAGATCTCCCCGACCTCGGGCTGCATGATGACTCGGAATGCACCATGGACGATCATATTGACCAAGTCACCAGATGCGAAGCGATGATCTTTCCCTTTGACGACCGCATTACCAATTCGGAAGGGGCAGAATTCAATTCCGGAAAAGGACGTAGCCTATACGCCAACAGCCGAGGCTTCTTCGGTGAATACAACAGTTCAAGCTACTCCCTCTCGGTATCACCCATCGCGAGCGAGAATGGAAAAATGCAGCGGGATTCCTGGTATACCGTACATCGCAGGTTCGCGGAACTTGAAACTCCCGAAGCGGTGGGAAACGAGGCCGCACGGCGTGCCATTCGTCGCCTTGGCGCTCAAAAAGTGAAGACACAGTCTGCACCTATCATCTTTGACCCCGAGGCTGCCGGTTCCTTATTGGGGATTTTAAGCGGGGCAGTGTCCGGCTCCGCCCTCTACCGTGACGCCTCATATCTCAAAGATAAGCTCGGAGAAAAAATTGCACCCGATTGGATGACCATTTACGATGATGGCCGGATACCAGGAGGGCTAGGATCTCGCCCCTATGATGGCGAAGGGCTCCCAACGCGTCGCAACACGGTGGTCGATAAAGGGGTTCTCACCAGCTATCTTCTCGACACCTACTCCGCACGCAAGCTGAAGCTGACATCAACCGGGAATGCCTCGCGTGGAATTGGCAGCGGGCCCAGTGTCGGTTCCACTAACTTCTATGCCGTCGCCGGAACGCACACTCCTGAGGAAATCATACAATCCGTCACACAAGGCTTCTATGTCACCGACATGATGGGATTCGGCGTCAACATGGTCACCGGAGATTTTTCGCGCGGTGCGGTTGGAATGTGGATTGAAAATGGAGAATTGACCTACGCCGTCGACGAGGTCACCATTGCCGGAAACCTACGTGATATGTTTTTAAATATCGAAATGTTGGGAAACGACCTGGTCTTTCGTGGATCGGTGTCATGTCCAACCATGAAGATTAGTGAAATGATGATCGCAGGCGAATAGGAGAAGAGCCATGACGGAACAATTCACCGATCAACAGTTGAATGAATCTACTGTTCAATATCAAAGTGAGGATGTCACCATCACAGCCTATCTGGTGAAACCTCAAGGCGTGAGTCACGCTCCAGCCATCATTGTTATTCAAGAATGGTGGGGACTGAACGACCATATCAAAGACATTGCGCGGCGTTTAGCGAAGTGCGGGTATATCGCCATTGCTCCCGATTTGTATTCTCGGCTGGGCAATCCCATCACGACCGACGCAGATGAAGCCGCGCGATTGATGACCACGTTACAGCAAGAGGACGGGTTGAAAGACTTGAACGCGACTGTCGCCTATTTAGAAACCATTCCGGATGTCGATGCGTCGCGAATCGGCACCATAGGCTTCTGCATGGGCGGTTCATATGCTCTGATGCTGCCCACCGTCAATGCCGATATCAAAGCGGCGGTTCCATTCTATGGGCAAGTCCCAGACCCGTATACTCCGCTCCAGAACCTTCAGGCCCCAATCCTCTACATCCACGGAGAAGACGACGGGTGGATTACCCACGATCATGTGGATCGACTTCGTGACGCCCTCACGGAATACAGAAAAACAGGCGAGGCCAAAACCTATCCTGGGGCGCCACACGCGTTCTTCAACGATACAAGACCCGATGTCTACAAGCCCGAAGAAGCTGCCGACGCGTGGAACCGTACGCTCGCGTTCTTCAGTCAGCATCTGGGCAACTAACAATCCCGTCGGTTGTTCCCAGGATGCCTGATCAGGCCTCTTCGCCTCCCCTCCAACATGCACGCGTTCGTACTTATGGCGGCAGCTACTCGCGCTTGCCTTGCTGCCGTCATCAAAACTCCCTACACTAGACTTCTTGCCCCCGTAGCTCAGTCGGATAGAGCAGTGGTTTCCTAAACCGCGTGTCGCAGGTTCGATTCCTGTCGGGGGCGCCATATCTTTCAACTACTTAAGCAATGCCAGCCTTCTCCATATCGCCAGTAATTCCGGTTTTAGTCACGGTTGGGATTGAAACCGGCTCATTTTGCGGCACCGATGTCCGTGGGTTCGTACCCTTCCCAAACTTCGATACCGACGAAACAAAGTGAGGCATGTTGCGAGTAACCACTACATA
>DTRN01000096.1 GCA_012965905.1 Nitrospirales bacterium | reverse complement strand
AGGGCTTTATCGACGGCAGGCCAAACCAGCATAATCTTGCCGGGATGCTCAGTCTTGCCGGCCTAGGGAATGTGGAGAGCGGCATTCCGAATACTGGCCCGAATACCCTGCCAAACGGGGTCGAACTAGCCCCAAACAACAACAACATGAGTTTCAATGAGACCCGTCTGTTTGGCAAGGCGATCAACTACCGGTCGGAACCCTTTGACGTTCGCGAAGCCCAAGATGCTGATGAATCGTTAAATTACAGTTCCTATGATGGGGGCGATCCCGCCTTGCCGCTGCTTCGAAGTTATACCGGTGACCCGACGATCTGGCGGCTGCTGCACGCAGGCGGGGAAGAACACCATATCCCGCATCTTCACGGGATGCATCGTTGGCCGAGGCAGCCATACGCGGTGCGTGATCCGGAATCCGGCAAGCACATGACGCAGATGTATTTGTTAGGGCTCATGAACCCCGATGGATTGGGCCTGACCGAGCAACTGACGCGATCGGCCGTCGTGTTAAAAAATCGTTCGAACAATCCGGTCAAATCGCAGGATGCGAGCCTCAATCACCAGAAATCAATGGTGAGCGGGAAGATCGACGTGGAAATTATTGAGCCGCATACGGTTCGTGATATGGAGCTTGAGTGCGGGGCGGGAAGTTGCGAAGGCGAAGTGGGCGACTTTGTCGATCACTGCCACATCGCCGACCACTATACGATCGGAATGTGGCACTTCTGGCGCGTCACGAATGTCCGCCAGGCGACGTTGTTTCCGTTGCCAGGGCGGCCGTTGCCACCGGAACCGGCCGACTCCATTGGGTTGTTGGTGAATGGAACAACCCTCGACGGCCGGAAGTTCTGCGCGACCGATGCTGAAGGATGTCCGGAAATCGAAAATGAAGAATTCGTGAACATCGACAAATGGGTACGGCACTTGCTGCCTCCTAAAGGCGTTCCGGAAGGCTGTGAAAGTGAAAACCCCAGGGCCTGTCCACATCCCGGCCACGTGATAGCATGCCCCTCCCTTGAAGGGCTTTCAGGTAATGATCTGTTGGCGGCGCACCAGTGTCAGCTCAGGGGCTATGATCCAGACCATTACGATTACACCAGTCGAATGGTTGGGGGCCAGCCACTGTATCTCAATAATCCGGATGGGCCGACCTTCGAGAACTTTCCGAACAAGCCCAATGGTCAGGGGGAATATGGAGGAATTGGGGATGATCAGGGGCGTTTTTCGAACTGGAAAGATACTCCGATCGATAGCGGCGGCGATGATATCGCGGCCATTCGAGCCAATCTTCCCGGGCCATCCCCTGGTCAGCGGCCGTTGCTGCTCTTTAATCCTGAGGACGGGCGTCTAGCCTATCCTCACCACCGACCGCATCGAGGGCATCGGCCTCCGCTGCCTGGTCCTCCGCTCGCCGACGATTCGGGAAGCGCCCATACCGGAGCCCCCTTCTTGGGTGAGATCAGCACAATGGCGCCAGGGACAGATCCAATGACGGCGCCAAAGTCAGCGTTGGGTACACGCCCGGCTGGCGTGTGTCCGCAGAACGCTCCGGCGCGGTCCTATGACATTGTGGCGACAGTTGTCCAAGGTCAAGGGGCGGTGTTCAACCGCTTCGGCGATAGCGATCCCAATGCGGCGATCCATGTCCTGGCGAATGACGAAGGGGAACTCCACGCCGGCACCCGGCAACCACATTCCCTGGTGGTGCGGGCCAATGTCGGAGATTGCGTCGACATCCAGTATCGGAACCATCTGACCGATGCCAACCCCATTCAGGAGGAATTCAGCAAGGCGAACATGCATCCGCATATGATGCATTTCGACGTCCAGGCTTCCGACGGGGTGATTATCGGGATGAACTATGAGCAGTCCATCCGCCCATCCATGGATGCGTTTGCGGGGATCAATGTCCCGGGCGGTGAAGAGATATGTTGTGAGGATCGGCCGGCATTACGGCAAAATGAATTCACCCGCTATCGGTGGTATATGGATATCGAGATGATGGCCTTCTGGCATCTGCATTTGCAAGGGATCTTTGGATTTAACATGGGGCTCACCGGTGGAACGGTGATCGAGCCGAGGGGATCGAAGTTTGTCGATCGGATCACCGGCGAGCCAATCTATCGAACCCAGGTCGATTTTCCGGAGCCGGAAGAGTATGCGATCACCACCGCAAACCACAACACCTTGGCCGATGATCCGCAGGTGTTCGGGACGATCGGAAAACGGGGAGATGCACACGACTTCGGTGTTGGGATCATGACCCGGTCGTTCTCCACCCCGCTGAATCCGGTGAGACCTGAAATTGTCAATGCCGGGACGGAAATTGCTGATATTATTACCAGCGCTGAATGCGGTCTCGAGAAATGTGAAACAAATTTCCGAGAGGTCGCCTTCTGGATGACCGATGACGTGAATATGCTGCTGTCCGGGACCAAAGAATTCACCACCCATATGCGAGGGCCCAGCGCTATGAACCAGCGGGCTGAAAAACTCGATACTCGAATGAGGGAAACTGGGGCAGCCCCCCATGAAGTGTTCCAGTCTGACATCGGTGAGCCCTCCACACCGACGATCCTGGCCCATCCGGGAGATCGGGTGGTGTTTCGGTTATTTAGTCAAGGAACTAACGATGCACACTCCTTCCGCTTTGCGGGCCATCGATTTGGCTGGGAGCGCTTCAATGCCGACAGCCGGCCGGTCGATGCCACCCACGAAGGGATCGGGTCCTTCCACCACTACGAAATCATGGGTGGTGCCGGTGGGCCATCCAATGTCCCCGGCGATTATATGTGGTACATGCCGATCGGTGCGCTGGACTTTGCCAATGGCACGTGGGGTATCATGCGTGTGGGCGAAAATCCCGGCCTGCAGGATATTGGCAATGCCGACAACGCAGGCACGACAGATGTATGTGCGAACGCTACTGGCACTCAGACATACAACGTCGCGGCCATAAAATCTCCGCGGCGTACCCTACAGGCCGCTAAGATCTTCGTCTTGGCGGATGGCAATGGGAGTCCTCTTCTGGATGAAGTGGCCAAGGGGCAACCGCTGGTCATGCGAGCAAACAGCGGCGATTGCATTACCGTCCGACTGTTCAATCAGTTGTCGGACGGACACGTGGGCATGACTCCTGGTCTGTTGACCCTCGATCCGAATTCGAGTTTCGGGTTTAATTTCGGGCAGAATACGGGTGGCCAGACGGCCGCTCCTGGAGGCATGGTCGAGTATACGTGGTATGCCGAGCCCCAAATGAAACCCGCGCCGGATTCACTGATCAATGCTGAGTTGGGCATTGGCGCCATCGAGTGGAACAATCTTGGGGACGAAGAGCAAAATCGGGAGCTTGGATTAAGCTATATCGCGAGTTTCGCCAATGTTCCGGAAGATCTGAACGACGGGCTGTTTGCTGCGCTTATTGTCGAACCGCGAGGCTCATTCTGGTTTGATTCTGACACCGGAAAGACATTGAATCCATCCAAGCGAACCAGCGTGTCGGCCGTGATCGTTCCTCCGGACGGCAATGCTTTCCGGGAGCACGTCCTCTTCATTCACGAAGATTCTGTGGACTTCAGCTCGCAAAATAGACCGCTCGATTCGGATGTCACGGGTGGCGCAGCATTTAACTACCGACGTTCTCCGGGCGGGATGCTGACAAAAAGCGATCCTCGAAGGGTCAGTAGCATCCATCTTGTTACCGCCCAGGTGGGCGATCCCACCAAGATTCGGATTGTCTATCCGAACGGGTCTGAAGATGTTGCGTTTAGGCTCGACGGCCATCGTGGGCCGCTTGAAGCCGGGACATCTCAGTCGAATTCGCTTAATGTATGGCCGCTCAATGTGGGCTGGAAAGCTGATATTGAATTGGATGGAGGGGCCAGCCAATTCCCTGGCGATTACCTCTATGGCTCAACGGAACATCGCAGGCTGATGGATGGTGGTCAATGGGGCATCTTCAGGGTTTTGAGTGACGAAGAGGCAGCATTGGAGGGGCAAAAGGATTCGGAAACGAATCTCCGCGGGTTTACCAGCATTGAACGAGCAACGAATAAGGCTGCGCGGAAACGAGCGAAGGGTAAGGAGCCGAACAGCTAGTCTGTTGAACCTCTGATTCTACTTGGGAGGTGCGTGACGCCTTTCTGGTGAATTCTGCAGTATTGAAAGAAGTATATTGCCGCCCTGTCCAACGCTCTTAAAAACGAAGGAGCAGGACAGGGCGGTTTTTATTGTCGATAGGGCAACATTCATGAAAACATCATATCGAGCATTCTTGGCTCGTTCTATTACCGTATTGCTTCTATTGTGCTTGTGTATTCCTCTTACTGGGGCAAGTCGATCTGCTCCTCTCTGGGCCTTGAATGATACGCTGACCGAGTTCGATGCGGTCTTGTGGACTACGCCGGCACAAGCACGAGCAGACCAGGAAACGATTATCGATGTCTCGATTCGCTATGGCGTGGGGTATGGGAGGAATACGACGCCCGGAGATCCGGTCAAAAATCTTCAGACGCTCTATGACCGAACCATTGAGCTATTTGTCATTTCTGAAAACCTCCATCATTTTGCCAGGCTTCGCCCAGAGCAGTTTAGTTCGGTTCCGGTGTATGCGAAGGAGACCGCGACATTCCAACTTCGACACCGTTTTCCATGGGGAGGAAGGTATCGAGCCGTTGTGACGTTTGCCCACCGCGGAAGTGTCTATCACAAGCAGTTCGACCTGTTGGTTGAAGGCAAAGACATGCCACCCAAAGGGCCACCAGATCTCAGTCGTCAACGCGTGTTTGAGTCCGCGCCTTATGCTGCAACGAGCGAGCCGATGTCTCGTGTGTATGAGGTATCGCTTGAGTTAGATCCGGCCCATCCACAACCTGGTCAAGAGATAGAGCTTCGCTACCAAGTCCACGATGTACGCAACCAACCGATCAGAAATCTGCAGGTGTTTGAGGGGACGGAAATGCGTGTTGCCTTCGTCCGAGACGATCTCGACTTTTTTGGAACCGAAGACCCCCAGGTGGTTGAGGATCCAGCATTGATACCCATTGTTCCTCGAATTGCGACGAAGATGCTGTATGGACGCGGGGTGTTGCGAGAAGTCTTGCCTGATGGGCGGGTGGTCATCGACCACGGGCCGATACTCGATCTAGTGTCTATCGCGGGAACGTTACGGTTTCGTGTCGCCGATCCGGATGCACATCAGAAGGTAGCTCCTGGCGATTGGGTCGAGTTCTGGCTCAAAAACGAACCGCGCATCGGAATGTTGATTACCCGAATTGAACCTATCAGTAGTCAAGCGGCGCCGAGACATCGAGATAGCATTCGCCCCTCTCCCAATCATCCCATCTTTCCGGGACCGGTCGTGCCGATTCGGCATGTGTTCCCAGCGCGTGGACATTATGTGGTATATGGCCAATTCATGCACGAGAACCACGTTGTGACAACGCGGTTCTCGATCGAGGTCGGGAAACCGGACGTCACCCAAACCCCTGTATTGGATATCCAAGAAGGCCAGTATCTTTCGAGGTCACGGCTAACCAAGCAGGAACTCAATGGGATGCGAATTTACAATTCTTCATCAAGCCATTCGAACCAACCGATTGACATGCGAATTGGGGATGGACAACTGTTTCCGGCCAACACCGTTACCTGCGCCAGCTGCCACAGTTCCGATGGGCGTGGGCGGCGTGAAGGGGGCGCAGTGGCAGTGGACATCCGGCACGACACGATCACCAAGCCATATGTTCGAACGACGGAATCTGGTCGAACTCGATCCCCCTATTCTGACCTATTATTGAAACGTGCCATTGTTGAAGGCGTTGATTCTGACGGGCATATCCTCGACTTTACGATGCCTCGCTGGCACATGTCAGATATAGACCTTGAAGATCTCATTGCCTATCTTCATCGATTGGGCAGTGTGAATGCCGCGGGCGTCACGACCGATACGGTGCGAATAGGGACGGTTCTCGATCTCTCAGGGCCTCTAGCAAAAACGGGAGCCGCTGTTCGCCACGTCCTCGAACGGGTCTTTGAGAATGTAAATCAAGGGAAAAAAGTGTATGGGCGGTCCATCGAACTTATCGTTGGCGATGGGAGAAACGACCAGGTTCGCTCATTGGAAGCCGCGAAGCGCCTTGTCCAGGAGGAACAAGTACTTGCATTTATCGGGAACCTCGGTGATGCAGCGACGCGTCACGTCATTCCGTATCTCGAAGCCCAAGGCATTCCGTTGATCGCGCCATTGGCGCCGGCATTGCAGTACGAAGACCTCGGGGCCAATTATGTGTTTTCGATCTATCCCACACTCGGGTATCAGGCGAGGATATTGATTGACCATGCCGTCAGACAGGATCGGCCCTCGATTGCGGTGCTTTATTCTGATGATTCATTTGGCCGAGCTGGTCTTTCGGCGGCTCAGGACCAATTGGCGTTACACGATGTCACCGCCGTTGCCGAGATCGCTCATCAATTTGGGAGGCTCGACACTGAGAAGGTCGCTGCGCAGTTGAACGAAAGCGGAGCTCAGGTTGTTCTGTTTTTGACCGGAGATCCGTCGGTCGTTGATCTTATTGCCGCGGCAGATCGTCTATCGCATTCGCCGATCTATATGGGACATAATCTCCTCATCAACGGGGCGATGCTGCAGATCCCCAGAGCCGGTGAGCGATTGGTATTCTCACAAAACATTCGGTTTGGCGGCCCTGAACATCCGCTTGCGGCCGAGTTTAACAATATTCTGAAAACGTCTCCAGGGTCAGCGAGGGAACGTGTCATCCAGTTTCCTGCCTTCGCTGCTGCGAAGGTGTTGGTAGAGGGTCTGAGAAACGCCGGTAAGAGTTTAACTCGTGAGTCGGTGGTGAAGGGACTTGAACGTGTCCATCTGGATACCGGCGTGCTCGGGATCATTCGTTTCAGCCAAGAGAACCATGAGGGTCCTGCCGGAATTTCCCTCGTCAAGCCTGATAGCCTGCTCAAGATGTTTTCTCCGATTGCCCATCGGCGCGAACCGCTCAGTTCAAACCTACACCGCACCAATTGATCCCATGAAATGTGTCGTCTCCTCACTGCTTGGTTCGCTGGTCGCGCTGCTAAGCGTACTTCCTGCTTCCTTCGCTGCACCTTTTCCTCCGATACAGGAGAAGGACGGCGTTACCGTCGCCTTCGAGTCCTCTGAGACCATCCGGGTAGGGGAAACCGCTTTTCTTTATTTTCGTATCTCCGACAGTGTGACCACACAACCTATTCGGGGCCTTCGACCAGAGTCGTCCATTCGACGCAATGATGCCGAAGGTGCTCTGGGGTCATGCGCAGCGAAAATGAAGGTTGAAACACGTCGGTTTGGGAGCCATACGCCTGTTCAAGTGAACTCGCACATCGTTGCGCTGAATAGTCTAGACGGGAGTCTGAGTGTGATCGATCCTGGCCGGAGGTCACTGATGTTCAGAAAAAAAATTGAACTTGATGGGCCTGGCAATGATATCGTGTTGCCGTGGCTGGGACAGTATATCTATGTGACAGTTGAGCCGAATACGTTAGTCGTCGTGGATGGGGTACAAATGGATGTGGCCCACCGGTTGACGGTTGGAGCGCAGCCTCACCACTTGGTGTCTCAACCGGATCGGAAATATGTGTGGGTGGGGAACGATGGTGATGCTTCGGTGAGTGTGATTGCGACTGACACCCATCGGGTGATTGCGACAATTCCGGTTGGTCGAGGTCATCACGAGCTCGCCGTCACAGAGGATAGTCGTTATGTTGCGGTCACGAATCAAGACGAGGATACCGTCACAGTCATCTCAGTACGTCATCTGTTGTCGGTTGGAACGATTTCTGTCGGAAAGCGACCACATGGAATTGCATATGGGCCGTTGAGTCGTTCCTTTTATGTTGCCAATGAGGGTGATGGGACGGTTACCGTGATAGACCTCGCCAAGGGTCGCGTCACGGATACGATTCCCACGGGTCGGGGCGTTCGAACCATCCGTTTTAATAATCAGGGTCAATTGGCATATGCGCTTAATCGTGTCGCCAATACTGCGACCATCATTGATTCTACAACGAATACTGCTATCGACACGATCCGGACAGGGGTCGCCCCAGATGACATCGTGTTCGAATATGACTGGGCGTTTATTCGAAATGCTGGAAGCGCAGATGTTACCATTGTGAGTCTCAATCACAGCGGGTTATTCCAGAACTTTCCAGTTGGCCATCGCGAACCGAATCAAGTTGACCTGCCGCAAGGTCATACTTCTTTGGTGAGCTTTGGCGATGGACATAATGTCCTGGTTCCCAATCCGACCGATGGCGCGGTTTACCAGTTGATGGCTGGTGGGGTGGTCGGACCATCGAGGGTATTCGACACCAAAGGACGTGGGCCAACTCGCGCGGTTGTGTATTGGCGTGGTCTACGAGAAGTCAATCCCGGGGCATATCGTCGGGCTCTCACCTTTGAACATCCGGGGCGTTACGAAATCGGGTTGTATATCAGCAGCCCGGAACTGGCGACCTGCTTTGAACTCACCGTTCTCCCGGCAGTCAAGTAGCTGTACGCATTGTCGCATGCTTACGGTATGGCGTTCGCACTACCAATGGTAGGAGCAGTGACGTCCCAGTCCTCTGGCGCATCCCCATTGCCGTCAAATGAGAGCGACTGCTCTGGACTTGGGGTGGGCACAAACGCTCCTGCTGGCCAGACATTGGCTTCGGCAGCCACTCGCTCGCGCCAATGTCCGTCTTCGCCCCACTGAACATAGTCTTGGAGGAATTCGCTCACTCCGAAGTTTCCCTCGTCAAAACCAAAAGCCGTATAGAGTCCAATCTCCCCATGGGGTTTATTCAAGGGAAGGGGGGCGGCAGGAGTGGTAAAGAGTTCTTTCTCCGTGTTGATTCCCGTCGTTCCCCAGTGAACAATCAGAAAGCCTCCCGCATCGATGATGGTGTTGTCGGGAATCTGGTCATACACTAACGCAGGATTGGTGTGACAGAGCCAATATCCGCCGATCTCGGCAGGTGTTGAATCCGGGTTGTGTAACTCAATCAAGGATGCTTCCGGGAAGACTTCGTTAATGACTACATTCGAAGCTGCGGGTCCTGGCAGCGGCACGGGGGTTGGCGGTGGCATGGAGGGTGTCGGTGTCATAGGGGCTTCGGGTTGCATTGCCACAGGCGGGGTACTGGGATCAATGCTGCCGCCATCGTCACCACCACATCCTAACCCTACGACCATCCACAGCGAGAGGGTCAGGACAATAAACCACGTCAAACGAGTATTTACCCTGGAGAGTTCATCATGTTGGTCTCTTGGAAACCGGCGCCATTGAACAATCATTTCGGTGAATATAAAACATAATCTGTGTGTGAGGAGACACGCCAATGCTCCTCACTTTTGGGCGTAATGATAGTCAAATGTTGAGATAATTACAACGCCTCGCGAGCTGCGTGACCCTGATGAAAATGGGCTGGTATGTGGCTAGTTTATATCAAAGCGATGACATGAAAATGGCTCCACTGTGGTCGCGTAGCATTCTAAACTTATGGTATAACAATCGAGATGATTAAGTGGTCGTCCTTCGTGAAAGGAAGCCTTCTCGCGCTTCCGCTTCTCCTGTGGTTTTGTGTCGAATCGGTATGGGCATTGCCACGATTTTCGATGCGGGTCGGAGTGCAATGTATCACGTGCCATGTGAACCCAAGTGGTGGTGGTATGCGGACTGAGGCCGGAACCCTTTACAGTCGCATGAGTGTGCCTTATAAACCCTCGCTCCGAATTGGCGGCGAGAAGTTCACTCCGAAGATCAACGAGTTTTTCACTATCGGGACCGATTTACGGGTGATGGCATTCGATGATGACCGAGGCAGCACATCAATCTTTCCGATGCAAGCGGATTTCTATTTTTCAGCGCAACTGATGGATGCCGTCACGTTGTACTACGATCAAGGCTTTCGTCGTGGGCTGGACCTCAATAATTTCGAGACCTTTGCTCTTGCACAGGTGTTGCCATTCGATGGCTATGTCAAAGTCGGAAAATTCGTTCCCGCATTTGGATGGAAGCTCGATAACCATACCGCGTTCATTCGTGGTGGAAATGCGAGCACATCTGGAGCGGGATCGCGGGCACCAGATTTCGCAGACAACACCAATGGAACAGGGTTTAGCCAGCTCGACAAGGATGTTGGGGCAGAGGTGGGTTTCTACCCCGGAAAGGGATCGATTCAGTTCGCGGTGCTCAACGGAGGGCGCGGCAGCACGAGCGATTTTGACAACAATACGGGTAAAGCATTTGTGTCGCGTGCCGATTACATTTTTGATTTTGAGGTCGCGCGAGCGACAATTGGCGGGTCCTTCTACCAGAGTGATGAATCCTCATCACTAGAAACGATTTATGGCACGCACTTCGGGGCAAATTGGGAAAAATTTACGTATTTTGGTGAGATCGATTGGGAAACACTTGACGACGAGATGACACAAGAAGGTGCGAGACGCGGGGTGCGACGCACCGCCTCATATCACGAATTGGACTATCTCGCAGTTCGGGGCGTTGACCTCAAGCTGGTGTACGAATTCATCGATCCGGATCGCGAGATCCACGATGATTCACTGACCCGGATCAGTGCAGGAATTGAGTTCTTCCCGGTTCCCCACCAGGAAATCAGGTTTGAATATCGTCATACCTTAGGCAATCGGGATGTGAATCCAGATGCGGATCTCAACGAGATTATCCTGATGTACCATGTGTACTTTTAAGAGTACTCCTAATGTTCCTGGAGGATCGCGTCAGATGTCGAAGCTATTGGTCATAAGTATTGGGCTCTTCTTCTTAGGGATGGGCCCGGCCACAGTCGATGCCGCATTTCCCCAGACGGGTGCGGGATTCGCACGTGATGCGCCAGCAACGATTTTTACCCAAGTCGCTTATTCAGATGAAGATGGGATGCTCAACGTCTATCACATCTTGCGACCGGGGCCATTTTTTACGTCCGATAAGACTGGCACGGTATATCGGTTCAGGGACGAGGCCACGGGGAAAGGCTGCCCCAGGTTACGGCCGGTGTTCCTTGAAGGGGAGATTCTTCGCGATGATACCCCGGCTTTCGCGCAACTGGGAGAGGGGCTGAGTGAAGCCGACCGTGCGCGGCGGTCTGTCACCGATGTATTGTTCACACAAGGGTGCCCGAGTCGAAAGGATCAGCCGCGCTCTGAAGAGGAGATTCTCGCCTTGGAGGCTGACGGTGAGATTGCGCTGGTGCCTGGGGTCGACATCGTGAATGCTCCGACGGTTCCTTCACCAAAGGCACGCGCCAATTGGGAATTGTGGGAGGGCGCCCCCGATGCCGTCAATATCTTTGATGGGAGAGTGTCGGCTAACAGTGACATAGCAAATGCCGAGCTACAGGACATCGTCACGGATGCCAACGGGAATCCCATTGGCCTTCCCCAACTGGTGCGGTCACGAGCGAAGGGGTTTGCGGGCGGAAAGTCAGTGTGGTACATCACCTATGAAGTCTGCTCCGATGCGACCTGGGCAGATACCGGTTTCTGCAATGGTGATGGGGTCAAGTTTGTGTTCAGCCTCCGATCAGATTCGTCTATCAGCGAGACCGGGCAAGCGAATATTGTGGGTGGAGTTCCGTTCCCCAAGGCTGTGCTCGCAACGGGAAAGCAACCCAAGAGCGCCGGCGACTATAGTCCGATCTGGCGAGGATTGTGCGTGGGAGGCACGTGGGAGGAGAATTCAGATCGGATAGCAAAATATGAAGGCACGGATATGCCATTTGGCCCTGGTGGGGCCAGCTGCTTTGGACCAACCCCCCAGGAAATCAAGGATTTCACGTCGTCCAATGGCATCACCCTGCCGATGGAGATTTTTCCAGCTGATGACCCTCGCCATGGTGGACAAATAAGGTCATCAGACGACCTAGCTGCTCTGGAAGGCATGGATGGGTTCAACGTGACTCCTGCACTCTGGGCCGGGAAGGTCAAGATCATCAATTGTCCCATTTTTGCGTCTGACGTTAACATGGATCGGACGTTCTCGACGGATGAGATCATCGCCTTCCCGAACCATGTTCTTGAAGCCGATAGGGACGGAATTTTTTTGCTTCCCTCGAGCCCATAATCGGGAAATAATTGGTTTATCTGGTTAATAAAAAAGGTTAGACCGTATAGTTCCGGGGGAGAGGCAAGATGGTAAAGCTGCTGATCATGGGTGTTGGGTTGTTCTTCCTTCTTGGG
>DTRN01000095.1 GCA_012965905.1 Nitrospirales bacterium | reverse complement strand
TTCAGTTTCATCATCTGCTACCAGAATTCACCGCCGTGGAAAACGTCAGGCTCCCCGGTCTTATCATGGGCGATTCCACTGAGGCGGCCACCAGTCGTGCCATTGAAGCGTTGAAGGACTTCGGCCTTGGACATCGCCTTTCACATCGACCAGGCGAATTATCCGGAGGAGAACAGCAGCGCGTGGCAATCGCCAGAGCCGTTCTCAACAACCCCGCCTTGGTACTCGCGGATGAGCCCACAGGGAATCTCGACACGCAAACAGGTCAAGACGTGTTTCAACTGCTTCGCGCCCTGAATCAAAACAAGGGAACGACATTTGTCCTGGTCACGCACAATGAAGCCCTCGCAGCACGAGCCAATCGCGTTCTACGCATGGTCGACGGACGATTCGAGCACGGTTAGAATCCGACTCGTTGATGCCTGTGACAAATCGTGCCAATGGCAAACACCGTTATTCTATAGAATCGCCCACTCCCACCAAAAAGACGGCACTTCTTGGCGCACACGAGCGAACCGATTACGATTGAAACGTCGTGGTGATCAGCGGCGTGTAGATGGAGCCCCGGGGGTGGAGTTCACTTTTGATGAGACTCGTAGAAGAAGCGGTGAAGCATTCCACACGCCAGTCGGCACGTTCGTTCACGATGTTTTTAAGGGTTGCGACGGATTGAGCGCCTTTGCCTACGCGGTCACGGAAACGCCCGAGCGTGAGATGCGGCGTAAATGGCCTGGATTCCGGTGGAAAGCCAATCGCTTCGAGCCCCCCCTCTAGTTCGGCCTGAAGCTGAGACACTCGTTCCAGTTCGCCATCGATCCCGCACCACAGGACTCTCGGACGTGTGATACTTGGAAACACCCCGATGGCTCGTAGTTCTAGCTGCATCGGATTCCAGGTTTCGGCAATCTTCGTCATGCGCTCACCAATTTCACTCACGCGGGATTCTTCAACATCTCCGAGAAACTTGAGGGTGAGATGAATGCCTTCGATGCGAGACCATCCGATCGCAATGTCTTTCAATTCACGACGCAGATGTTCCTGCGTATCACTGAGTGTTCGTCGAAGCGAATCTGGCAAGTCTATCGCGATAAAGAGTCGAAGTTTCACGACGATCTCACTCCCATTCTCTACGTTTGACCCGTCGAAATCACCATGCTAGGGTTCACGTCGTTAAAGGAGAAAAAGCCCATGACCTATTTGCCGCAAGACATGGCCTGCCCCATTGACTCCCGATATTACGGCACCAATCCTGAGTTCCTCAAGCGATTGAAACCATATGTGTCTGAAGAAGGGTATGTCCGGTATCAAGCCAAAGTCGAAGTCGCGCTCGCGCAGGTCCTTGTCGAACGCAAGATTGCGCCACCGACGCTCGCAGAAGAACTCGAAAAAGCCGCGCAGACAATCAGCGTCGAAGATGTGTACGCCGAAGAACGACGGATCGGCCATAACATTCGGGCGCTGGTAAACTGTTTGAAGAAACACGTCAGTGAACGCGCCCAACCCTTTATCCACCTCTGCGCGACATCCAACGATATCACTGACACCGCCATGGCTCTTCGTCTGAAAGAACTGACACGAGATATTCTCCTCCCCGACCTTATCCAGCTTGAGAATGTCCTGCTCGGACTCGCAAGCGATCACGCCGAAACCATTCAAATGGGACGGACTCATGGGCAACATGCGATCCCGATTACATTCGGGTATGCGATGGCGAACTACGTGGCGCGGGTGGGAAATCGTATCGAACAGATCGAAACCGCGCGGGTAAATTTACGCGGGCAGCTGTCCGGTGCGGTCGGAGCATACAACGCGCTTTCTCTTCTCGTCCCGGACAATACCGTCGGGTTCGAACGCGATGTCTTAACCAAACTTGGATTGCGTCCGGTCGATACCCAAGTATCAACTCAGGTGATTCACCCGGAATATGTGACCGACCTGGTGCATGCCGTGACGTCGGCATTCTCCGTGCTTGCGAACATCGCCGATGACATCCGGCAACTGCATCGCAGCGAAATTAGCGAGGTTCACGAACGGTACGATGCCGAGCGCGTGGGTTCCTCCACCATGCCGCACAAACGCAACCCATCTAACTTTGAATTTGTGAAAAGCATGTGGAAAGCCATGATGCCGCGGATGATGACCCTCTACATGGATCAAATCTCGGAGCATCAACGCGACCTGACTAATTCGGCCTCCGCCCGTTTTATTACCGAGTTGTTTACCGCCTTTATCTACGCCATCCATCGATTGACGGACGCACTAAAACGGCTGGAGGTCGATGACATGGCGATGTCAGCGCAACTGACGGGGACGGAGTTTGAAGCCATCCTGGCGGAACCCCTGTACATCTTGCTAACCGCACAAGGACACCCCGACGGGTATGGTGGCGCGCGAAAGGTCGTCGATCAGGCACGCACCACAGGAGAACCCATTTCCAAACTGATGTGGGCAGACGACACACTTGCACCCTATCTTAAAAACCTCTCCGCCAAACAACGCGAGCTTTTTGAGAATCCGCAGCGATATATTGGAGCAGCCATCCAGCAAACACACGCCACCTGCAAAGAGTGGACCAAACGCTGTCAGCAACTGACCAAGCAGCTGAACAACGAATCCAAAGCCTCACAGTAATCAGCACACCAAATCCGTGTATGCAGCCGAGTGTTCCATTCCCATTACTGGAGAAGGATGGGGCGTAACGGTCTAACTCGGGAATGCACGCAAAGACCCCCGCGAGCAAAATATCATTACCGAATGTTAAAGAGGGCAGGATGGGAGGGTATGAGTTCAGGAAGGGGCAGGGTGCGTTGTCACACACCCTGCCCCGGTTTGAGATTCCTCGCTACGGGGAACAGGTGCTATTTTTTCCAAAGCTATTTGTAGGAGTACAGACAATCCACGTTAACCCGTCGGCAGTTACGCCTGTCACCTCTGTTGTATAGCAGCCTGAGGAGGCGTTCTTCACGGTAAAGGTCACCGCGCCGTCTGTCCCCGTCGTACCCGTCACCGAACCAGCGGGAGATCCGTCACGGGACAGATCGATCGAGACCGAAGCGCCACTAACCGCAGGATTCAGAGTGACGGTGATAAGCAAATGCTTGTCACCGCTCCTCCCACCCTCGGTGTCGTAGGTGATCACGTCGACGCTGACAGTACCCTCCTCATCACCACCTTCTCCACCCGTCAAATCGAAGTCAGCGGTTTTAGCTCCATCGACAAGCAGCCGTAGCATGGTAGAGTTGTCAAAGCCCGCTGCCGATGCGGTGACCGCATACGTGACCGGATCGGGAACATCGGAGATGGTGTAGTTGCCATCAACATCTGTTGGATCCGACTGTAGCAGTGAGATCCTTCGCTGTGCTTCAGATCACGTACGACAGGCTCAGGATTGGGTAGGATCTTCTCGGGTGAGCTTCAAAAATACGTCCTCAAGCGTCATGGTCACGGACGTGAGTTCGACAAG
>DTRN01000094.1:866-12254 GCA_012965905.1 Nitrospirales bacterium | reverse complement strand
CCGAGTATGATGATCGTACCTGTTCATATTCTGCGAGCAGTTTCTCATCCAATTGCCGGGCAAGCCGTTCATGCGAGTGTGAAAGCACCTCTAATTCCCGGTCAATGTCAGCCTCGGTCACTTCAGCCTTGATCAAGGCCGCTTCGAGTGCCGCCTCCTGTCGTACCATCTCTTCTTTCGCGTTCAGAACCTGCTGATCAACCGTTTCTGCACGGTCCATGATGAGAAGGAGTTGTTCCTCCACTTGGCCCCGCTTCTTCCCCGCCAAATCTATTTCAAAGAGATGGGCTTGATATTCCTTGTTGGTCTTTAACTCGCTCAGCCGACCCTTAGATTTTTGAATGCTTGCTTCCTGAGACTCGAGATCGCTTTCCAGATTTTTCCACGTCGCCTGCGTTTCTTTTTGCAGTTGAGTGGCCTCGGTCACGGCTTTCTGTGCCTGTTCAATTAAGCGCTTGACTGCGGCGGGGGGGGCAGGGAGCTGAGATTTTTGCTCGCGAAGGCTGAGCGTTGTCATGTCGGTTTCTTGGAGCTCTACAAGCAGTGCGATCTGCTCTTTAATGCTTATGCCGCTGCTCAGCGTTACGGCCATCCTGCCCCTGTAGCAAACCCACGGAAGCTCCGTAAGTCACTGATATCCATCCGCTTTTTCTACCATAACCTCGCGGCCATTGTCCACCTATTGTGATACCATTCACCGATCTGGCGGGTCCTTCGTGAGGATATCCGAACCGTTCCGCTTCAGCGATCGCTTATCGTTGTCCCTCCGGCTTGGATTGCAATTCTTTTTCTGACATAATTTGGAGTTGCCCCAGCAAAGGGGACTTTTCTCTGAGTCCTGCGGTGAAAACTTCTCGAGACATATAAAAAGGAGCAGACGGTGGCCGAAAAGGTGAAAGAGCGAAAAGCAGTATCTGCGCAAGGTTCTCAGAAAAACCCGAAAGCCGAGGCATTGGCTGTTGCAATGTCCCAAATCGAGAAGCAATATGGCAAAGGGTCAATTATGCGGCTCGGCAGCATAGAGAAGCTCAATACAGTTTCAGCCATTTCGACCGGCTCACTCGGTCTCGATCTTGCGCTGGGAATTGGCGGACTTCCTCGCGGTCGGGTGGTAGAAATATTTGGTCCAGAGTCCTCCGGCAAAACGACATTGACGCTCCATACCGTCGCTGAGGCTCAAAAAGCCGGAGGAACCGCCGCGTTTATTGATGCAGAGCATGCCCTGGATCTCAAATATGCGCGAGTACTGGGCGTAAAAACGGATGATCTGCTCCTCTCGCAGCCTGATGCCGGCGAGCAAGCGCTCGATATTACGGAAATGTTGGTCAGAAGTGGAGCGGTGGATATTGTGGTGATTGATTCTGTCGCTGCGCTCGTGCCACGCTCAGAGATCGAAGGTGAAATGGGCGATCCTCAAATGGGGGCGCAAGCTCGCCTGATGTCACAAGCGCTCAGAAAGCTCACCGCAGCCATCGCGAAGTCAAATACCATGGTCATTTTCATCAACCAGATTCGCATGAAAATCGGCGTGATGTTTGGAAGTCCTGAAACCACGACGGGAGGAAACGCATTGAAGTTCTACACCTCGGTTCGCTTGGATATTCGCCGCATAGAAACGATCAAAGATGGACAAACCGTGATGGGAAACCGGGTGCGGGTCAAGGTCGTCAAGAATAAAGTCGCGCCTCCGTTCAGGCAGGCTGAGTTTGATGTCTTGTTTAACCAGGGCATTTCAAAAGTTGGAGAGTTGATCGATTTGGGCGTAGAAAAACGAATTGTTGATCGCAGTGGAGCCTGGTACTCCTACAAAGGCGAACGTATCGGACAAGGCAGAGACGCGGCACGAGCATTCCTCAAGACCCATCCGGATATTTCCACAGAGATCGAAAACAGCATCCGCGAGGCGGCGGCTCCGGATAGCTGACCGCTCATCGCTAACCGCCATGACCTCCGCTGAACTTCGCGCTCAATTCCTCAGTTATTTTTCTGAGCGAAATCACACCATCGTGCCCAGCGCCTCCCTGATCCCTCAAGCAGATCCTTCGTTGCTGTTTATCAATGCAGGCATGGTGCCATTCAAGAGCGTGTTTCTTGGAGAGGAGACGCGTGGGTATTCGCGTGCGGTATCGTCGCAGCGCTGTATTCGTGCGGGTGGAAAGCACAATGACCTTGAACAGGTTGGGTTGACCGGGCGACACCATACCTTCTTCGAAATGCTCGGGAATTTCTCCTTTGGAGACTATTTCAAGTCGGATGCCATCGCATATGGATGGGAGTTTTTGACCCAACAGGTGGGTCTCCCGAAAGACAAACTTCTGGTCACGGTCTTTCGCGACGATGACGACGCATATGACATCTGGCACCGGAAAATTGGCCTCGATCCATCCCGAATCTCTCGATTAGATGAGAAGGATAATTTCTGGAAAATGGCCGATACCGGTCCGTGTGGGCCCTGTTCAGAGATCTATCTCGACCAGGGACCAACAGTGAGCTGTGGGAAACCAACGTGTGCCGTTGGGTGTTCCTGCGACCGCTTTCTTGAGATCTGGAACCTGGTCTTCATGCAATATAATCGCGATGCAACCGGCGCGCTGCACCCGCTTCCAGCGCCCAGCATCGATACCGGAATGGGGTTAGAGCGTCTCGCGGCAGTGTCGCAAGGCACCAGCAACAATTACACGACAGATGTGTTTCGCGATGTGCTGGCGGCCATCGGAGAACGTGCGTCTGTGACCTTTGGCAACAATCTCCAGACGGACCGATCCATGCAGGTCATCGCCGACCATCTCAGGGCTATCGCATTCCTCATCACCGATGGAATATTGCCGTCCAATGAAGGACGAGGATACGTACTCCGACGTATCCTGAGACGTGCTGCACGACATGGAAAGCTGCTAGGGATTCAGGAACCGTTTCTCCATGCCATCATTCCGACGGTTGTTCAATCGATGGGTGAGCCATACCCGGAGCTTCATTCGTCCAGTGCCATCATTGTGAAAACCACACAAGTGGAAGAAGAACGTTTTATTACGACGCTCGCAGAAGGCTTGCGGATGTTGGATCAGATCATTGCGTCCGTCACGACCACGGGAGACACGGTGATTCCCGGCGAGACAATATTCAAGCTCTACGACACCTATGGTTTTCCCCTCGATCTTATTGCGGATGTTGCCACCGATAACAACCTCACCGTCGACGAGGTAGGATTTCACGCTCATCTCGATACGCAACGACAACGCGCACGAGACGCGGGTGGCTTTGGAAAAACCGCGGTCAACCCGGTGTATAAGGAAGTGGAAAAGAGCTTGCGCGTAGAGGGCATTCTATTTGGTCCGCTGAAACCGACCGATTACGATACTCTGGAGAAAGAAGCAGAAATAATTGCCATAATTAGAGATGAGGTCAAGGTTAGTGAGGGTAAGGCGGGTGAATCTATAGAAATCATGCTCAACCCGACACCCTTCTATGCTGAAGGAGGTGGCCAAGTCGGGGACCGCGGAGTTATTCGTGGTCCGGAAGGAATCGTAGAGATCACAAAAACGTTGCAGCCAATTCATGAGTTGGCCTCCCACCAAGGCCATGTGCTTGAAGGTAGGGTGCGGGGAGGAGATATCGTACAAGCCATCGTCGACCGGACAGCCCGCTTCGATACGATGCGAAACCATACCGCAACCCACCTTCTCCATGCCGCGTTGCGCGAGATCCTTGGGACGCATGCCAAACAACTCGGTTCATTGGTTGCCCCAGATCGACTGCGTTTCGATTTCTCCCATATGGCACCACTGACGAACAGCGAGCGCGATGATGTCGAACGTCTGGTCAATGAATGGATCCGTGAAAACATTGCCGTTCACCCACAAGAAATGAGCAAAGATGAAGCGTTGGCTCATGGCGCTTTGGCCTTTTTCGGAGATAAATACGGCGAAAAAGTCAGAATGGTTGAAATCGGCGACGCCAGCAAAGAACTGTGTGGCGGAACACATTGCCACCGTACTGGCGACATCGGCGCCTTCAGGCTCATCAATGAAACCGGCATTGCCGCTGGGGTTCGTCGAATCGAAGCGGTCACTGGGCAGGGGGCTGACGATTATGCCAAAGCACGTGATAACGAACTGCGTGAACTCGCATCAATTCTGAAAACCACACCAGCAGATCTTCTCTCTAAAGCCAAAAAGACGATAGGTCTAGTCAAAGAGAAGGAAGAACTTGTCGAAACCCTCAGGCAGCGGCTATCCTCATCCCAGACACAATCTGATTCTGCGCGTGTCCGAACGATCGGCACGGTTCAGGTATGTTCTCAGAGTGTGGGAAAAGCCACCCCGGAAGATCTGAGAACCCTGTCAGATTCACATCTCGCACGAATGAAATCCGGGATCATCGCTCTCGCGTCGACCGATGATGGAAACGTTGCACTCCTGGTGCGAGTATCGAAAGATCTCGTTCCAAATTTCCATGCAGGCAATCTGGTCAAAGCATTGGCCCCGGCTATTGATGGCCGTGGCGGAGGAAAACCCGAAATGGGGCAAGCAGGTGGGAAAAATGCCGATAAGTTGGACTGGGTTCTGGACGAAGAGTTAGATCGTTTAATTCGAGACGCTGTCGGAGCGCGGACATCAACGGCATCGTCATGAAGCGGGCGTTGGGACTCGATCACGGTGAGAAACGGATTGGCGTGTCCGTGAGCGATGAACTCGGATTGCTGGCTCACCCCGTTGATACATATCACCGACGCTCACGTGCGGACGATGTAGAATATGTCAAAAGCTTGGTTCATACTTATGATATCGGGACCATTGCGATCGGACTCCCAAAGCATATGAACGGGGATCTTGGAACATCCGCGAAACGAGTGACCAGATTTATTGACGCATTGGCAGCAAAGCTTGATGTCACGATTGTTGCCTGGGATGAACGCTTAACGACCGTGATGGCAACACGCATTCTCCAAGAGACGACACGTAGCCGCAAAAAACGTACGAAAGTTGTCGATCAGGTGGCATCCGTGCTCATTCTTCAGAGTTACCTTGACAGTATCCGTGAGCCCAATCGCAACGAGGTGGATGATGGGTAGATGGAGTGTAATCCTCCTTGTGATTGCCTGGTCATCCTTCGCGCTGTATGGAGCACGCATCATGCTCATTCCGGCGCAGGGGGGCGAGGGAGATGCTGTGCATACAATCATCACGGTACAGGAAGGCGCAAGTTTCCGTCAGGTCGCGAGCCAGATCACGGCGACAGGCTTTATCTCCAATCATACCGCCTTCGTGGTGATCGGAAAGCTCATGGGAATAGAGGAGCAGATTCGTCCTGGGAGATACGACCTGAACAGCCTAATGGCACCCTCCACAATCCTCAATGTTCTCGCAACCGGACAGACAATTCCCTACTGGGTCACTATCCCGGAAGGGTATTCGATGCGGCAGATTGGTGAAGTCCTCGAAGAGGTCGGCGTCACAACGGCCGAACTGTTCGTGCAGGCGGCACAAGATACAGCGTTTATACGTGAGCTGGGTGTAGAAGCGGATACGCTCGAGGGCTTCCTCTTTCCAGATACCTATCGCTTTCACCATGGCACATCTCCACACGACACCATCGCAGTCATGGTTGGACAATTTCAGCGGTTGTACACGCCAGAAGTGCAAGAACAGGCTCGTGAACGTGGGCTGAGCACGCTTGAGGTGCTCACCCTCGCGTCCATCATTGAAAAAGAGACCGGCGCGGGTGAGGAACGGGCACTGATCTCAGCGGTGTTTCATAATCGGCTAAAACGCGGAATGCTCCTGCAAAGCGATCCCACGGTCATTTACGCATTGCCCGCCTTTGATGGGAACCTTCGGAAACCGGATCTGCGGTATGCTTCTCCCTATAATACATATCTGGTGAGGGGGCTGCCGCCAGGCCCCATTGCCAACCCTGGATTGGATTCCATTATGGCCGCGCTGCATCCGGCCCCGGTCCCGTACCTCTATTTTGTCTCGAAGAATAATGGCACTCACCATTTCTCAACTACCTTAGCTGAACACTCACGGGCAGTGTACCGGTATCAGAAACGAGATCGTCGGCGCACATCGTGAGCCGTCGGTGTATAGTACATCCGAATGAAAGGTTAACGTATGATCGTAGATCAAAATGAACGGCTGGAAAAGATGGAAATTACACTCCCGCCGATACCAGGGCCACTGGGGGCCTCCTCCTATTCTTCCAGCGGTAGTCGTCGGTAAAACCATGTTTCTCAGCGGAATCCTCCCGATTCGTGCAGGCCGGCTACTTTACAAAGGAAGGTTGGAAGCGAGCTAACCGTTGACCAGGGTTACGAGGCGGCTCGTTTTACAGGAATAATGGCCCTTGCAATTATGCAGAATGAACTCGAAAACCTGCGTCGTGTGGCTCAGTTTGTAAAGGTGGTCGGCCATATTGCGTCTGCACCAGGATTTAATCCGCAACCCTCAGTACTGAATGGTGCATCAGAGTTCTTTACGCAAGTGTTCGGGGACGTTGGCCGTCACGCGCGTTTGGCTATCGGGGTTTCAGAACTTCCTATGAACGCACCGATTTCGCTCGAGCTTGTGGTCGAAGTCGATCGTTGGGACGACGCCGACACTCATCGCATCAGAGGGAGTCCCTTGTGTAAGCGAGGAGTGCCTCTGCATGGCCCCTGAGGAGGTTCTGCAAGGCATGGGGATTGTGCTCCCCGACCCTCCCGCTCCACTCGCGACCTATGTTCCTGCCGTGCGAGCCGGCGATCTTTTGTTCCTGAGCGGCATTCTTCCACTGCGTGAGGGGAAACTTGCCTATGAAGGCAAGCTTGGAGCCGACGTTTCAGTTGAAGAAGGATATGAAGCCGCCAAGCTTACGGCAATTTCGGCACTGGCCTCGATTAAAAAACAATTGGGCAGCTTGGATCAGGTGGTAAGAGTCGTGAGGATGTGTGGGCACGTCGCTTCGGCACCCGGATTTACTCAGCAGCCTCAGGTTGTCAACGGAGCCTCCGATTTTCTTGTCGAAGTCTTTGGAGAAGTCGGACGCCATGCCCGTCTTGCGTTGGGGGCCGCCGAGTTGCCACTCAATGCCCCCATAGAACTTGAACTCATTGTCCAAGCCAAATAAAGGTTCGTCGCCATCTCCGATTCTCGAAGTGGTTGTGTGAATGCCCAAGTACGACGGACATCTTCCCCTCTCAGATATTCGTAAGCGACTCAGTCGTCGCGTCAAAATCTTCTACGGCTATATCGAACAAAGCTTGAATTATGGACTCGATCATCTCTTCGAAGATAGGCTGGATGAGTATCTCCGCTTCGAATCTAAGGTCGAGGATATCCTGCGTGTTGTCGGCGTGATTGTTGAAGAACTCGACGCTGCAAATGATTTGGCAGGATTGAGGCGCCTTGAAAGCCGCTTGGATTACATTGAGGATCAGTTTGACGATCTCGATACCGAAATACGCGGACGTCGCCGTAGGCGCAGGCGAAAACCCTCGCTGTTTGACTTTTTTAAGAAGGCAGCAGGCGGGAGCGGCGGCGATCCGAATGAAGCGCGCGGTGAAATCAACTCCCTCTCTGAAGCTTATGAAACCCTTGGCCTTGCGCCGGGAACCAGTCAACGCGAAATTACCACCACCTTCAGGACCAAGATTATGGATCTGCACCCCGACGCTCGAGGCGGCGATCGAAGCGCGGAACCGTTACTTCGAAAGCTGATTGCGGCGTACCAATACTTGAAGGCGGACTTCAAGGCGCACCCTGCAACCTTCGAGTGACACCCCTCATTCCTAAACTGTTTCCGTCTCGCGTCACACAAACTGCGTTTCTCTGGGTTGGAATTCTGTATTTTGCTGAAGGGTTTCCCTTTGGCCTGTTCTTCGACGCCATGCCGGTATATTTCCGGCTTCATGGCGTGAGCCTGCATGAAATCGGTCTGATGAGTGCAGCAGGTCTAGCCTGGACGTTCAAAGTATTCTGGGCCCCAGCCGTGGACGCGATTGGTCAGCGCCGCTCGTGGATCGTCTCATGCCAGTGTTTGCTGGCGTTATGTACTGCAGCCTTCATCGCTGTTCATCCCGAGTCTTCAATGCCTGCGATCTGGACTCTGTTGGTTGTACTCGCGGTGCTGTCAGCAACACAAGACATCGCGATCGACGCCTATACCATTGAGCTTCTTGACGAAAAGCAGCTGGGCATTGCCAATGGTATACGTGTTGCAGCATATCGCGTTGCGCTGATTGGCTCCGGTGGGTTGTTTATTGTCGTTGCCGGGCTAACCGGATGGAACTGGGCGTTTCTTGGTGCGGCTGCCATGATCGGAGTGTATGCGGTGGTCTGTAGCCGAGCGCCCACACCGCAATTCACGCGACGGCAAGTCAATACGGTCACAGACGCCGTCGTTGCACCCTTTCGACAGCTTTCGACCATGCCCGGGTTTGTCTTCGTGGTGCTGTTTATCTTGGCATTCAAGCTAGGAGACATGGCGATGGGGCCGATGGTCAAGCCGTTCTGGGTCGATCGCGAATTTACACCGATTCAGATTGGTTTGGTTCCAGGAACCATTGGTGTCGTCTGCACCATCGTCGGGGCGATGATTGGAGGCGTCTATACCAGTCGTTGGGGAATTTTTACTGCCTTGTGGGTGTTTGGACTACTGCAAGCGGTATCGAATTTGGTGTACGCAGGCGTTGCGGCCATGCCTGCGAGCGTATCGTTGATGTACGTGGCATCGGTCGTTGAATCGTTCACCGCAGGGTTAGGAACGACGCCTTTCATGGCATTGCTCATGCGCCTATGTGACAAGTCCCATGCTGCGACACAATTCGCTTTGCTCAGCGCACTATTCGGGTTCAGCCGCTCGATCTCGGGAATGTTTTCTGGTTGGGGCGCCGAGAGCCTTGGCTACTCGACATATTTTGCGCTAACCTTTTTCATCGCCCTTCCGGCCTTTGCACTACTTCCATGGATCCGGCATGCCCTGGAAGAGAGACAGTGGCCTGGCAATTAGGAGATTTGTGTATGTTTGGGTTGATCGTGACAGAACGATTGCAGCTAAAACGGATTGTACATTCTGACGCGGCACACATTGCAGAGCTTCTCACCGACGATCGTGAGACGATACAGATGACGGAAGATCTTCCCGATCCCTGTACCTTGGAAACCGCTAACGAATGGGTTCGGCTTCGACTCAAGCCCGGCGAGAATGTCTTCGCCATTCAACGTTATGAGACAGGTGATTTCATGGGATGTGTCGGCATCAAACAGGACGGGGCTGTGGTCAACCTTGGGTATTGGATTGGTCGCCCATATTGGAACAATGGCTATGCCACCGAGGCAGCCTGGTCGGTGGTGAGGAACGCGAGAACGCTAGGGATCACCGAGGT
This sequence comes from Nitrospirales bacterium, assembly GCA_012965905.1. Classification (GTDB taxonomy): domain Bacteria; phylum Nitrospirota; class Nitrospiria; order Nitrospirales; family UBA2166; genus UBA2166. Next base: position 2,890 of record DTRN01000094.1, on the reverse strand, counting down.
TCAGAGCGAGGTGTTTGTTGAGAATACCGCGTCTGCTCGGGTGTTAGAGAAGCTTGGATTTCAGAACGTCGGACAGATCGAAAAAGACATTCCCCAACGAGGTGGAATGCGTTTGCTCAACACGTTTCAGTTAACGCACGATTCAATTATAGGCCTACGATAAGACTGGCTAAACAGGATGTTCCCAACAACGAAATCGTTTTGAACGGGAGGTAATCCATCATGAAGCAGGGACGATCAGAGCGAGGAATTCATGAGCTGTACGCTGAAGACCCAAAGCGTGCCGATTGGCTCTTATGGGGCAGGAAAGCCGATCCTTTGACACGTCGAGGCTTCTTGACCCGCAGCGGATTGCTCGCCATGACGTCCATGCTCGGTGCCCACATTCCTTTCGCGAAGAATATGCCAAGTGGACTGATCCCAGCCGCGCTGGCCGCATCCGATGAGATGTTCGTCATTCCAGGAAAGGAAGCATTGACAGTGTTGAATGACCGGCCAATCAACGCGGAGACGCCTCCGCACTTGCTCGACGACGATGTTACCCCTGCACATCGATTGTTTGTCCGCAACAACGGAATTCCACCGGAACGCCGAACCATCGATTTCACCACATGGACCTTGGAGATTGCCGGCGAATCTTGCCCGCATCCGCAAACTTTCACTATTGCCGATCTCAAGAAAAACTTCCGCCACTACACCTATCAATTGCAACTCGAATGTGGCGGAAACGGCCGGAGCGAATTCAACCCGCCTGCAAAGGGCAATCAGTGGTCCCTCGGAGCAATCGGCTGCGCGACATGGACCGGGGTACGGTTGCGAGATGTGCTGGAATCATGCGGGATCAAGGAGGATGCCGTCTACACCGGGTATTACGGAGGCGATACACACTTAAGCGGCATTGCCGGCAAGGTAGCGATTTCCCGCGGCGTGCCCATGTCGAAAGCGTTGGAGAATGAATCATTGATCGCGTGGGCGATGAATGGTAAAGACATTCCGCTGTTGAATGGATATCCGCTCAGGGTGGTTACTTCCGGATGGCCGGCGTCGACATCTGGAAAGTGGCTCAAGAAGATCGTGATCCGGAATAGGGTACATGATGGGATGAAAATGACCGGGTATGCCTATCGCGTACCATGCAATCCTGTGGCTCCAGGAACGAACGTGCCAAGCGAGGACATGTGTATCATCGAGTCCATGCCGGTAAAATCGCTCGCCACATTTCCGAAATCAGGAATCACACATTCGCTCGCGCGGCCGCTGACGTTGCGCGGAAAGGCGTGGGCAGGAGACCTCGAGGTGAAGGATGTCTTTGTATCCACGGACTTTGGGGGCACCTGGCAGAAAGCGACGCTGCATCCACCGGTCAACAGACTTGCCTGGCAAAAATGGGAAGCGACCGTGACATTCCAACAGGATGGCTACTATGAAGTGTGGGCGCGGGCCGTTGACCGCAACGGCCGCTCTCAGCCGACGGTTGTCCCAGGCTGGAATCCCAAGGGATATCTCAATAATGCCAGCCATCGCATCGCGGTGCAGGTGATTTAAGATGGAACACATCATTTCAATCATGGTGAGTTGCATGGTGATTCTCTTTACGGGAATCGTCTATGGCGCTGAAGTGGATAAGGATACAGGCTTACTTATTGCTGAGCATTGGGAAACGGTTCGGAACAACTGCACCGAGTGCCACTCCGCAAAGCTGGTGACGGCGCAACGCGGGGATCGCAAGACCTGGACGGATATCATTCGATGGATGCAGGCAACCCAGGGGCTGTGGGACTTCGATGCCGAGACCGAGAATCAAATCTTGCAATATCTTTCATCAAACTACGCGCCACAAGCGCGTGGGAGACGGGGACCCATTCCACTGTTATTGATGCCTCCGAATCCCTATAAGGACGAAGCGAAGAAATAGTCGCGGAGAGGAGCGGAGTATAACGATGATCAACAGATATCTTGCGTCGTTCCTGCTAGCTGGCTCTCTGTGGCTCATCGGGTGTCAGTCGTCATCTCAGGTCTTAGCT
>DTRN01000094.1:0-782 GCA_012965905.1 Nitrospirales bacterium | reverse complement strand
GTGCAAAATGGAAGCAATGGGATGGGTTTCCAAGTGCCTCACTCAAGAAACGAGCTAAAAAGCATGGGTTGCATGTTGAGGTGTGGGAGGCAAAAGCTCCTTCAATCGTTGTGGTGTCCTGTGAAACATCTCACCTAAAGTGGTACTGACTTGTGCATCTGACGGCTCGGAGGATGAATACGTATTACCAGAACAAGCTCCACATCTTGGAATCCATATTTGGCACCACTGACATCACGTTGCACCCTGATTCGTTACGAATTCGGGATGTGGAATATCCAATCGTACGGGATGTCATCATCCTGCTAGCGAGTCAAGACTATACGGCCTTTGTCCGCAGCGAGTTAGACCTGCCCATTCCTAATAAAGGCAGCGATAATCCGCAATTGGCGTTCGATATTCAATGCTCATTTGGCGAAGAATGGAGTACGTATTCGGACATCCTTCCTGAGCACGAGGTTGAGTTTCACCGCTACTTTGATTTGGTTGATCTTTCCACACTCCAAAACAAACTGGTCTTGGACTTAGGATGTGGGAATGGACGGTGGAGTTATTTCCTAAGACATCGGTGTAAATCGCTGCTTCTCGTCGATTTTTCTGATGCTATCTTTGCAGCCAGACACAATCTTCGCGACAGTGATACTTGCCTTTTTTTCATGGGAGATCTTCAGGCGCTCCCATTTACAGATAATGCCGCTGATTTGTTGTTCTGCTTGGGTGTCTTGCACCATTTACCAACACCCTGTATTGACGAGGTCATAAAACTCAGGCGCTTCGCACCA
>DTRN01000093.1 GCA_012965905.1 Nitrospirales bacterium | reverse complement strand
CATTTGACGCGTCACGCTATCGACACCGTCAATGCCGCTCTGTTAGAGTTTCTCTACGTTCAGGATGCTGCTTTATGACCTTCGCACGTCGCACACTTGCCACATTTTTGTTCCTGTGTTTTAGCGTGCCTTATCCTAGCCTTGCGGGTCCCTATATTGAATTTGGGGTCGGGGTGACCACTCGCGACGTCGTTGAAGAAGGCTTGACTGAGGCAGGGGAAACCACTCTCGTTGATCCGGCAACGGGTGTCCAGAAGGGCAATGCCGACTCGACCCGTGTCCTTGCGGAAATTGGATGGAATTTCGGAGACCGCGTCCAATTGTACGGAAATGTCGGCGGTGTCGATCTGAAGATCGATGAATTCGACGACTTTAACGGAGATTTTGACCTTGCGCTTGGCGGTGGCGTGAAGGTCAATTGGTATACCTCCCCCAGCCCCTCCCGACTTTCCGTTTTTACTGACTTCGGCGCCCTGACCTTTAACGCTGAAGATACCATTTCAACTAGATTTGTTCTCGATGGAGCGGCTGGCCCGGAAAGCTTTTTCCGCGTTGCCGACGAGAAAATTCGGTGGACTGAATATACCTTGAAGCTTGGAGTCTCCATGGTGCATCCGATTCTCGATCGTCCGTACGGTGGAATCCGACTCTCCAAAATCGACGGGAGCGACACGGTCACTTTTCGGCCGAACGAAATGTTCGAAACTGCCCGCCGGAAACTCGATCTCGAAGAGGATGATAATTTTGGCCTATTTGCCGGCACTACCTTGTTCTTCGATCCACAGGAAAAGGCGGGACTGAACCTGGAATTAAATCTGATCGACGAGTTCTCATTCAATGCAGCATTTCGATTCAACTTTTAACGTAGCCCTATGAAACTGAACACCACGTGGCCTCGGATAGGAATTGCCATCGGGATATTTCTGGTGCTGCAGGGGTGCCATTTGATCGAGCGCACGCAGATCAAGGAGGAGAGTTCCGTTTACCCCGAAGCCTCCTCCTTCCCCTATTTTTATTATCCACACGATTATTACGCGTATTATCCCTACTATGGCTATCCCTATTACGGGTATCCCTACTTTTTTCACTCTGGGCACCTGCACGACGGTGTGCGCAGCAGTGGTTCACGCGGTCGTTCGTTTCGAGGTGGCCGATCCCGTTCCGGTGGCGGCCGGTCGTCAAGTAGTGGTTTTGGTTCTGGTGGTGGTGGCAGAGGTTTTCGATGATGCCTGCGTCGCTTGCGAGAAATATGCTTCTCGCCATGCTCGTTCTTCTCGGAACGGGTTGTGCCACATGGTCCGAACGTGCGGAGGCAAACCACGCTCTTGCCATCCTTGATGATGGCGTCAGACTCCATGTCGGTGGCGATCCTGAAGCCGCGATTCGATCGTATAAGAAAGTCCTCAGTATCACCGAGGACCCGGAAATGAAAGCGGCCGCCCTGGGGAACATCGGGTTGGCGCTCAGCACACTTGGCAATACCGCAGCCGCTCAGTCAAAATTTGAAACCGTCGTCACACTCACGCGACATCCAGAAACTAAAGCTCGAGCCCTAAACAACATCGGCGAGCTGCTTCAAACACAAGGACAGCCGGATGCTGCGCGTGCGAGTTACGAAGAGGCACTTCGTCTGACCACACACCCCGATCTTGAAAATGTGATCAACAAACATCTCGCCGAACTCGACCAATAATACCAATCTTTATGGATCATGGCGTAGTCGGCACAATCAGCTCCTTCGGAAGAGAGATTATGTTTCTCAATATACCGATTGCCAATTCTCCGAGACCCGTGAGACCAGAGGCCACTGACTCGACTGGCATCGTCGTCACTTCGGGATCGTTGAGAGGACCTTTGACTTCAAAGAGCACCGTCAAGATCCCGCGTCGCTGATCTCCCCCGGCAAAAATCGTGTTCAAAACCGGTATATTTTTGAGGATACTCTCATACGATCCGAGTGGGCTCACCGCCATCACGACATCTATGTTGTCACTCGGGATATCGTAGCGCCCTGCTCCCGCGATCTTTATGACCGGGCTATTCAAGGAGAACCCCTTGATGGTCATGATTCCCTTCTCAATGATCAGCGTGGCTGTAATGGAGTCAAACGCCAACCCTTTCGACGACAAGTCAGGGACATGCCCGGACAGGAGCTGTGGAAGGTTCAAAAGATTCAACATCTTTGACAACGCCGTGAACTTTCGAATCCGGCCATTGGAAAGCGTGAGGTTGACCTGCCCATCAAGCGTCGCTGACATGTCATCTTCATGACCTCCATTCCCAGCAAGCTCTCCTTTAATATCAGCATGGCCAAACATCAGATGTTCATCCCCATTCAAAAGCACCACAATGTCCTGCGCCGGAACTGCCGTGAACTGTGCGTACCCATCCATCTGCATCGGCTCATCCTCCGGCATGTGAATGGTCGTATGCGCTCGGAGGCTCCCGTCACCGCTCTGTGCTTTGAGAACTTCAAGCGTGACCACGCCATCCATCCCAGTCGCCGCAAGATGCATATCGTGCCACACCACGCCGTTGTACTGACCCGTTCCAACATGGATATCGGACTGAAGAATGGTTGTGCGACTGAGCGAGGTGATCAACTCTCGCAACGGTGATGACTTACCCCGCGGAATGACTGACTCAAAGTCGAATTGTGGAGCATCAATGGATACTCGAACGTGAGGAAACACGTGAAGCCCTGTTATTGCCCCTTTGACATGCACCTGAGAGTCATTGAATAGCGCGGAAAGCGTTCCAATTTCTACGCGGCCGTCTTCTTCCCGGCTGAATTGTAAGGCGGCGTTGACATCCTCAATAATGAGCGGTTTGACCCTGGTTGTTTCGGGAACACTCATCCAACCATGAAGCAACGAGACCTCTCCATCGATTCCCATCGCCTTCCGTCCCCCTCCAACCTCTGTGAACTTCAGCCTCGCTTCGAACAACCCGGCTTTGGGATGAATGCCTCGGATGGTGACGCGCGGGGCTCGTTTGTGAAATTCCTCAAGTCTAACCAGATTACTCGCGACGGAAATGGAATATTGGGGGGGCGTTGTGAGCTCCACATGGCCGGTCGCCGTGAGCAGAAGCGGTCCAAGATCAAACCGTATTTGTTGAATCTTCACCTGGGTATCCCCATTGAGTATCACGTCAACATCAGCGCTCGCTGCAACGCCTGCGGGCTTGCTAGTGCCCGATTTCCCATGATATCCCATCTTTTTCAAGTCGAGTTTCGCGGAGATCACGGCCTCATCGGCATGCCGTTCCATCCTGAGATTCACGAGTGTCGTCCCCCGCACAAGTGTGTCCGGCGAAAGCGGAGAAAGATCGGCCTTTGAAAGCAGAAGGCTTACGAGTTCCTTCGCGTCTGCATGTGATTGGAGCACAATGATTGAATCATCTCCGGCAAACTGTGCGTTGACTCTTATACGTGACCGCCCGATTCTGCCTTTCACCTTCGAAAGCTCGACACCAGAGGGCGAGAAATTCAACTGCCCGACAAGTTTTGAGACTGGCAACCCCGCCCAGGCACTGTGGAATCCCATGCCTCGACTTTGAAACACGCCCTCAAACTCCACTTCGTGATGGTGAAGAGACCCGGCCATCTCTAACGTTAAGCGGCCGCCGCCGGTGGGAGATTCATACCCCCACATGCTGTCGGCTCCTTCTTCAGGTGCGCCAGGTTCTCCAAAAAAATCCAAAAACTCCGCCGTCGGCACCCTAAAGGTGACCGTCGAATCAATGTCCGCCGCGTCATACATAGCAGTAACGATCCCGATACCGTTCAGTACTTCGGCCCCGCCATACCGACCAGTAAGAGACCGAAGCTCCATCGTGTCATCCTGCAGAATCAACGATGCGTTGACATTTTCAAACGGGACACGGCCCTTTCCAAAACGGCCACGCATGCTTTCAAGCTCAAACTGAGCGGTCACGGCGATATCCGATGGGGATACCATGCCCAGGGCGCCAGAAACAGAGGCTTGCACGATGCGTGCGTGTCCTGATACGTCAGCTTCAGTCACCGTGTTGTAGAACGTCGTCTGATCGAGGCGTGGCGAGAGCACGGTGAGCGCGGTTCGGATATCGAACGGAGACGTGCTGACCTCGCTTTGGAATGTCCAGGGTTTGTCGTTGGTCTGCTGGAACACCACAGATCCGGTGAGATTTACGGTTTCCAGTCGAAGGTTGACATCCTGGACACTGAACTGCCGAGACGTCGGGTCGATTGTCACGATCATCTCTCCCTCAAAATCACCCAGGCCATAAAGTCCTCTATTGTCATTGGTTCCAAGATATGGCTGAAGGCGAGCGAGGTCCAGTGACGAGATGCGCGTCGTCCCGGCAAGTCTGTATTTGACGTGTGAGTGCGCAAAAACTGGCGAGTGTATGGTCTGTGCGGAGAACGTTCCTGTCATATTGATTTTGGCATGGCCATTGTCATGCGGAAGAATCCCGGCCACCGAGAATTCCAATGGAGTTCCATCGCTTGGCAGGGTGATGACGGTGTTGACGCGTTCAATTCTGATCTCGGACAGGCCATCACTCTGACCATGCGGCGTGAACCTGATCTGACCGTCTCGCACTGCCACTTCCCTCACGCTCGAGGACAACCACTGGACATTGGTCACAGGTGTTCCACCATCGCCTACACCTGGGAAAAGGTCGAAAAAGTGAAGGTCGAAAAAGTGAAGGTGTCCTCGACGTTCGCCACGAAGGTTAATCTTCGGGCGATCTAACTCCACGCGTTTTACCACGATCTCCCCGCGTAACAGTGGCAGCAAACGTAGATTAAGGACGAGACGGTCGGCCGAGAATGCCGGCATAACGTTCTCAGAATCCAGGAGAGCAATGTGCTCTAACTCGATTTGTACCCCTGGAAATACACTGAGAGAGATGTCCGAGACTTCAACGGTCTCATCGAGTTGGGACTCAATTTGATCCAGTACATATGCCTTATATGAATGGAGGTCGATGAGGCCGGGAAAGACCATCAGGAGGATCATGGCGAGTCCGGAAAGAAGGAAAAGCCCAAACACACTCATGAGTAACCACTGGTGACTTGAAGTTTTAGACATTCGTTATCGTACCCAACTCAACAATGCGCCAGTATATCGCAGTTTGCGTCTTCCGTGGCTCTCACGGTGGATTGACAAACCAAGGGTGCAATTGACCACGTTTCAGGAAGCGTGGTACCGTGGGCGGCTGATGAAGGCCTTAATGACCGTGGAACACATGGGCTACGCTTCTTCGCGATGGCGATTGGTGTGTGCGTTTACAATGGTGGTCAGCATCGCTGTTTCAATATCCTACGGCGCGGCACCGATTTGGGCTGGTGACGGTGACGATCTCCGTCGCCAATTGGACACGATGAGAAGTGATCTGGACAGTATCAAGCAGGATGTTCAAGAAATCAGGAAAATTCTCGAGCAGGCGCGAGGGCGAGCGAAAGAAGGGCCGGTGGAGGCGATCGTGAGTATCGATGATGATCCCATGATGGGGAACCGAAACGCTCAGCTTACGCTCATTGAGTTTTCGGATTACCATTGTCCGTTCTGCCGTCGGTTCTTTACGCAAACGTTTCCAAAAATTAAATCCAACTATATCGACACCGGGAAGGTACGGTACGTGTTCCGTGATTACCCGCTTGATGCCATTCATCCCCATGCCCGCAAGGCGGCTGAAACGGCGCATTGTGCACAGGAACAAGGGAAGTACTGGGAAATGCACGATGCCATTTTCGAGTCGAAAGACCGTGGGGTTCCTGATCTCAACAAACTCGGACACAAACTTGGATTGGATGTCGCTCGGTTAGACGGGTGTGTTGACTCTGGAAAATACGGCAAGGAAATTGAGAAGGACTATCAGGATGGGACACTCGCCGGAGTGACCGGGACCCCCGGCTTCTTTCTAGGATTGACGAGAAAAGGTGCCACGATCGAAGGCACACTCATCAGCGGCGCTCAGCCGTTCGCACGCTTTACCAAACTCTTCGACGCACTTCTCGCCAGTCAAAACGCACGACAATAAAAAAGACCGTCGCCTTCTTGACTCCCTTGCAAAAAAATTGTTAGCATCGTTGCTTCTCAAGCACAGGCCCATTCGTTATCCCTGTTGTTGAGGACCGTTCATGGCCGGAAAAGCAAAAAAACCAGTGGCGAAATCCAAGGCCAAATCACCAGTCAAACGGAAATCAAGGGTTACGGCCAAACCGGCGGTAAGATCCAAGTCCAAACCGAAAGTTACCGCGAAGAAAACACCTAAACCCGCGGTAAAATCAAAATCTAAGCCTCGGGTCAAACCCAAACCGAAAGTTACCGCGAGGGCTACACCTAAGCCCGCAGCAAAATCGTCCGTCAAACGCAAGAAAAAAACCAGAGGTTCCTCGCGTTTTGAGGACATCAAGAAGGCGCTGATTTTACAGCGTGGAGCCCTCCTGTCCGAAGCTGGAACGGTGATCAATGCGACGACTGTTCGTGTAGGGAGTTGCCCAGACCTCACAGACCAGGCTTCTGCGGAAAGCGATCAAGCGTTTGTGCTGAAACTCAAAGAGCGGGAGCAGAAGCTTCTCAACAAAATTGATGAGACGCTGGAGCGAATGAACCAAGGGACATATGGTATCTGCCAGAGCTGTGAGGCCCTCATCCCTTACCCGAGACTGAAAGTCCGACCCGTCACCACACTCTGTATCGAATGCAAAACGCTTGAGGAGGAAGAGGAGAAAATCCGGCGGGGCTAAGAATCGCTTCCTCCGTAGTACCGCACCGCGGTCACCCGCTCCCTAGTTCTGTTTCAGCCGTAGTAAGTGTTCCTTGGCTCGTTGAAGGCGATCCTGCTCGCGCTGTCTATCTTCAGCCAGTGCGACATACGTCTCGAATTCGCGAATCGACCTCTTCGGGTCGACCTCGACATACGCGGCCGCCAGGTGAAATCGTGCGACCAGATAGTTCGGTCGGAGCCTGACCGCGGTCAAATAGGCCTCAATGGCACGCTCGGCGTCAGGCATGCGCTCGTACACGGTTCCCAGGTGGTGGTGGACCTCTGCGATAGCTGGCCGAACCTCTAACGACTTCTGCATTGCCGCGATCGCCTGTGGAAATTTTTCCTGGTCTCGATAGGCGAGCCCGGTCCGGTGATGGGCCTCCGCCTCATAGAGCACGTTCTGAAATCCGATGTTGAGTGCATTTTGGTACCCCTCCACCGCACGGTCAAGATTTGGGTCATCGCACAACCCCACCCGCGCGATTTCTGCGCTAGCAAACTGCTGGATCGAGAGAAAATCTTTCTGTTCCGCCATGAGTGTGGAAGTTCCGACGCCCTCAATGCGCTGAAGAAACCCCTTCGAGTTGGCGGCCAAAATACCCGCGAAACCCGGAAGCACCCTTGAGTCAATGTACAAGACGGGTGCACCAGCTCGCGATAAGGCCACGACACTATGAAGGTCTTTTTTTCCTCGCTCGAGGTGGTACGAGGCGTGCCGGATCCCTTCGACGGATGCGTCAATGTCTGATTCGACAATAAACCCCGTTTTCTTGGTTCGTGTGAGCCACCGGCGGATTCCCGGATACGGTCCAAGTTCTAAGCCGTCACGAACTATCGCGATAACCCCAACGAGCTGGTCACGGTCATCAAGGAAAAGGTGAAATTCGCCTTGTTTGGATCCTACCGGAAGCGATGTCACTATCTCACGGCCTGATCCCCATGGAGTGTCTTTCAGGCTGTTGCTGTCGAGCGACGTAAGAATCTGATCCCCGTCATCGCACAGAACGCCTGTGGCAAATTTTATGGGATCAGAAACTTCCGCCTGTGGCTGTTCGACGGCCTTCTGGGTCAGATTCTGAAACGTACCAGTTCCCCCACACGCAGAAAGAAAGACCATGGCGGTGAAAAGAACCCAGGGAAGGAACGAAAAGAAGCTATTGGGAAGCGCGGATAGGCTGGGGATCCCCAAAGAACGCATCTTCAACGGTATATCCAGAGTCAGATGGGACACTCGAGGCAACGATGTACGCCGGACGAATTACAGCATATTCTAGTATGACGCCCACCGGGTAAAGCATGTATCCGACAAGTCGAAGCGGGTTATCGTGAAAACTACCGGTCGTCGCCACCTGACCCGCAAGCTCAAGTTCCTGATCCATGTTATCCGTGTAGGTCAGCGGAGATTGCTGTGAGAGGGAATTCATGCATCCGGCCACAAGGAAGGGAACGCAGAGCACCAGTACCGCGACGATTATTTTGAACGAATTACCCATAGGAGTGAATTATATCGGACCTCTGAAACCATGTCCAGTCCAGGGAAATTAACGCAGCATCGATGTGCGCCAGTGTGTTTGATTTTCTGGTATCCATCTCATACCCTGAAACTATGGCCAAGATAAAGATGAGAGCGGTTTTTCGGTGTCAACAATGTGGCCATGAATCGCCGCGCTGGCATGGTCGGTGTCCCGAATGTGGTCACTGGAATAGCTTTAAAGAGGAAGCCTCAATCCCCACGGCAAACCGGCGTGGACCAGGAATACGAAAGCTGGATACAAAACCCGTATCCATTGGCGATTTGCAATCTGATGTGGAACATCGAATCCTCACCGGCATCAGTGAGTTCGACCGCGTGCTTGGCGGGGGCGTGGTGTACGGCTCGGTCACGCTGGTCGGAGGAGATCCAGGCATTGGGAAAACGACCCTGCTGCTTCAAATGCTTCCCCGTCTCTCCCAGGATGGATCAGCCGTTCTCTATGTCTCCGGCGAGGAGTCGTCCACTCAAATAAAGATGCGCGCGCATAGGTTGGGTATCGATGATCCGTTTCTCTATCTGCTTGCCGAAACGTCTCTTGAAGCCATAGTGCAATCGGCGCAAGAACTTCACCCAACCGCGGTCGTTGTCGATTCGATTCAGACCACCTTTTCCGCACAACTGACATCCACACCAGGGAGCATCACCCAAGTTCAAGAAGTTGCGGCACAATTGATGGCCTTTGCAAAACAACGAGATATTCCAGTGTTTATCATTGGACATGTGACAAAAGAAGGCGCGATCGCCGGACCACGCCTTTTAGAACACATCGTTGACACGGTCCTGTACTTCGAAGGCGATCGCGGCCATTCATATCGCATCCTCCGTGCGGTGAAAAATCGCTTTGGAGCTACTAACGAGATCGGTGTATTCGAGATGACCGAAGTCGGCCTGCAAGAGGTTGGGAACCCATCGGCATTATTTCTAGGAGACCGGTCGCGTGAAAGTGCGGGATCAGTAGTGGTCGCGACTATGGAAGGAACCCGGCCGATTTTGGTTGAGGTTCAGGCCCTGGTCGCACCGACGCACTTCGCGAATCCCAAGCGTGTCGCGACAGGCGTGGACAGTAACCGGGTCTCAATTCTGTTAGCGGTGCTTGAGAAACGTCTTGGACTTCACCTTTCCGGACAGGATGTGTATATCAATGTGGTGGGTGGAATTCGAATCGACGAAACGGCGTGTGATTTAGGGGTTATGGCGGCTGTGATATCGAGTCTTCGCGAGCGCCCGATCGATCCAGAAACCTTGGTGTGTGGAGAAATCGGCCTGGGTGGGGAAATCAGAGCCGTCAGCGCCATCGACATCCGCATACGGGAAGCGTCAAAGCTAGGCCTTAAACGATGCGTGCTCCCTGAAGGGAATCTCAGCTCTCTGGACAATCAATCATCTATGACCGTGGCAGGTGCCAAACACATCGGAGACGTGCAGGATATCCTCTTCCGGTAGCGCGGAATAGATTTCTGATATTCTTTTCTAAGATGTTCCGGTTTTGTGATACTCGCGGTCGCAAGTTACAATCGAATAGATGACTCGATCACGAAAAATGCCGTCTCCGTTCACGCCGCTTTCGGCTGTCGTCGAGCACTTCATTCAGAATCGAGGGCTCGAGGGAAAACTGCGAGAACACAATCTCAAAAACGGGTGGGACGAAATCGTCGGCGAACCGATATCAAGCCATACCAGGCCAGATGCCATACGGTTTGGAACACTTCACGTGCTAGTGGACAATTCAGCCTGGCTCCAGCAGCTGACCTTTCTCAAACCTGAACTCATGAGAAAAATTGAGAGATACCTCGGTGAAGGCGTCGTCAAGGATATCGCCCTTCGATTAGGACGTTAGATCCCGTCACACTCCTAGACTAACAACGTTCCGAAATAAGTTTGAGGAATGTATCGAGGTTGTCCGCGGTGCTGAAACGATGATCGCCGTGCTTCATGATAAGTTCGATCGGAAAGTCAGGATCGTTTGCCAAAATCTCCTGCGTGAAATCCCAACTACCAGAAGGAAGAATCACAGTATCCTGAAGTCCGTGCAAGATTGTCGTATTGACCCTTCGTACATTCTCTAACCTGCGTGTCCATAGATCCTCGCTTTCCTCAACCCACGTCCACGAGAGAGGAAAATCGCGATGTAGTTCCTCGTCATCGTAGGGCATCCAGCCCGTGTCTCTCCACGCTTGTCGTCGTTCTGGAGAAACCTGCTGTGAGCGCGCGCCCATCATATTGAACGCTGGGCAAAGCAGAACTGTATTTTCTACAGCCGTATTCTGTTGCCCAACCAACCACGCAAGCCAGCCACCAAGAGACGATCCCACAATCGTGAGCGGTGGCCCATCAGCGAGCATCTCGGCGACGGCCACGGAATCCTCAACCCAATTGGAAAGTGTATAGTCGCTGAACTCCCCTTCGGATTCACCAGACCCACGAAAGTCGAAACAACAGAATCCCCATTTCTTCTCCCGACAAAGCCCCGCGAGCGCCTTGCTTTTATTGCCCCACCGCTTGGATAAGAACCCTGTGACAAAGAGAATCTGTCTGCCCTGTCCCCCAGTGCGATCTCCTCGTAATCGCACTCCATCATCGCCTTGTATTTCGAACTCTGTGCTGTTGTGGGAAGATCGCAAGGAGGAATCTAGGGTGTATCTTCAGGCGTAACTCTTGTTGCCCCATTCCCGGTGTCGCGCTGACCGCTGGATTCAGCCAGCTTGGCCACACCGACAACGCGATCGTTATCCTGGGTGCCCATGAGCTTGACGCCCTGGGTGTTGCGTCCTATCTCTCGAACATTGGTGATTGGGCAGCGGAGGACTTTCCCTTCAGCTGTCATGATCATGATTTCGTCGTCTTCGCTGACTTGGAGAAACGAGACCGCATTGCCATTTCGTTCCGTCGTTTTTACTGAGATGACGCCTTTGCCCGCGCGACCTTGTGTTCTGTAGTGATCCGACGAACTCCGTTTTCCAAAACCGTTTTCTGTGACGGTGAGGATAGTCGCCTTTGCGTCTGGTTCGAGCGTCTGCATCCCGATGACCTCGTCACCCTTTACCAAGCTAATCCCTCGCACACCGCGCGCCGACCGTCCGACTGATCGGACGTCTTCTTCCTTAAACCGAATGACCAGTCCACTCTTCGTTCCCAACATAAGATGCCGATGTCCATCGGTGATTTCAGTTGCGATCAACTTATCGCCTTCATCGAGATTGATGGCAATGATGCCCCCACTTCTTGGATGACTATACGCCGAAAGTTCGGTCTTCTTGACCACCCCCATCTTGGTCCCCATCACAACGTACAAGTCATCACGAAATTTACTGACGGGAAGGACCGTGGTCACATGTTCGTCTTCTGACAACGTGAGCAGATTGACGATTGCGCGTCCCTTGGTGTTTCGGCCAGCCTCGGGAAGTTGATGCACTTTCAACCAATAGACCTTGCCGCCGTCGGTAAAGAAGAGCAGATAGTCGTGCGTCGAACCAACGAACAACGAGGAGACAAAATCTTCCTCGCGGATGTCCATGCCCGCGCTTCCTCTCCCACCTCGTCGTTGACTTCGATACAGTGTCGCTGGGGTTCGTTTGATATATCCCGCGTTTGAAATCGTAATGATCATGTCCTCTTGCGCGATCAGATCTTCGATAGTCATATCTTCGGCGTGCGGTATGATCTCGGTGCGTCGTTTTTCGAGGTATTGCACTTTGATCTCTCCCAGCTCAGTGCGAATGATGTCTCGTACGAGGTCCTCGCTTCCAAGCACCGACCGCAAGTGGGCGATACGTTCGGTGACGTCACGGTATTCTTGCATCAATTTTTCTCGCTCAAGTGCTGTGAGACGTTGCAACCGCATATCAAGAATAGCGTTGGTTTGAATCTCGCTTAGCTCGAACTGCTGCATCAACCTGGTTCGTGCCACTTGCGGCGAGTCGGATCCACGAATGAGCGAGATGACTGCGTCAAGGTTATTGTGACGGTGAGGATAGTCGCCTTTGCGTCTGGTTCGAGCGTCTGCATCCCGATGACCTCGTCACCCTTTACCAAGC
>DTRN01000092.1 GCA_012965905.1 Nitrospirales bacterium | reverse complement strand
CAAAATGGCGCGTGCTATGAATTACGCCGTACAAGCAGGTCGCCTAGCCTATCGGGCAGGGCGAATACCGAAAAAACTCTACTCCACAGCGAGTAGTCCGGAACCCGACCTTTAATCGGGGTTCCCATAGGCGTGAGCCTTGATTCATGCCGCGAGTTGATTTTTCTCTCTATCTCATCACCGATCGGCATCGCACTGTTGATCATTCTCTCCATGTCGTGATCACCGACGCGCTGGATCATGGTGCCGGAGCAGTCCAAGTTCGAGAAAAAGACTTACCTATCCGGTCGCTATTGACGCTTACCAGAGAAATCGCCGCAGCGACAAAAAGATGTGGTGCTCAATGTTTTGTCAACGATCGTGTTGATGTGTGTTTATCCGTGCCTGGTGTTGGGATCCATCTCCGGTCTGATAGTCTTCCAGTTGATAAGGTTCGCAGGTTGGTAGGACCAGATCGTGTTATAGCGGTGTCAACGCACAGCTCCGATGAGGTGCAGCGGGCAGAGCAACAGGGGGCGGATTTTGTGGTGTTGGGTCCGATCTACGACACACCATCAAAGCGCGCATTTGGGGCACCGCTTGGTCCGACTGCTATCGATAGTGCTCGCAGCAAAAGTCGCCTCCCAATTTTTGCGATCGGGGGAATTACGCTCGAAAGTGTTGGAGAGGTTATGGGAGCTGGGGCATCAGGGATTGCCGTGATCTCCGCGATCATGGCAGCGCCGGATGTCGGGCTGATTACACGGGCGCTATGTGCTGAGATTGATCGTCACCGCACCACGATGCAATGATTTGACCACCCTGTAGGGCTGTGAAACAATACCGAAAGCACCTCACGAAGTCCAAAATCTGAGGCCCTGCACTTATGGATCATGAGATTCGAGGCGACAACGGCGGAATGAAAAGCAGCGAGGAGTCTCGTGTGGAGCTGGATAAGCTGCGTCGTCAAATCCAATCAGTGGAAGGGGCGATTCAAGAACTGTATGACGTTCGTCTCCAACTCGACCGTTCTCATACGCAGAATGAGCGACTGACCGCGATGCTTCATGAGATGCGGACACAGGTTGAGGCCTTACGTGCCGAAGTCGAAAAGCTCACAGCGGCGCCATCGACCTTCGGCATCTACTCTCATGCTAATCCAGACAATACAGTGACCGTCTTCGTCGGGGGGCGGAAAATGCGCGTGAATCTTCATCCATCGATTCGTATTGAACATCTCATGAAAGGGCAAGAGATTGTCCTCAATGAAGCGCTGAACGTGATTGAGGCGAAAGGCTTTGACGGCAAGGGAGAAATTGTGGAGCTGCGTGAGTGCATCGATGATGCGCGGGCTATTATCCTTTTGCGAGCAGATGAACAGCGCGTGGCCGAGCTGAGCGATCCACTTCTACACGAATCATTGAAAGCGGGGGATCATCTGCTCTATGACCACCGGTCGGGTTACCTGCTTGAGAAGCTCCCGAAGTCAGAGGTTGAATCGCTTGTGCTTGAAGAGGTTCCCGATGTGACGTATGAGGATGTTGGTGGTCTTGCAGAACAGGTAGAACAGATTCGCGATGCGGTTGAGCTTCCTTTCTTGCATCCGGATGTCTTTCGAGAACATCGATTACGTCCGCCTCGCGGGGTGTTGCTCTATGGGCCCCCGGGGTGTGGGAAGACCATGATTGCTAAAGCCGTTGCGCATTCATTGGCACAAAAACTCAAACATCTGAGCGGCAAAGAAACCCGAAGCTTCTTCTTGCACATTAAGGGCCCGGAGTTGTTGAACAAATACGTGGGCGAATCAGAACGACATGTGCGGGAGGTATTTCAGCGTGCCAAGGAACGTGCGAGTGATGGCATGCCGGTGATCGTGTTTTTTGATGAAATGGATGCACTGTTTCGCACCCGTGGCACAGGCATCTCGTCCGATCTTGAATCGACCATCGTGCCTCAGTTTCTGGCCGAGATTGACGGCATGGAGCCGTTAAACAATGTCATCATCATTGGTGCGAGTAACCGGCAAGATCTCATTGATCCCGCGGTCCTTCGTCAGGGGAGATTGGACCTGAAGATAAAAATCGACCGACCCAACAAGGATGCCGCCACGGACATTTTTGAAAAATATCTGACATCAGACCTTCCATTCCACACAGATGAACTGAGCAGAGATGGCCAGAATGCGGCAGAGGTTGTGAGCCGGATGATTGCGGCGACGGTCGATGCCATGTACCGTCTGAGCGATGAGAATCGGTTTTTGGAGGTCACCTATGTAAATGACAGTATGGAAATATTTTATCTGAAGGATTTTGTCAGTGGTGCCTTCATCGAGGGTGTGGTATCTCGAGCCAAGAAAATGGCGATCAAGCGGTTCCTTGCGACTAGGGAAAAGGGGTTAAAAGAAGACGATCTTCTCCAGGCAGCACGCGAAGAATTCAAGGAACAAGAAGATCTTCCCAACACGACCAATCCTGACGATTGGGCAAAGATTGCGGGACGAAAGAACGAGCGCATCGTTCATGTTCGTACCCTCACGTCGACACACTCCGATGATGTGGACATTGAAACGGTTCCGACCGGTCATTACCTCTAACCCCACTTTATCTCAGAAGGTCGCCCATACCCGCAATGCGAATTTACGGGACTGAAACAGAATTCGGAATCACGACGCGCGATGGACGGGCTGTCGATCCTGTCGCCGAGTCACTGTTTCTTGTCAACCACTACCCTTTGCTCCCGCCTGCGCCAGTGTTGTGGGATTATGAAGGGGAAAGCCCACTGTCGGATAGTCGAGGGTTTGAAGTGGAGGGAGAAGCTGAGAGCCCTGGACCAGATTACAATCGGCTCCTGAATAAGCCGCTGCACAACGGTGGTCGATTGTACGTTGATGGCGCACACCCGGAATATTCAACCCCCGAGTGCTCCAGCCCTCGTGAGCTTGTCATCCATGAAAAAGCGGGTGAGCAGATTGTGCTGGACTGTCTTCGCGCGGTGTTGCGAGTGCGCCCGGAGCGTGGCGTGATTGTGTACAAAAACAATACCGACGGGAAGGGCAATAGTTACGGCTACCACGAAAATTATCTGTTTCCTCGTGACCTCCCATTCGACCAGTTGACGGCCGCACTCATTCCATTTTTTGTGACACGGCAAATTTTTTCTGGCGCGGGAAAGGTCGGAGCAGAAAATGGAACGGAGCCTGCCTCATTCCAGATTGCCCAACGGTCTGATTTTTTCGAAACCCGTGTCGGCCTCAATACCATGAGCAAGCGCCCGATTATGAATACGCGTGACGAGCCGCATGCCGACCCCAAGAGGTACCGTCGCATCCATGTCATCGTTGGAGATTCGAACATGTCGGAAACGGCAACGTACTTGAAAGTTGGCACCGCCGGAGTGGTGCTTGACATGATTGCGGCTGGTGTATCGTTTGCGTCGTTAGAGTTGGCTGATCCGATTGGGGCGATGAAACACATTTCACGAGATCTGCGTGTCACTGCTCCCGTGCATTTGGCGAGTGGGAAGGACTCTTCCGCCATCGAAATCCAACGTGTGTATCTCAATGCGGCTCAAGACTTTGCTGCACGTGATGGTACTGACACGGAACGGGCTGACGTGTTACGACGATGGGCGCAAGTTCTTAATGAACTCGAACGGGATCCTATGACCCTCGTGACCGAGCTTGATTGGGTGGCGAAGTACGCCATGATGACATCCTACATGAGCCGAAAGGGATGTGGGTGGGATGACCATCGTATTCGCATGATGGATTTCCAATATCATGATATCCGTCCGGAAAAGGGATTGTACTTTGCCCTGCTTCGGAAAAACCGGATGAATCGATTGGTCAGTGATGAAGAGATTGTTCGTGCGGAGATGGATGCTCCGTTGGGGACACGAGCCTATTTTCGATCCGCATGCATGAAGAAATTTCCCAAAGAAATGTACGCGACGAGTTGGAGTTCGATCCTGTTTACGACCGCATCCGATGCCATGACCAAACTTCCTCTGCTTGAGCCATGTCGAGGTACGGAACAGCTTACCAAAGACCTACTCGACGCATCGGATACCGTTTCCATGTTGCTTGCGAAGCTCGCCGACTCATCACAACAGGACGTTTCGCATGCGACTTGATCTTCACGAATATGCAGGCACCAGTTTTTCCGAGTACGTACGCCAATGTCGACCTGAAGTGTTGCCACAATTTGGTGCATCGGCTTCATTCCCGGAGTCGGTGCGGTACCTTGAACGCGCTGTCCCCACCGGCACGACGATTTTGGCTTTGAAATACGAGGGTGGGGTGGTGATGGGTGGCGATCGTCGAGCCACCGAAGGGTCACAGATTGCCAGCAATCGGATCGAGAAGGTCTATGCCGCGGATGCCCATTCTGCGATTGCGATTGCCGGAACCGCTGGGCCATGCATTGAATTGGCTAAACTCTTCAGGACTGAGCTTGAGCACTATGAAAAACTTGAAGGCGCCGAACTCTCCTACGAAGGCAAAGCAAACAAGTTGGCTCAGATGGTGCGGGAACAATTCCCTATGGTGTTTCAGGGGTTAATGGTCGTTCCGATTTTTGCAGGGTATGACCTGCGCCTGGGGCAGGGACGCATCTGTCAATACGATATTACCGGTGGGCGATATGAAGAAATTGATTTTTGCGCCGTCGGCTCCGGAGGAAAGGACGCGCAGAATACGATGAAGGAGCATTACCGACGATCGCTTGCTGAAACCGAGGCAATCAACCTTGTCCTCTCTGCGTTGTTTAGCGCGGCCGAGGAAGATTCGGGGACCGGTGGCCCGGACCCCATTCGCGGAATCTATCCCACCATGAAGCTTGTTCGGGAAGAGGGCATCGTTGATATCGGTGAGGAGCGTTTAGCCGCAATGTGCCTGGAGTTGCTTGAAGCGAAGAAGAGGAGACATCGCGCGGTATGATGCCCCCCTATTACGTGGCGCCGGAACAGTTGATGCAGGACAAGGCGGAGTATGCCAAAAAGGGCATCGCCAAAGGTCGATCAATCATTGCCATGGAGTATGTGGGTGGGGTGTTGCTGATAGCCGATAATCCTGCCGCATCGCTGTGCAAAATTTCTGAAATCTATGATCGTATTGCATTCTGCGGCGCGGGAAAGTATAGCGAGTTCGAAAGCCTTCGCAAGGCTGGAATTCGTCACGCTGATCTCAAAGGCTATATGTATAGTCGCGAGGATGTGAGTGGGCGGTCATTGGCGCGAGCCTATTCCGAAACGTTGGGCGGCATTTTCAGCCAGGAAATGAAACCTCTGGAGGTAGAAATCTTGGTCGTCGAGGTTGGAACAGCGAGCAAGGCCAACGAAATTTATCGTATTACCTTTGATGGCGGTATCATTGACGAGCGTGGTGTGGCCGCTGTTGGGGGACCGTCTGATGCCATTCTGCGATTCTTTAGTGAGCGCGAATGGGCTCAGGACGCTCCGCTTGATACCGCCATTGCGTTGTGTTGTGATGCCTTTACACGCGCCAATGCGCAGGATGTGACCGTGGATGCTTTGGAAATTGCCGTGCTGGAACGAGACCAAACGGGGCGATCGTTTCGGAGGATTACCAACGCAGCACGCAACGGAATGGATAAATGAAGCCACGCATTTTCGGCATCGAAAATGAGTATGGCATGGTCTTCTCGCCAACTGGGCGAGTGTATCTTCCGATCGAAAAAGTTATTGGATATATCTTCGAAGGACTGATTCCCAATAGCTGGCCGTCCAACACCTTTCTCGAGAACGGGGCACGCTTCTATCAGGATACGGGATGTCATCCTGAATATGCGACTCCGGAGTGTCAGACCATTCTAGAGTTGATTGTCCACGATAAGGCTGGCGAACGATTGTTGGAGAGCTGCTTGCCGGCAGCAGAAACGCGGCTTCGTGAGGAGGGGGTATCGGGATTCATCTCGGTGTTCAAAAACAATACCGATTCCCTGGGCAATACCTACGGATGTCACGAAAATTTTTCGATGAACCGTCACGTCGACTTTTGGAATGTGACGGAACAACTCATTCCATTTTTCGTAACTCGCCAAATCTTTGCTGGGGCCGGAAAAGTCATGAAAGTGAATGGACACCCACATTTCTTCATCTCCCAACGTGCGCAGCATATTCATGAAAAAACATCTTCGTCCACAACCTCCTCGCGAAGCATTATCAACACCCGCGATGAGCCGCATGCGGACGCGGAAAAATATCGGCGTCTCCACATTATCGTCGGGGACTCCAATATGTCTGAGTTCGTGACCTATTTGAAAGTCGGAACCACCGCCGTCGTCTTGTCGATGATCGAGGATGGATTTCATATTCGGGAGTTCCAGCTGGATGACCCGGTTCGTGCCATTCGAGAGATCTCTCGTGATCCCACTCTGAAGCAGAAAGTGAAGCTTGAAAACGGTCAAGAGCTGAGTGCGATTGAGATTCAGAGGGCTTATCTTGAGCGCGCGCAGGCCTATGTTGATGCAGGACGAGAGGATGGGGTCGCGAAAGATGTGCTCCAGAGGTGGGCAAAAGTGCTTGATGGACTCGATGACGATCCTATGAGCCTCACGCGTGAACTGGATTGGGTGAGTAAGCGCCATCTCATGTGTTCCTATGTCGAGGAAAAAGGGTGTGGGTGGGATGATCCAAGGATTGCCATGATTGATCTTCAGTATCATAACGTCCAGCGCTCCAAAGGCGTGTACTACCTGCTCGAACGTCACAACCGCATGGATCGGATGGTTGATGACCAAGCCATCCATAATGCGATGTCTACCCCACCGCAATCCACGCGTGCGAAAGTCCGTGGCGACTTTATTCGTTTCGCGCGGGCCAAGAATCGCTCCTACACAGTCGACTGGACCTACCTCAAACTCAACGGATATTGGGAAGAGACGATCCTATGTATGGATCCATTCAAAGCCACAAACATGCGTGTGAACGAATTGATGGAACAGTTGCCGGCATCGGCACGATGGTCTTAGATGGGATGCTCAACACGATCTGCCAGCGGCGTTCTCCCTCGCTTGAACTGCTCACGTGCCTCTCGGTACGTTCCGCGGTCCCCGCTCAGTGCGGCTTTGCTGGACGAACCGTCTTGAACATCCTGCATGTTGCAGTTGTAGTTGGGGCCTCCGGATTGTGCGCGGCCTCGCCATTGTTGGCCGAAGGGGTAGGTGTTGCCCCAACGGTTTTTCGGGCAACGCAGGGCGAGATTGTGGAGATCGTACTTTCCGTTTCTGATCGCTCGACTACAGTGACAGGGACTTGGAGAGGAACCAATGTTCCCTTTTTTTCGCTTTCTGATTCCACCACGATGGTAGGATTAGTTGGAGCTGATTTAGCGTCGAAGCTTGGAAAAGACGCATTGAATGTCACCATGACGTCTCCGCAAGGGACGGAAACGCGGCGGTTCTTCATTGAGGTTGTGGATGCCTCTTTTCCTGTTCAACGGCTGACGCTGCCCAATAATATGGTCGACCTTGATGTTGCCATACTCAAGCGTGTTCGGAAAGAAGCGAAACACTTGCGATCCATATTTGCGCACACTCGCGTACCACGGGCGTGGACCGATAGTTTTGTTGCTCCCCTTGATGGCAAGATTAGTGGGGCCTTCGGTCGTCGACGTTTTATCAATGGGCAGAAGAAAAATCCGCACACCGGAGAAGATATTTCTGCCCCTCAGGGCGCCCAAGTACAGGCTTCGAATCGCGGTATCGTACGATTGGCAACTGAACAGTTTTTCAGTGGAAAGAGTATTCTTATCGATCATGGATTGGGCCTCTTCACCATGTATTTTCACTTGTCAGAGATGTTGGTGAACGAAGGAGACACGGTGGACCGTGGTGCGGTGATTGGATTGGTTGGATCAACCGGGCGTGCGACCGGCCCACATCTCCATTGGGGCGCACGACTCAACAATGCGCGCGTCGACCCCTACGAACTCATACGAATGAATGTTGGATCGAGTCGCACCAATGTCAGAGCCCAATAAAAAGTTCGTCATCTTCGCGCATGGCGCAACCTACGATAAGTTGCACCAAGTGGGGACCCTTGCGCTCACCGCTGCAGCCTTGGGACGGGATGTGCACGTGATCCTTATGTTTTGGGCGATCAAGAAACTCGCGATGGGCAAACTAGACGAGGTGGATTTTCCGACGGAGTACAGCGCTTATACTGAGGATGTGTCCCGCCTGCTCAAAGAAAATAGAATTCCCGCGATTACCCAGATGTTTTCCGATGCAAGGCAAGTGGGGACATTTCGCCTCATCGCGTGCAGTGCTGGCCTAGAATACATGGGGGTCAATCACGAAAAGATGACCGCTCTCGTTGACGAAGTCCTCGGCCTTCCAGCGATCCTCCGCATGACCTTCGACGCAGAGACCTCGCTCTTTATCTAAATTTTTAAGTACGCACTCTAGGGGATTAACTTTCAGTTGGTGGCTGGTCCACGCGTGAGTCGCTGTGGCAGGATGAGAGCGGCAAAGAAGAGTGCTGTCTGAAGGAGGACGGTCGTTGGACCAGAAGGAAGGTCGAACCAGTATGAGAGAAGCACTCCAGCGAGCGAGGTTATAATTCCGATTGCAATAGAGATCCAGGTCATCCGATTGAGACTGTGGGTGAGCTGATATGCCGTTGATGCTGGTATGAGAAGCATCGCGAAGACCAGCACCGCCCCTATGGCTTTCAACGAGAGAACGACAGTCACAGCTATGAGAGTGAGAAGCAAAAAGAAAATGGGTCGCGCTGGAATGCCCGACGCTTCCGCCATGTCTTGATCAAATGCGATGAAATAGAGTTCTTTGGAGAATGCGAGCAGTGTGCCCATAACGACAATGCTCAGAAGCACAATAATTTTCATCTCCAGGGGTGTCACGGAGAGGATACTCCCAAACAAATAGCCATAGATTTCGGCGTTATAGGCGTTCATCAGCCCGATAAAGAGAATGGCCAACGCCATGGTGCTGGTAAACAGAATTCCGATCGACACATCGAGTTTCATGCGTCCCTTCTCTTCCAGTAATCCAGCCGCCCATGCCGTCAGTACACCGAAGGCAATCGCCACCAGCATTGGCGGAAGCTGTAGCAAGTAAGCGAGGGCAACGCCAGCAAAAGCCGCGTGCGCGGTTCCTGCGCCGATAAAGGCCAAGCCGCGGAGCACCACAAAGACGCCGAGCCACGAACATACCCCTCCGACCAGGAACGCCGTGATCAACGCACGTTGCATGAACTCATAGGCGAGAAATTCAAACATGCATACTGACCTTAGGATCGCTCACGAAAAAATGGAAGAGGGAACCACCTGGAACGATTTATCGTGTGGTGTATCACCCATGGTGAGAATCACCACCAATGACATAGCCGTTATCAGTCACGATGAGTTCACTGCCGTACACCTGCGAGAGAATGTCGTATCGCAGGACGTCCTTGGGGTGGCCATCGGCAAAGAGGTTGGTGTTGAGCAATACCAACCGGTCCACAAGGGGGCTGATGAGGTTAATGTCGTGGGTCACCAGCAGTATGGTGAGCTGTAGTTCACGATGGAGGCGCCGAATGAGTTCCAGGACCGTATGCTGTGTGGTGGTGTCGATGCCAGTGGTCGGTTCGTCCAGCAGCAACACCTGCGGTTGTTGGGCAAGCGCGCGCGCGATTAAAATGCGTTGCTGTTGCCCGCCCGAGAGTTGACCAAACGGGTGATTCTGAAAATCCCGCATTCCCACGTCTTCAAGCGCCTGAAGTGCAATCGCCATATCTTCTTTCCCGCTTCGGTGGAAGAGTCCCCGTACGCCATAGCGCCCCATGATGACGGTTTCGAGTACCGTAATGGGAAAATTGCGATCGATTTTCCCTTTCTGCGGAAGATATCCAATGCGCGCGCGATGATGGCAGCGGAGATTTTCACAGGCACAGTCGAAAATCTGCAGGGTGCCTGTCCGTGGGAGGATCAGCCCGAGAATAGCTCGGAGGATGGTCGTTTTTCCCGACCCATTCGGGCCGATGACACCCACAAATTCCCCCTCATTGATCTCAAGGCTGATGTCCTCGAGGGCTGTCGTGTGTGACAGGGTATAGGTGGCGTGTGAAAATGCCACGACGTGTCGTGGCTGGTCTTCTGCGCGATGTGTTGTCATCGGTGCTGTGTAGCCCTAGGGAAGAATAATGACTACGGGCTCAATGTTTCCAGGAGTGTTGAAACATTGAATCGTAGCATGGAGGTATACGTGTTGGTTCCTGGGAGAGCCCCAGGCATGGCGGTCAGAGTGACCACGCGAGCGCCGGTTTCATCTGAGAGGATTTGCGGAATTTTCTGATTGAGTTGCGGCTCGGACACAATGACTTTGATTCCAGTTTTTTTAATCTGCTGCACTAGTGTGCTGAGATGTTTCGCAGACGGTTCTGCCCCGGAGTGTTCAATGATATTTCCAACGATCTTAAATCCGAACCGTCGGGCGAAGTACGGCCATGCGGGGTGATGGGAAATGAAACGCCGGTCTGGAAGTTTCTTGACACGGCGTTTAATATCGGCTTGCAGTGTGTCGAGTTCACGCAAGTACTCCGCTTGATTGGCCAGGTAGTCGCGGCGGTTGGCGCGATCAAGTTTAATAAGCCGGGTGGTAATTTGTCGGATCATGCTCTTGGCATTTTCAGGGTCGAGCCAGATGTGCGGGTTCCCGAATGTATGTTTTCCGCCTTTTGTGTGGATACTTCCTGTATTTCTTAGGAGTGAGATGCCTTTGGAGGTGACCACCACCTCGAGTGTGGAATTTTGTGCGCTTTCCACCAGCTGCTTTGCCCAGACTTCGAGGCCTGCACCAATCGTCACGAACATGTGAGCCTGACGAACGGCCAGAATGTCGCTGGGTTTGAGTGCGTAGCTATGCCCATTTTCAAGTCCGCTGATGAGACTGGTGACCGTGACGTGTTCGCGGCCGATTTGTTGGACGTAGTCTTGTAAGACGGAGAGGGTGGTGACGACAATCGTGGTGTCCGGTTTGGCGTCAACTGGAAAAACGATGACGGCCAGCAAGAACGCTAAAATCAACGTATAGGAAAGGGGTTTTGCCATGGCCAGGGACGCTATCACTCCAATCGCGAGAAAGTCAACGTAGCAGCGCGGTCAATCAATTCACCGGATTTCAGAGGCCAACGTAGCCTTGACATGCTCGCGGCCTGCGTGTAAAATCCTAAATCCTATCGGGATAGTGTATTTTATATGAAAGTCTCAATAAAAGGCGAATATGGTGTGCTGGCCGTTTTGGAGCTGGCGCTAAACGGAAATCGTGGGCCACTTCAGGTCAAGGCCATCGCAAAGAACCAGAGTATTCCCCCTCGCTTTCTAGAACAAGTCATGAGCGTGCTTAAACGTAACGGCCTGGTTCGCAGTATTCGAGGCGCGCAGGGTGGATATCTTCTCGCGAAATCATCCGATGACATTCTGGTTGGAGATATTATAGAAGCCATTGATGGCCCCGTCACTCCCATGTCCTGTGTGGGGAACGGAACGAGCGGGACGTGTTGGCAAGAGATTGATCCGAAGTCGTGCGTGGTACATGGTGTGTGGAACGAAGTGAAAGTGTCAGTGATGAACGTGTTGAATGCAACGACTATTCAGGATCTGTGCGATCGTTCCCATGCGTTGAACGGTCAGCGAACCCTCATGTACCATATTTGATGTGTGAATGATGGAGGCTCTGTGATGGATGCACCACAACCCACTCTGAAGACGCGCGTTCCTGACACGATTCTCGCTGAGATTGCCGCGTTTGAAGGCGAAGCCGAGAAAGTGAAGCGCGGCGAACTGTCTGACGACGTATTCCGGCCGTTTCGTCTACAACATGGCATTTATGGGCAACGTCAGGCTGGCTATCAGATGATTCGGGTGAAGATCCCGTTTGGCGGGCTCACCTCGACACAGATGAGGTGTTTGGCTTCTCTCATTGAGGATTACAGTTCTGGGATCGGTCACGTGACCACCCGGCAAGACATTCAATTTCATTACGTTCCGCTCGATGTGGTGGGAATGGTGATGCTGCGGCTTGCTGAGGTGGATCTCACTACCAGAGAAGCATGCGGAAATACGGTGCGCAATGTGACCGCCTGTCCATTAGCGGGAGTATGCCATGAAGAAGCGTTTGATGTGACGCCCTATGCACTGACGCTGTCGCAGTACCTTATGCGAAATGCGCTGAACCAGAGTCTCCCTCGAAAGTTCAAAATTGCGTTCTCAGGATGTGCGACGACGGATTGCGCCAAGACGATGATTCACGATATCGGGCTTTCGGCCATACAAAAAAACGATGGGACTCGCGGGTTCCGCATGGTGGTTGGTGGGGGGCTCGGATCGGCACCACGGCTGGCTAAGCTCTTCCGAGAATTTCTTCCGGTTAATGAG
>DTRN01000091.1 GCA_012965905.1 Nitrospirales bacterium | reverse complement strand
AAGTGTCCCAGTTGTTGCATTTCGTATAAACGCGATGCTGGAAATCGTGAGGGATGGCACGGATGGTTTCCTGATAGATGGGGGTGATGTGGGGATGTTGTCCGACCGACTGAGGTGGCTGAAAAATCACCCTAAAGAACGACGACGAATGGGACGTTCCGCGCGAGAACGTGTCACCAACCTTTACTCCGTCGAGCGAGTGACAGCCATGTGGGTTGATCTATACAAACGTGCCGCGGACAGCGATTAAGCTTCAAGGATCTTAACTGAATGTGCGGCATAGTAGGCAGGGTTCTGAACTCTGAGACAATCCATCCTCGGGAGACATGCGACCTGGCCGAGGTTCTTCAGCAGCTACGTCACCGTGGCCCGGATATGCATGGCCAATACCAACACGGCGCTGTACAGCTTGGTCACGTTCGTTTGAGTATCCTGGATTTGTCTTTGGCTGGTATGCAGCCAATGGCTACACCCGATAGTCGTTTTGTGATCTGCTACAACGGTGAAGTCTACAACTTTCGTGAACTGGCGCACTCTCTTGGTCTTGAGGGACTGCGTTCGCATTCAGATACGGAGGTGATTCTTCACGCGTTCGCGAGATTGGGCGTGGCTGTTATAAGGCAGCTCAATGGGATGTTTGCGTTTGCAGTATATGACACGCATGCACAAAAAATATGGCTTGTACGGGATCGCCTAGGGGTTAAACCTCTTTATTATCGGTTTGATGACCATGGACTGGCTTTCGCGTCGGAAATAAAAGCGTTGTTGTCTATGGCAACTTCGACTCCATATTGTGATCTTTCATCGATGCATGAGTGGCTGTATTACGGAAATACGCTTGGCGAGCGGACGTTATATCAGGGCATACGAAAATTATTGCCAGGGCACTATCTTGAACTCGATATTCCCACGTTTAGGTACCAGACCAAGGCGTACTGGTCTTTGAAGCAGCAAGCGGAGCTTCCGCAAATAACGGCAACGACAGATGAACTGATTGTCGAAACCCGACGCTTGCTTGAGCAGGGTGTTAAGCGTCATCTTGTCAGTGATGCGCCGGTGGGCGTTTTCCTCTCCGGAGGTATTGATTCTAGTGCGATTACGGCATTTGCCTCAAAGCATTATGCGAGAAGGATTGCCACATACACAGCCGGCTTTGACTTTGACAAAGGAGTTAACGAACTACCTAAAGCCCGGCGAGTCGCGCAGTTCTATGGCACCGAGCACCATGAGATTATTATTTCCGGCTTCGAAATCGCCGATATCGTTGAAACAATGGTACACCATCATGACATGCCGTTCTCGGATGCTGCGAACATTCCGCTTTACTTGCTTGCCACGAAGATCGGCAATGAAACGAAGGTGGTTCTCCAAGGCGATGGTGGTGACGAATTATTTGGGGGGTACCAGCGGTATGTGACGCTCAATTATCATCGCTTCCTTCGCCCCCTGGCCAAAGTTGGCCAGCATATCAATGCATTATTGCCGCACACTTCGCATTATTACCGCCGACAACGCTATCTCCATGCGTTGGCCGCTGATGATCTTCCTACCACGATGGCGTTGCTGCTCACAGAGGAGGATAGTCAATCTCATCCCACACATCTGTTTACTCCGGAGGTGCGGCGCGATATTGAGAAACAGGACCCGTTTGTACGCTATCGGGAGTGCCAACGTGATTTCGCAAATCAGGACATAATCAATCAGATGGCGCTGATCGATTCGATGGTCATTCTCCCAGACATCTTTCTAGAGAAGGTAGATCGTTCCACTATGGCCGCGAGTGTGGAGGCGCGCGTCCCGTTTCTTGATCACGAGTTGGTTGATTATTGCATACGGATTCCCGGTTGCCGCAAGATGCCTATGGGCCGGAAAAAATGGCTATTGAAGAACGCGCTGGAAGGGATTGTGCCTCACGATGTTCTCTATGGCAAGAAGACCGGATTTGGTGTGCCATATGGCCATTGGCTGCGTGGTGCTCTGAAGCCGCTGTTTGAAGATCAATTGCGAGTCTTTCAGAACAAGCAGCCGGGTGTGTTGGACAGCTTGGCCATTCAGTCCATGTATGCTGAGCATGTATCTCGCCGAAGAGACCGTGCATTCTTATTATGGAAAGTACTCAACTTCATGATATGGGCAAATAGATTTTCTGTACGGGTTGCTTGAGATTGATCTATGATTGAATTTATTTCACCGTTTTCAAGAACCCCCCTTCAGAGGAAAGGGGATTCACTTGTTTCTCAAGCTGGAGAGCGTTTTCCGATTATCAAAGACGTTCCACGGTTTGTGGATTCTGACAACTATGCTTCCGCCTTTGGTTTGGAATGGAATCGTCACAGAAAAACTCAATTAGATAGCTTTACAGGTATCAACCTTTCCAAAGTGCGTTTGGAACGATGCTTGGGAATGCCGATAGAGCGACTGAAAGGAAAAACAGTTTTAGAAGTGGGATGCGGAGCTGGACGATTTACGGAATTAATGGTACATGCAAAAGCCTTGGTTCATTCTATAGATCTAAGCGTAGCGGTGGAAGCAAACCAGGAAAATATCGGGACACAAATAAATTATCGAATCGCTCAAGCAGACCTTCGCAATCCTCCATTTTCTCCAAATTCTTTTGATTTCGTCTTCTGCCTGGGAGTCTTGCAGCATACTCCGTCAACAGAGGAAAGCATTAAATCCATATACGCAATGGTGAAACCTGGAGGAATTTTAGTTATTGATCACTATATCTGGTCAATCAAGCAGGTGACCAAATTGATGTGGTTGTATCGTATGATCCTGAAACGTCTTTCCCCGACGCGATCAAAAAAAATTACGGATAGACTGGTCGATATATTTTTCCCTCTACACAAAGCGGTTGGAGAATTCTTTCCGGCTCAGGCACTTCTGAGTCGCGTGTCTCCCTGCCTAGTTTATTTTCATTATCATCCGGAACTATCAGACGAACTCCAGTTAGACTGGAGTCGCTTAGATACGTATGATCAACTTACGGATTATTACAAGCGATTGCACACTCCTTCCCAGATTCACCGGATGCTTGATTCCGTCGGTGCAGACAATGTCCGGATTACTCGTAACGGAAACGGGGTCGAGGCAAGGTGCCAAAAACCCAAAACAGCATGAACCAAATATGAGTGCCACGCCTCTCAGATGCTGGCGATCGCAATTGTATTCGAGGCGCCACTGCTCGATCTTCTCACGCGCATCGTCCACGGACAAGCACCAATGCAGGTTCAGGCACTCATCACGGAAACTGCCGTTGAACGATTCGATATACGGATTATCCGTGGGTTTGCCTGGTCGTGAGAAGTCCAGCGTCACCCCATGAGCATACACCCACTTGTCGAGGCCTTTGAAATTAATTCACTCTCATTGTCAACTTGAATCCGTTTCGGTAGCCCTCGTAGGGCGACCGCATGCTCCATGGTGGCCACCACATCATCGGCACGCAAGCGGTGATCGGCCGTGATGGCGGGGATTTCGCGACTATAATTATCCACTATGGTTAACGCCC
>DTRN01000090.1 GCA_012965905.1 Nitrospirales bacterium | reverse complement strand
GACGACTGGAAACGCGAGCAAAAACAAACGCTTCTTGACCGCATAAAAGAGGATTACAACGAACTCAAACGCACATGGGACGGCGACACGACGTACGATGGGTGGATTGATCGCGACCTTAACAATGCACACCTTGCATCGACCGGGACCTATTATCACTATGTCCCGGCATTTCAGGCGTTGCTTGCCGCCCATCAGCATGGCCTCACGCCGTTTTATGAGGTGGTCAAGACTCTTGGACAAAAGCCGAAAGCCGAACGAGACCGATTTTTAGGACAGACTACGAAACACAATTTCCCATGGGACGACCAAAAAAATCACTTGGCCAACACTTCCTCGTAAATCGAGGTGTGGCTGAAAAGATCCTTTCCCTCGTCGGACTCCCGAAGGGGCACACGCCCACTCCAGGGCAAGATGACGAAACATTTGTGGAAGTGGGACCGGGACATGGCATTCTGACCAAACCACTTGCTGAACGCGCACAGCACGTCCTTGCCATCGAGATTGATGCCTCCCTAGTCACCACACTCAACGATCGACTGGGCACACATACCAATCTAGAAATCGTCCACGCTGATGCGTTGTCATTTGACTATGAGAGAATTCCAGGAAAGATTGCCATCGTCTCCAACTTGCCCTACAACATCGCAACTCCCCTCTTGTTTCGATTCTTGGCTTTGCGAAGAAAGGTCACGCGCCTCACCCTCATGTTCCAGAAGGAACTTGCACATCGCATTACCGCGTCCCCTGGAACAAAATCCTATGGACAATTGTCTATCGCCGCTCAGTTGTTCACGGAGGCAACGATGGCATTGACCGTCCCACCTTCATGCTTTGTTCCTCCACCTGCAGTGGAGTCGGCTGTGATCAGCCTTCAGGTTCGGTCGGAACCAAAAATAGCAGTCGGTGACGAATCACACTTTCTAGATATTGTACGGCGGGCCTTTGCTTACCGCCGCAAAACACTGTTAGGGGCACTGTGCCAAGGAGGCATGGATAAACCCGCGGTCATGAACGCACTGTCTACTTCACAGATCGTGCCCTCTCGTCGCGCCGAGACACTGACCATTGAGGAATTCGCTGCTCTAGCGTCTGCCTTCCCAACCGTTCCGAGGACGCACGAGTAGAAGAGTCGTTGCGATTGAGAGATGCGTTAGCGCGTAAACATCAACATAGACCGAAGAGATTCGACCCAGTCTTTTGAACGCTTTGCATATGTGGTGGTTGGCTGTTGTTGTGGCGGGAGCACCTCGCCTTGTAACTCGGCGAGCATCAACCTCATTTCTTCGTGGTGTTTGAAGGTCGGATACTCTTCGACTATCTTCTGCGTGTATTCAATCGCAAGATCTCGGTCATCAATCTTACGATAGGTTAACGCAAGATAGTATAGAGCTTTCGCCATGGCATCTGGGGCATCGGGGTATTTCCGTACCACCTCCTCCAGACGATGCAATGAGGCAAGGTAGCCTCCTTTGCGGTAATAGAACCGGCCGACATACACTTCTTGTTGTGCCATGAGTTCATAGACAGCTTTGTGAATTGCGCGTGCGTCGGATTCATATCGACTCCCTGGAAAATCCGCGAGGAGTTTCTCCAAGGACTTGCGCGCCTTGATTACAGGCTCAGGATCTCGATCGACCGTTTGAATTTGGTTTACATAACTCAACGACATCTTATACAACGCATAGGGTGTCAGTCGATGCACCTTGTGAAGGTCAAGAAAATGTTCGTATTCAACGACGGCTTCGGCGAACTCTTTGCGCTCAAAAAATCCCTCCGCCCGTTTCATAATGATCGTAGGATCGTAGGCAACACGGGTTAAGTCGGGATCAAACACTGCCTCATCAACAGCCGCGTGATCGATCCCATCGCCAACATTCTTTTGACCTGATCCCGCACAGCCGCTGATGAGAAAAAGAACGGCCGTACAGACGAGAACGGCGGTTCCAAACCGTGTGATGTAGAATGTCATCATGCCGGCGGAACCGTAACAAAACAGGGGTGAGATAGCAAGGCGAGCACAACAAGACAGCAGGTCGCCACGAACGGATATGGCTTCATCAAAAATGACTCACATCGTCAGACTTAGGCCATTGAGATATCGGCATCCTCCAGGATGGTCCCTAAGACGCGCTGTGCGTTGACGAGCGATTTATTGAAGTCGATGATGGCTCGAATCTCACGCCCCTGCGCTTGGGCCAAATCTCGCTGAAACATCAACACATCGTGACTGGTGCTCAAGCCCTCTTTGAATCGTTCCGTTTCTTCCTGTGCTTTTCGCCTCGCAAGCTTCGTCGCGACCTGGGAAACCTTGATCCGCTTCAGGCCGGTATTGATATCACGCAGCGCCTTTTTCACCTCGACGGTGACATCCAACTCAAGATTCTTTAACGCCAGAAGCGCCGTCTCCGCTTCAAGCCGCCGTTTATTGTACGTGCTCTTCGCCGATCTGTTGCCTAAAGGTATGCTCAGAACCAGGCCTGCCTCATAGTGAAATGAGTTCGTATTCCCCAACGCGTCAATGTTATCCCCGTGATCCCTCCCGAGTCCGAATAATCCTGCACCGCCCTGAAATGATAGGTCCGGGAGCAACTGGTTTTTTGCATAACTTGTCTGAAGCCCACGATTTGTCAGGTCCCGTTTTCTCTGTTGCATATCGGGGCGCCTCATAAATGCCGTTTCAAGCGCCTCCTTCAGGGAAATCTGTTTCGTCGTCAGCTTGGGAGCATCCATCGGAGTGACCGTCAGTTTCTCTACCAGTGGCACATTTGGCAAATTCAACAGGCGTCGTAATTCATCTTCGCGATCTTCGATGCTCTGTGCCGCTACCAGCACATCTTCTTCTCGGGACGCGACATCCGCTTCCGCGACGAGAACCTCAATCGAAGGCAAGACCCCTACTTCAACTCGCGCACGATTATTGTCCAATAAGCTTTGAGCGGCTCTGAGTGCTTCGTGCTCGACCCTGAGCAGTTCAATACTCAACACGAGGTTCCAATAGGCCTCGGTGACATCTTCAACTAATTGCATGAGCCCATCCTCAAAGACATGCTCTTCAATGGCCATATTATTTCGGGCCACATTGATGAACGTTTTGTTGATGTCGATGCCAAAATTTCTCAACAAGGGTTGTGCAATGGTGAGCCTCAAGTCGCTTCGATATTCAGCATCAATGCGTTCTCCAGGTTTCGGATCAAAGAAAAGCAGATCTGTTCGCGTGTTATCGATACCCACACGAACGTCTGTCCCCGTCTGCAGATGCTGCTGTACATCTACTCCAAAATCCTGAACACTCACTTGGCTCAGCGGCGTCGCCTCTGTTTCCTGAAAGGTGATCGGATCGATGGTCGAGTTCAGTGGAAACGCCCTCTGTCCGTGATTGAAATTGGCCCCGAGCGTGGGGTCGAATTTCGCCATTTCAAATATTATATCGGTGAGGCGCACGTCTTTATTCAACTTGTCGACTTTCACGTCCAAGTTATTTTCAAGCGCCAGCATAATGCTCTCTTTCAAGGAGAGCTGCAGG
>DTRN01000089.1 GCA_012965905.1 Nitrospirales bacterium | reverse complement strand
TGCAGATAATGCCGCTGATTTGTTGTTCTGCTTGGGTGTCTTGCACCATTTACCAACACCCTGTATTGACGAGGTCATAAAACTCAGGCGCTTCGCACCACAATTGCTTATATTTCTCTATTACGCGCTCGACAATCGCCCAATATATTTTCGAATACTCTTACACATCATGACATTGTTTCGAGTATTTCTCACAAGAATTCGCCATCCGACGATGCGGAAATGGATTGCTGTCCTCGGGACATACGCGCTCTATATTCCTTTGATCTCTTTCGGACACCTTGTGAACGTTGTTAACCTGGGCAGTTACGTCCCACTGTTCGACTTCTATCGTGACAGGACTCGTACCCGCATTCAGCAGGATGTCTATGATCGTTTTTTTACCAGTATTGAACAACGCGTTTCTCGTGACGACATTCAACGTTTGGAACGGTATTTTCGAAGGATCACAATCTCAGATGACTTACCGTATTGGCATTTCCTTTGCGGGCGATGATGGCGAGACAACACCCACCTTCGCCTGTACGCCCCGCTGCATTGGAACCCGTGAGAGCCATACCCCGACTACCACCAAGAAAATCGTCGCCACCACTGTCAAAGTAACCGCGACACGCAAGGGTGCATACATGATTGCCAAGGCAATACCTCCCAATACGATAGCGACAGCATAACTCGAAACGACAACACGCCTTACCGACCATGCCAATTGACGCAATCTCACCGCAAAATGATCTGGGCTACCGAAATACACTGGATGACCATTCAATGCCCTGATGACCATGACCAATACCGTGTCAAAAACTGGAATGCCAAGGATCAGAATTGGAGTCACAAGTCCCATACTATGAATACCAGTGTACTGACCATTGATAGCTAGCGCTCCAAGCATAAAACCAAGAAAGAGGGAACCTGCATCTCCCATGTAAATCGATGCAGGAGGGAAATTGTGGCGAAGGAACCCAACAACACTCCCCGCAACAGCAACAGCCATCATGGCCATTACATGATTATCATTGTGAAGTGCAACGACGAAGAACATCATTGCGGCGATCACCGCAATGCCGCCTGCAAGCCCGTCTGTAACATCGATGACGTTCATTGCGTTGCTCATGGCAATGATCACAATGACGGTCAACAGGATGTCCGCCCACACAGGAAGCGCTGAGATTTGCACCCATATTCCACTTTTGATCAACACACACACCGCGATAAACTGTCCAATTAGCTTTGGTCCAGGTGCGATGCCACCAATATCATCAATGAGGCCAAGCAAAAGCACCAGGGTCGCTGGCAGCAGCATCGCGAGGACTTCCTGCTGAAAATCAACGGTTAGGCTGAGACTCACAAGAAACCCAAGATAGATGGCAATTCCTCCTAGATACGGAACAGGCTGCTTCTGTGTCTTTAGCAAACCATCTGGTCTGTCAAGAAGCCCAGTCTTCAACGCGATTTGTCGAACAATCGACACCATATAGAACGATACCAGAAGGGCTAAGCCGAAGGTGACCAGGTACAGCCACATGCCCCAATGCTCCGTCATCTCACCCATGCGTCACCTGAAATCCTCTCAAGTTGTAGATACGTGACACCTATCAATACCGTACAATGAATACGTGTTGGGGTAGGATAGGTTAGTTTATGTGTTGGCCATATCCCATGCCTGAAACATGAGAATGGCCCATAGTGGGTACTGCCAATTTCGTCGTCCAGAAAGATGCTCTTCCCATTTTTCTCGTATCGGTGCTGGCGAAAATACCCCATCCTCCCGAAGACGCTTTTCATCAAGAAGCTCCTCTGCCCAATCACGCAGCGGTCCCCGCAACCAGTCTTCGATTGGAATACCAAACCCTGTTTTCGGGCGGTCAAACAAGCATATCGGCATGTATTGTTTCAACACTTGACGTAGCAGCCATTTCCCTTTTCCGTGTCTTACTTTCATGGAAAGAGGAATGCGGCCTGCAAATTCTACAACTGTCGTATCAAGCAAAGGAGCACGTACTTCCAGGCCCACTCCCATACTTGCGCGATCTACCTTGGCCAAGACATCGTCAGGAAGATAGGTAATCAGATCAAAAAACATCATCCGCTGTGTTAACTCTTGAAGATGCGGCCATTGACGATGATCCGGGAGGACTGTTGGCCACTCCGAACATCCAACCAATGAAACTGGATCGTCCCACAAAGAAACCAGTGTCTGGTACAGTACTTCAGGGGTCCCTACTGCGATAACCCGAGCAAGTTTGTGTAGCTTATCACCTGTGATATATCGCCTGTATTGAGTAGGCAACAAGAGTCCGAGGAGGCCAAAGATCGCGTCCCACTGTCTCGGGGCAAACGCCCTCATACCACCAGCAATGCACTGTCGCCAACCGACGGGAATCGTGCCAACACCCCTCCAGATCTGTTTTCCCCATACATACCGAGTGTATCCGCCGAAAAGTTCATCTCCGCCGTCGCCGGAAAGGCTTACGGTCACATCACGACGCGCCAGCTGCGAAACCAGAAATGTTGGGATTTGTGACGAGTCAGCAAACGGCTCATCGTAGAGCGTTGGAAGTTTTGGAATAATAGCCATCGCTTCTTCCGGCGTCACGTAGAGTTCGGTATGCTCGGTTTGAAGATGATCGGCGATGGCCCGTGCATAGTGCGCTTCGTTGTATGCCGACTCGTGAAATCCGATACTGAACGTCTTGATAGGTCGGTGGTGTTGAGCCTGCATCAGCGCCGCCACCGTCGATGAGTCGATCCCGCCTGAGAGAAATGCTCCCAGCGGCACATCCGCCACCATCCGACAGGCCACCGCGTCGCGAAGAAGTTTGTCGAGTGATGTAACGGCATCAGAATCAGTGCCTGCAAACGGTTCCGCCATTCCTTTTTCTGCGACTTCCCGTGGAGACCAGTATCTACGGATGTTTGTTCGAAGGTCATCATACGACGCTCCATTTTTAACGGTATCAATGGGAAGGGTGATGACAGTTCCTTGCTGAAGCTTCCACACACGTTGAAATATGGAATAGGGCGTTGGGACGTAACCATAACGTAGAAACAGTGCCAACGCCCCGCGATCAATCTCACCGTGGAAACCTGGATATGCTTTGAGCGCCTTTAGTTCTGAACCAAAGAGCATGGTGCTCCCTGCCCAGCCAAAATATAACGGTTTTTTCCCAAGGCGATCTCGCGAAAGGAACAGCGTACGGCGTTGGCGATCCCACACGGCAAAGGCCCACATCCCATGGCAACGATCGACAGCCTCCCATATTCCCCATTCGGAAATTGCCGCGAGCAGAACTTCGGTATCAGAATGTCCACGAAAGCGTTGACCGCAACATTCGAGTTCTTTTCGCAGGGCGTTGAAATTGTAGATCTCCCCGTTGTACACCATGATGAACCGTCGACAGGATGATTCCATCGGTTGATGGCCCCCCACGGATGGATCGATGACGGAGAGACGTCGATGTCCAAGTGCAATGCCGACATTCGAGTCTGCCCATACACCTCCATCGTCGGGTCCTCTGTGACGGAGCGCATTCGACATACTAGTTGCATTCACGCACAGATCATCATACGTGCCAGCGCGGTCGAAATTTACAAGTCCAGCGATCCCACACATGAAACTTTTGTGTTTACCTTCTAGCCGCTGGAGAGGGAAGAGGCGGCGTGAACTCGATGTGTATCCGGGTTCGCAGTACCAGCGACAATCGTCTCATATAGACGCTCATATGCGTATGCGACATGTGTAATAGAAAATCGCGCAACGATGCGCGATCGCGCGGCACGGCCAAGTGACCGTCTGCCCTCTTTACCAACATCAATGAGTTTTTCACAGGCCTGCGCCAGTGCATGGGAGTCTCGTGGAGGGACCACGACACCTGTCTCACCCACGATATGCGATGATTCCCCAACATCCGTCACTACGCATGGGACCTCACATGCCATAGCCTCACCAACGACATTCGGAAATCCTTCAGTCCACGATGCGGACGCAACAATGTCTAGCCCTGCCATAATCCTCGATACATCTGCACGCTGCCCTAACGCCCTCACTCGTTTTCTTATACCAACGGACTCAACTACTGACATGAGATCGTTGTTGTGTTCTTCTATGCCCTCCCCCACCAATACAAAACCTACATTAGAATGGCACCGGGCAACTTTTCCGGCAGCCTCGAGAAAATTCTTGTGGTCTTTCATCGGATGAAACCTAGCAACCAAACCGATGAGGATCGTTTTCGATCCAAACCCAAGCTCGTGACGCAACCACGGCCTTGCTTCCGGGCGATGTGCAAACTCGTCACAATCAAAACCGTTTGGCAAAATCCGCCTATTTCCTCGGCAATACCCACGTAATTCATGCTGCTCTGCACCCACGTGTGAATTGTAGACAATAGCTGCTGGCTGCTTGGATACGTGAGCACCCACACGAATCATCAACGCCGTTTGTCGACGTTCAGCGCTTAAGTCATACAGCGATTGCCGAACATTCCATGCCACTGGCATTGACACAGGACCCATGTACCTCGCCAGGAGCGCTGCCAGATTGCCATAGTACATCCAGCCTTGAACAAGATCCGGGCCAATGCGCTTGAGGAGATGGGCGAGACGGAACCAGGCATGGATTGGCTGGCCCCAGCCCCACATATTCATACAATATAGCGGAATTTCCAGTTCTCGGATTCGCTGGCCCAGGACACCTTGACCTTGGAGCGAGATAACCACAGACTCAAACCGTGATCGATCACTGTACGCCAATAGCTTGCACAGCATACCTTCTGCCCCACCAGAAGGCAGCCCTGTAATGATATGGGCGATTTTCATGTGAGCAGCTGTTCTAGAACTTGGGCCGTGCGTTGGAATAGCCTCTCGTGCCCAAACTGTCTGACGATGTGCGCGCGGGCTTGCGTTGCGTATGTCCCGGTTATCATATCTTCCTTGCAGAGCATGTCACTCCAGGCGAGTGCGAGGGACTTGGGATCCTGAGGAGGCACAATAACCCCTATGTCACCAACAATCACGGCCGAATCCCCTACATCGGTTGCCACACAGGGAACCCCAGAGGCCATCGCTTCCCCAATTGCGTTGGCAAAGCCTTCCCCCCATGAAGATGATGAACAAGCCAGATCAAACGCGTTGTACACGGCCGGCATGTCCAACCGCGGACCATCCCAGATCAGACGCGAATGTACATCCAATTGTTTCGACATTGCTTGCAGTTTCTGTTGATACCGCGAGGGACCCGTTCCGACGCAGACAAATCGCACATCATCTCTCAGCTTCGATAGCTCCGCAGCAGCTTGAATGAATGTGAGGTGATCCTTCATCGGATCAAGTCTGGCCACGAGGCCGATCAATTTCTCATGATCGCTGATCCCCCACTCTTTTCGTATCGTTTGCCCTGCGATGCGGTCAGGCTGAAACCGTTCAGTATCTATCCCATTGGGAATGACGATCATTTTCGGAGAGGGAAACCCCCGTGTCGCAGCATGCTCACGTCCTGCATGAGAATTGACAATCACCAAGTCCGCAAAACGCGAGAGTCGACATTCAGCCCAGGATGAGAGTCGCGTGAGCCAGTCATAATGTCTAAGGTGCACATTGGATGCTCTCACTCCCCAGACCATCCGCATGGAGGGAAAGAAGGGCTTGGCAAGCGCGGTCAGGATATTCGGAAAAACCAAATAGCCGTGCAAGATAGAAGGTTTCACCTTGCGCAACACGGCGAACAAACGAAAAAGGAAAACAAGAATGTCCCAGCGACCCCGCTTGTTGAGCGAAATGACCGAGACGCCTGCATCTTCCAACTCTTTCTGTAGAGGGCCATTTGCATAACATACTAATATAGTGACCTGATGCTCGCTGCGGTAGAAGCTCTTTGATAATATCGTCAGCTGCCGCTCTGCCCCCCCAGGGTCAAGCGTCCGAGTGAGAAACATGATTTTCATTGGCGCATATTATGACTTGCGGAATATAAACTCATTGTTCCCGTTGGCTCCCCCGCGAGTCTCTAGCCTCACCAAGACATACTCCTTCTGTTTATAGAGTTCGAAGACCTGTTCAGGCTTTGCAACCTCGAAGGGGTATCCTCCAAGCCAGTCTATCCAATCGTGGGTACATGACATTCCTCTGGTTCTCCTATAGTCGAAATATCGTCTAAGCGGGCTCTTTCTCCTCACAGTATCTGCAGCCAATCCACGTAAAATAAAGTACGGAATGAACACCATCGCTAGCACAACCTTGCCTAACAGGCTTGAGCAGTAAGCACGTTTGATCCATCGCCAAAACACGGATGGAGGTCCTTGATCGTTATAAATAGCGATGAAGAGCAACCCTCCATTTCGCACCAGAGGGGCGACATTGTTGCACGCTGTCCACATGTCCCCTGTGTGGTGTAAGACTCCCCAAGCGTACACGACATCGAAGGTCCCGAGTAGCGCCAGGTAGCCTTCATCCAGTACGGACCCCTGTTCAACAACCCACTCTGAGTCACCTGCCGAAAACAGCCGTCGCATCTCCTTCGTGCATGCCACTGATTGCAGGTCATAGTCGAATGAATGCACCCGGGCACCCAAGCGACGGGCTGCTAAACTAAATAAACCACTTCCAGAACCCACATCGAGAAAGCTTTTGCCCTTGAGGTGCTCGACCTCTAGCATACGCCTCAGCGAATGTTCCGCTATCTGAATCCGCTCCTCGTCGAGGACGCTGAGAAAGCGGTTCCAGTTTTTTCCGAACTCGAAACGGTGGCTCACTATGACACTTTGCTGCACTTTCGTGCCAAGACAACTCTGGCGCGGAACGTACTATACAATGTCCCCTCCCTTCACCGGCGAGCCCAGCGGTTAAGACGCCACAGTGGACTGAAGGGCGGGCGGAGAGCCCCATATAGCATCCGCTTCCACCCCCTTTGTTCCATCCACCACGAACAGGCCATCTCGAGATCGAAGATGCGGTTCCTCTGCTGGCGGCAAAACCTCTCGACTTTTTGGAAGCATTCCTCACTCATGAATTGTGGATGCAGGCAGATGGTGTGCAGCCCGCATGGCATTTCGACCGGCCCCCACAAAAGCTGTGGAATCCATAGAAGGTTTTCCTTCCAAAATGGATAGAGGGCGAGCCCATCGCTGAGACGTTTGAAACCACAGTTAGTCAGAGCCTTCAAGGTATTTCGGTCAAAGGAGTGGGCCGGGGCAACAAAGAGGTCCGTGAAAATTCCATGCCCCTCCAAAATTTTTTTGCCGGCAAGAAGCTTGTCCTTCTGAGCTTCAAAGGAAAGGCCAGCAAATTCGCTTCGTGGAGTGATTCCCAATAGTCCTGCATTCTTGTTCAAATAGAGGTGCTGAAAGCCATGTTGTCCGATACTCCAGCCCTCGGATACTAATCGGTGGAGCTCCTCCCAAAAATCCTGCTGCGGGGCGTCCAGATGCAAGTGAGGGTCTCGGCAGTCGGGAATGACCGAAAGAATAGGCTTGACATCCAGACTCAAAAATAGCTCCTTCAACCTGTTCCACAGCACGCGGTCTTGGGTCGGGCAAAGATCATCCACCCTGAAGAGGTAATAGGCTGGCATGGTCAGTTGCTGGTCCTCATCGGTGTCGAGAGCCTCAACAATAGTTCTGCTCCCCTCGGGTCAATGACGTTGACCAGGAGAAGATCCAGTGATTTTTGAATCCATTGGTCTTCTCTCATTTCAGGATTTTGACAACAACTCTTTGTAAATTTGGATAAACTGATCGGCAATGTGATCCATAGAACACCGTTCCTTAACAGTATCCCTAGCGGCTTGTCCCAATCGAAAGGCCTTCTCAGGATCCTCCACGAGTTGGACAATAGCCCGCACCGTCGCCGACACCTCGTTTAGATCGATGAGAATCCCATTCCGCCCTGAATCAATGAGTTCAGGAATGGCACCCACCCTTGTGGCGACACACGGAAGACCCACGGCCATCGCTTCTAATAGCGCGTTGGGACAACCCTCCCGAAGCGATGGTAAAACAAAAAAATCGCTCGCCTGGAGATACGGAAGGACATCGTTTTTTTGGCCAAGAAAGTGAACCTGTTCCAACAAACCCAATTGACGCGCGACTCTCTCCAGTTCTGCGTGCTCCGGACCACTCCCCACAAGGAGCAGGTGCGCCTTGCTGAGCTGCTTTGTCACCCCAGCCCACACATGCAACAAGTTTTTAAGATTTTTTTCCGGCGCCAGCCGCCCACAAAAGATAGCAACAGATGCATCGACCGGAATCTGAAGCCGAGTTCTGAGACCGACTTTTTCCTGCTTGCATACCGGTACAAAACCGGTCATGTCCACACCATTAGGCAAGCGATAAATCTTATCGGAGGAAACACCAACTGCTAAAAGTTTCTTCTCGATAGGGTCACTGATCGCAACAAAACCGCTCAAACGTCGGATGAGTCCCATCCAAATGAAAGCTCCCACCATTTGCTGCATTCTGTGCAAGTCTCGATCGCCAGCCATCATTCCCAAGACAGGCTTGCCCATTAAAGCCGCAACGCAGCTATCTAAATACAAACTCTGACAGTGGATTACATCGCACTGGAAGCGCAGACACAGGAGGCTCCAAAAACTACTCATCAGGTAGGTCAGACCAAAAATTTTCCCTTTTTTCAGTGTTTGGATGCTTCGGTGGACCAACACCCCATCCTCATGGGAACTTCCCGTACGTCTCTCCAAGCTTTGCGTCAGGATTTCCACATGGCACCCCTTGCGAACCAATGCCTGTGCCAATAACTGAGCCTGCCGTTCAGCCCCCCCCATGATCGGAGGGTACTGGCTACTAATCATCAACACTCGTAGGCGCATGTATCTAATCCTCGTGCATCGATCGAACGACATCGTCGACGAGTTCGGAAAGGAGTGGTTTGTTCATCGCTGTGTCAATGCAATACTCAAAATTGGCGTTGGCCTTCAGATGCTTGATGTTGTGAATAGATCCGGTGGATAGGTCATCCAGAACCGTGACCTTATGGCCTTTAGAAAGGAGGAATTCGCTGAGGTGTGAGCCGATGAAACCGGCCCCACCGGTGATTAGGATTCTCATAGACGTATCTTGGTCAACTGGCTAAAACTCCAGCCATATCTTCGAAACAGCCAGACGAAAACGGGCAGGAAGGCCAGCCCTATGCCTAGGACCCGCAGGGACTGGGCCCAAAAAAAGGCAGCCCCTTCCAGTGAGGCTGGCACCTCCCCCAGAAGCGTGTGAATCCCTAGAGCATAAAGAAAGGGTAGATGGTATCGCAAGACTATCAGCGATAATCGAAACCCATTTTTCTCATAGCGGCTCAGCGCCAAAGCCAGGACCATCCAGCAATAAAGAGTCTGAATCAAGGAGCTTGCCCAGGCGATGCCGAGGAGCCCCAAGTCTCTATGAACGATCCAGATGTAGGCCGCCAGCGCACTGCCTAGGCAGACTCCCTGGGCAAGCAGAATCCATCTCTGACGCTCGATTGCAACCAGAAGATTGTACGCCACATGGAGAATGGACAGAGAATACGCGCCTAATAGCAACGCGTGGGTCAAGGGAATACTGTCCTTATAAAGAGGAAGGAGGAGATTCATACAAACCTCCACCGCAGGGACAAGCAGGGCTACCAAAAAAGCGCTGTAGACCGACAGAACAAGTGTGGATTTTTTCAAAAGGGCTTCCAGGTCGGTTTCCCGACCGCTCTTTCCAACCCTCTCTAACATCCTGACGTACAGGATGGAAGCGAGGGCGATGGGGAAGACCGGCAGAAGGCCCACCACAGTTGCTGCCATGGAATAGTACCCCATCTCCGTAGCGCTGAAATTCGTAGCGATAAAGAGACGGTCCAGCGTGGTCAAAAAGGTGTAGGCAGCGCCTGCCAATAAGAGCGGAAAGCCGGCCTTCCAACACCGGAGGGCAGAGCC
Organism: Nitrospirales bacterium; assembly: GCA_012965905.1. GTDB lineage: Bacteria > Nitrospirota > Nitrospiria > Nitrospirales > UBA2166 > UBA2166. The sequence continues at coordinate 2,560 of DTRN01000089.1, read as the reverse complement.
CCACCTCCAGAAAATCTGGAAATTTTCCTTTCTCCGGAAAAAGAGGTAGGCAATCGGTGCAAGGAAGGCCAGGGGAGAGACGGCGGCAACTCCATAGATTCCAAACGGCAGAATAAACACCATCACCCAAAGGAATTCGGTTGAGGTGTAGCAAACCTGGGCCAACCCCACGGTTTTGAAGTCATTTTTCAGCCTGAATAGCGTTCCCTGCAGGTTGTAGGCATGATAGAGAACCACCGCAAGGCCTGCCATCCCGATGCCGAACTGATCAAGCCCGAAAGGGCCTTGATAGTTCCACCATGCGAACACAAGGCAGCCCAGAAAATAGAGAAGGGCGCAGCCCAAAACGCTCAGGGCGCCACTATCCCGGAGGGAAGCAGCCTCCCCCGTTCGCCCGGCTCCTCGGACCAGGCCGACCAGCTTGTACATCCCGTCCTGAAAGCCGAGCTGGGACAAGGAACCATAAACAAAGAACAGCCCCCAAATACTTAAATGGCCTGTGTAGGTTGGCCCGAGGATGCTCGCCACCAGAAAGCCCCGCACCCAACCCACTCCCTGCTGAAAGAACTGGCTGCTACCGTAGTACAGGATATTTTCCCGCAGCTTAGGACTTGGCAACGTGGCCTGCCTTTTCCGCGATCATCTGCGCCAACCGTTGTCCCGATTGGCCGTCTAAATAGTGAAACTCCCACTCAACATACGTTCGGGCGCGCTCCCGGAAATCTGAGGAGGCTTTGAATCGTAAAGCCTCCTCGATACGTGGGGCCAGTTCATCGGACCGGTACACATATACTGCCAGTTCCCGCTCCACCAGCTCTGAGAGATAGTGACGGCCGAAGAAATTCATCAGAAGGACGGGTTTCTCATAGATCAGGGCCTCGCTGGCGGTGGTGGAATAGGCCGTCACCCAGACATCACAGAGGGCCATCAAGCCATAGGGATTGCCTCCCGGCAGAACACGAATGTTCTTGGCACGGTATTTTTTTAGCAAGCAGTTAGCAACCACGCCAGGATCCGACGGATGCAGGAGGATGAGAAGAAAATATTCCTCGCGCCCATGGAAAAAACGGATCAAGGCCTCCTCATGGACCTCTTTTTCTCTTCTGGATGAGATGAAGTTGCCGGGCTCAGTCGCGTAAACAAGAACCCTTTGCCTCGGAAAAATCCCAAAGGTTTCACGGTCAGGGGTGTCGCCAACGCGATGGACGTTGTCGTACCTAGGCTGACCTACGACCTGGATACGGTCCGGCGAGACTCCTTGCTGGAGATAGAGATCACGGGTTCGGGCTCCCTGCGCAGCCAGCCACCTGGCCTTGAATGGAGGCAGCCAGGAATAATCGAATGTGCCCATAAGAGCGCTCAAACTACAAGCTTTCCCCTGAGCTTCCGCCAGACGGATAAAGATCATGTCAAGCCAAGCAGCATCAAAACCAGAGACGACCACAGCGGGTCTTTCTGCGCGGAGAATAGTCTGGATTACAGATATCGCATGAACGACATCCGGCCACCTTCGCCAACATAGGTGGCGGAGCTTCTCCTCCAACAGCGGCCGCAGTGAAACACCCTGATAAAGAAGCGGGCGTTCCCGGAGCAGTTTCCGAACCTTGGGCCACAGACGCCGAAACCTGCGGTAGTCCTCCCAGCCTGGACGGGTCGGGACCTGGAAATAATCCCGGAAGCACTGGAAGGAAGTGCTTTGCGACCTCAGAAACCTGGCACCGCCGTTCCAAGCCAAAAGGCTGGAGTGAATGCCCTTGGCCTCCAGGTGAGGGAGGAGACCCAGGACGGTCTTGGCAAAGTTTCCTCCAGGGATAAGAAACATGACATCAGTCAACCTACTCAGGTCTCGGGGACGGCCTGCCTCCGGGAAATGCGAAAAGAGTACGGCCAACGTCTTGACCAGATCGCGACGTCATGCCGTTCCCCCATATCACCGCGGCGTTAACCTCCTTGTTTGGATTCGTGATTACCTTGGGCTTCGCAGTCACCCAAAAGCCTCTACAGAAGATATGGTAGTCGTTGGTGATAACGACACGTACTTAGCGCTGCCCTTCGGGACATATGCCTGCATCCTAGAGCGCTTTCAGTACTTTGGCCTCAAAAGGATGCTGCGGGACTTCTCCAACGATCCGGATAGACTGCTTTGGATTTGCCGGATTGGCAATGAAGGCTTGCGAAGTCTGGAAGGAATATCCTGCCACCTGGAAGAAGTCGCCCTCCCCTTTTCCGTGGAAGTCTCCATGGCACAGCAGGCCAGAGAGTTTGCGCGGACGTGGTATGCCGAGGAGCCATGGGAAGAATTCAAGGAGGAGCTTGGTGAGTCCGGCATTTCCCTGGGGGAGGTGGTGGAATGGGAGATGGTTTATTTTTTCAACGAGGTTCTGGTTTTTATCGAAAAATCCGTTGCGTTTTTGAAGGAGAAAAGACCCAAGAGCTTACTAGCTCTGGGCCACCCGGCTTATCTGGAAGTTCTTGGCCAGATCGCAGAATCGTGCTCTATCCCCACAGAAATTCGCCCCTTCCATTTTGTGCCATGGCTCCAGAAACAACTCTGGCGGCG
>DTRN01000088.1 GCA_012965905.1 Nitrospirales bacterium | reverse complement strand
CGCTAGTTGTTCACGCTGGAACACGCACGATCGAACGGTTTGAGGTTCTGCTCCTACACCTCATGCATGGTTTTGAACCTATCGATCCCGAATTGTTCCGCTGGCAATCGAGAAACACCGAGGCGACATCTCGCTTTCGATCTCTTTGGAAACATACGCTCCGTACCCTCGGACTTGTTGATCCTTTCAGCGCAGAACTCTCTGGCGAGCACACAAAGCATTCGCAAGAACCAGGCGATCGGAATCTCCATCACACATTAGGCGAACGCGTACACAGTCTCACCGGGATCGATATTGTGGAACAGATCAATGATCAGATGACCAAATGGTGTGCCGCATTTCTCGACGAAGGATTATCCGACTGGCACATGCCTGCCAAAGACCGCGGGTTTTACGAATCCTGGAGACAACTTGCCCAGCGTGACTTTTCGGGTTGGTTCATGGGAATCAGAGATTTCCCCCACAAGGTGAAGCACCTCTCATCGCGTCCGGAAGATGCCATCATCAACAGCTTGGATCGTCTCGGAATTCAGGAGGAACAGTGGTCGGAATATCTGACTCGTCATATCGCTCAGCTCCCCGGATGGACCGGACTCATCAGATGGCGGGGAGAAAATCCTGAGTATGTCCCGCAGACGCGTTACCCCATTACCCTGGTTCAATACCTCGCGGTTCGCCTCTTCTACGAATTCGAAATAGTACAGGTCGTTTGTCGGCGGGAGATAGGATGTGAGGGTACATCTCAGGCGCTCGCCGCTCAAATGCAACACAATGCGCAAAACAATATTGGCAAAGACGATCACCACATCGACCGGAACATGGCGCTGGTCTGTCGTGATGCCTGGCGTTTCGTTCACCTCGCCCAGTTGCTTGGATTTTCCGACGATCACGTTCAGTCGATGTCTTTGCAGGATGCGCGAACGCTTCTGCAATGGCTGAATGATTTTCCACCAGAACGGCATGGGCCGGTATGGCTTTCAGCTTACGAAGACCATTACCGACGCGAGTTAATGAGGAAACTGTCGACTTGCCGTTCAACAGGGCTAGCGCACGAACATCGTCCGGACGCTCAAGCAACGTTTTGCATCGATGTCCGGTCAGAGCCCTTTCGTCGAATCCTTGAAAGCCAAGGGAATTATGAAACGAGCGGATATGCGGGGTTTTTCGGTGCCCCAATCCATTATCGAGCGCTCACGCAAGAAGAGGCGTTGCCTCTCTGCCCAGTAATCATCTCACCAAAAAACACGGCGACGGAAGTTCCTCGATCAGGTCAACCGCAATCCACACAACGGTTCCTGCTGGGATCAAGGTGGCACGATCTTGGTCATCATCTGTTTCACACCTTGAAGAGTCATCCAATGACATCCTACATGCTCATCGACGTCCTGGGACTGGTGTTCGGTCTCGCCTTCTTCGGAAAGATGATCGTTCAGAAACCATATCGTCGACTTGTGCATTGGCTCCACGAGTCGATGGTACCTCATCTTACAACGATAATCCCTGTCAATAAGTTAACGAACCACGACGCTCTCGCACCCTATGGGTTTACTCTCCAAGAGCAGACGCGAACTGTTGAAGCCGGATTACGGTTGACTGGGCTCACTCGGAACTTCGCACGGATTGTGCTGTTCTGCGGACACGGAAGTACGACAGACAACAATCCCTATGCGGCCGCACTCGATTGCGGAGCCTGCGGCGGGAGCCATGGCGGACCCAACGCCCGCGTGCTGGCGGCGATGGCGAATAACCCCCAGGTTCAGTCAGAATTGCGATCGCGAGGCATCGAGATTCCAGACGATACCTGGTTTGTCGCCGGTGAACACGATACGACTATGGATCGGATCGAGCTGTTTGATCGGCAAGACATTCCAGACACGCATCATCAAGACGTGCGACAGCTTGAAACGGACCTTGAACACACCGGCCGGCGTGTGGCGATGGAACGATGCGGGCGGTTACCAAATACTCGCAAGTTCTCTCACCCTGACGCTGCCGCACGTCATGTCTGGGGACGCAGCGGCGATTGGTCACAGGTTCGCCCGGAATGGGGACTCTCAAGCAACGCGGCCATGATTATCGGGAAGCGCTCGCTGACCGCTGGGATGAATCTGGAAGGCCGCACCTTCCTGCATAATTACCACGACGATCAGGACGAAACAGGACAATTGTTGGAAACGATCATGACGGCGCCTCTCGTCGTTGCTGAATGGATCAGCTTCCAATATTATTTTTCTGCCGTCGATCCTTGGTCATACGGAAGTGGAAGCAAGGTCATTCACAACGTCGTGGGCGGGATTGGCGTCATGCTAGGCAGCCAAAGCGATTTGCAAACAGGATTTCCGCTGCAGACGGTGAACAATGGGGCCACCCACTTTCATGAGCCCATGCGGCTGCTCGCGATCATTCAAGCCCCCACCGAACGGATTTCTAACATTATTCAACGAAACACCGTGCTCCAGCAGTTTTTTGATAATCAATGGCTGCACCTCGTGGCACTCGATTCTCAGACAGGCGCATTCCAGCAATATCAACCAGGAGGTGGATGGGAGCCCCTTCTGCTGGAATGCATGGAGGCAGCATAACCGTGTCGCGCACCCAGCGAATTGTTGTTCAAGCTGCCGTCCTCTTCGCATTGTGGATGGTGCTTTCAGGAACGACCAATGTCTACCATGTCATCCTCGGGCTGGTCTGTGCGCTGGTGGTCGCCTGGCTCAATGTCGACCGCTCCGGCTCCGCGACCACACCGTTCCCGTTGTTTCAGTTGTTCGTCTATCTTCCATGGCTCCTCTCACGAATCATCATGAGCAGTATTCACGTGGCGAAACTCGTCCTTCATCCGCGTCTTCCGATTGTGCCAACGCTCATCCCTTATCGGCACACCCTCCGCGATCACCGCGCCATCGTGCTGCTTGGCAATTCGGTGACACTGACGCCGGGAACCATCACCGTGGAGGCGTCGCCACAGCAACTCTTGGTACATGCCATCGATACTCACTCCGCAACCGACCTGACATCAGGGCAGATGGAACGCAAGGTCGCCGCCGTGTTTCGATAAAGGCCATTGATGCAGGGATTCTTCGTATTCGTCCTCATTCAATTGGTCGTGCTCATTGTCGTGTATCTCTACCGTGTCGTACAGGGGCCAACGGTATTCGACCGGCTTTTGGGGCTCAACGGCATTTCGACCAAAGCCATCATATTGCTCGTCGTCATTGGGACGATCTACGATCGTGTGGACATGTTCGTGGATATCTCCACCGGCTATGCGTTGCTCAATTTGATTGGCGCGTTGGCCGTCGCCAAGTACCTTGAACAGGAAGGGACGGCCTAGGTGTCGGTCGTCGTCGTTCTCGTTGTTCTGGTCGGCCTATTCTTCCTCTCAGTTGCGGCCATCGGCATGATTCGCTTTCCCGATGTCTTTACCCGCTCTCATGCACTCAGTTTGACCGATACGCTGGGGGCGTTCTTAGTATTGGCGGGATTAGCCATCCACCACGGGCCGTCTCTCAATGCCCTCAAGATTCTGCTTGTCTTGACGCTCATCTTTATCCTCAACCCAGTCATCGCCCATG
>DTRN01000087.1:437-12676 GCA_012965905.1 Nitrospirales bacterium | reverse complement strand
CGGTGAGCAGGAAATGATTGGTGGGTTGGGGGCTGAGGCTCTCCGTAATCTTGGGGTCCCTGTTGTTGGAGACCTGGATGGTATTATTGAGTTTCTGAACACCGCGTTAGAAGGTATGAGACGATGATCGTAATCATTGGCGCTGGATTAGCCGGCCTCAGTACTGCCTCATTTCTGGGACGGGTGCCTCACAAGGTATTTGAACGTGAGGCGACGGTCGGAGGACTTTGTCGGTCGCATCAGGTAGACGGTTTCACCTTCGATCAGACCGGCCATGTGTTGCACTGCAAGAGTGCGGAGATTCGTCGTTTTGTTGAGAAACTTCTTGGCAACACCCTCGTGTCTCACTCGCGGCACTCGGCCATCTATTCCAAAAACGTTTTAACGCCATATCCCTTCCAAGTCCACTTACATGGGTTGCCGCAGGAAGTGATCAGAGATTGTCTTCTGGGATATGTTTCGACTCTCGTCAATCGTGAGTCCTCGACACATACTCGTTCGCCGTCGTTTAAAGCGTGGATCCTGGATAATTTTGGAGAAGGCATTGCGAAACATTTTATGGTGCCGTTCAATGAAAAACTGTGGAACGTTCCCCTGGAGGAACTGACGACTGAATGGACCGGGCTGGTTCCGCGACCAGCGCTTCAGGATGTGATTAACGGCGCGCTTGGAATTGGCGATCGAGAATTTGGATACAACACCAGGTTTTTCTATCCTCGATCAGGGGGCATCCAAGCTCTTCCATCGGCGTTGCTTCAACGAATTCGTAGCGTCGAATGTCAAAAGGAAGTCATTGAGATCAATACCAAGTCTCGGCGGGTACACTTTGCCGATGGGTCAATGGAACATTACGAAGCCCTGGTGTCGACTATGCCACTTCCAGAACTATTGCGGCGATGTACCGATCTTCCGAAAACACTTCGAGAGAGAGGTGAAAAGCTGCGATGGACATCTGTCTATGCGGTGAACCTTGCCGTCATGCGTAAGAACATATCATCGCAACACTGGATCTACTTTCCCGAAAAGACATTCCCATTTTATCGAATCGGTTTTCCCATGAATCTTTCTCCAGCGATGGGGAAGGTAGGAGCGAGTTCTATTGCGGCTGAGATTGCTCGTCGGCCGGGTGAGGACATCCCGCGATCACGCTTGATCAAACAAACGCGTGCCGGGTTAATACGAGCAGGCGTCTGTCGGCCGGATGATACGTTTGTGGTTTCAGAAGTACGAGATATTCCCTATGCCTATGTTATTTTCGATCGTGAGCGTGGGAAGATTGTCCCCAAGATGCTGGGCGAGTTGGAACGTCGTGGAATCTATTCGATTGGGCGGTACGGCCGTTGGGAGCACACGTCAATGGAGAATGCAATCCAACAAGGAAAAGATACGGCCACGCGCTTACGGCGATTTTAAATCATGCCGTCAAAGATGGAGGGACAAGCGAGCGTTCCAATCACGGTGGTTCACATTATTACCACACTGGAGCTTGGGGGTGCGCAGCAGAATACGTTGTACACCGTATCGCATCTCGACCCGGCGCGATATAAGGCCGTATTACTCGCAGGACCAGAGGGGCTTCTGTGGCCAGAGGCGAGGACATTGGATGGGGTGGCAGTCTATTGCATTGATGCGCTTCAGCGGCGGATTCACCCCATTCGTGATCTCGTTGCCCTATGGTGCATTTTTCGCATCCTCCACCGTTTGAAGCGGCACTCGCAGCTGATCGTTCATACACACAGTTCCAAAGCAGGAATTTTGGGGCGGCTTGCCGCACGCATTGCTGGTATATCCGTGATTATCCATTCGATTCACGGATATGGTTTCCACACGCAACAGTCGAGAGTGCTGCAGCGGATTCTTGTTGCCGTTGAATGGGTGATGGCGCGCATCACCACTCGCTTCATTGCCGTTGCACAGGCAAATATTGTGCAGGGCGAAGCCCTGGGGTTGTTTCGACGAGCAGGGGTAGATTTGATCCGCAGTGGTATTCGCATACGTTCTGGCCAATTCGAGAATGACGATGCGGTAAACATACGGAAATCGTTGGGCGTGAGCGAGTCCGCAGCATTAGTGGGGATGGTTGCATGCTTGAAACCGCAGAAGGCACCGCTGGATTTCGTGGAGCTTGCGGCACGTGTTCGTAATGAAATCCCGGATGTACGATTTCTCCTTGTAGGAGATGGTGATTTGAGGCCAGATGTCGAAAGACTCGTCCATACCATCGGCCTGGAGCGCACAGTCATTCTGGCTGGATGGCGTCGTGATGTTCCGGAAATCTTAAATGCGCTGGATGTGTTTGTATTGACCTCTCGGTGGGAGGGCTTGCCACGTGTCGTGCTCGAGGCGATCGCGGCAGGCACACCGGTTGTGGCGACGGCAGTCGATGGAACGGTAGAAGCTCTAGAAAGGATTGCTGATGGAACGCGAGGCTATCTAGTGGCACCCGGCGATCTCTCCACCATGGCAGATCGAGTGGTAGGCATTATTAATCATCAGCCGGATGCACCAATCAAATCGCGCCATGACGGGATCCTTCCTGCTGAATTCGATATTGACACGATGGTCCGGCAGCAGATTCATCTCTATGACGAACTTCTCATAGAGCAGGGCATGTTGGAAGCTGTGTAGTATATGGGTAGGAAGAGGGAGTATCGATACCCTGTAACCCATGCGATGGTGTTCCCCAACAATTGTATATACTACATATCCTTATTAATTGTAACCTGGCCTACAGTTTTAGCTGTGCTCTTATCGCATCCTAGGGTGTTCGGTTGAACGGCTTTGGTCTACGCTTACATCACGTGAGCTGAGTGGATCGTTATTTAAAATATACCTTACTTGGTCTTGTCGTCGTATTTGTGGCTTTGCCGGTCTTAGGTATTTGGATGCGAGAACCAGGGCAGGTTGAACAAGAGCAAGCGAATGTAATGCCCGCGCCTCTCCAGAGTCCTATAACAACGATCGATATTCAAGATGCTTCCATGGTGCTGATCCCCGCAGGAGAATTTCTACAGGGGAGCAACAGTGGGGCCTACAACGAAAAGCCCGAAGCGATCGTTTTTCTCGATACATTCTCCATTGATAAGTATGAAGTAACCAATCGCCGCTATGCCGAGTTTGTCGAACAGACGGGACATCGTGCCCCATCGTCGCGGTATGGCGGAATGGACGCGTTTCAGCGTGCGGATTTGCCGGTTGTGTATGTGTCATGGAGTGATGCAGTGGCATTCTGTGAGTGGGAGGGTAAATCGCTTCCGACAGAGGCGGAATGGGAAAAGGCTGCCCGAGGCGTGGTGGGTATGGTATGGCCCTGGGGAGATGATGGAGGGTCTGGATTAGCGAATATCAAAGGCGATCAGGATGGAGTGAAGTATACCGCTCACATTGGGGTGTTTGAAAACGACCAGAGTGTGTATGGCGTAAGTGATATGGCTGGTAATGTTCGCGAATGGGTCGACGATTGGTACGATCAACATGCCTATCGGCTACGTGACGGTGAGAAGGACATTGAGCCTGAGGAGCGTACGACTCGGGTTCTCCGTGGTGGATCCTGGACTGATTCGCTGGTCAATGCCAGAACGACAGCGCGTTTTAAGATGTTGCCGCGTTATCGGGACACAGCGATTGGTTTCCGATGTGCGAAGAGCGGTGATTCAGGATGATCGGTGCAGAAATTAAGGCATGACGAAAACTAGCAGGGTGTTCAAAAAGGCCGTTCAGCAAGGCCGCAGCAAGCGAAGGACCGAGGCGTACGTCTGTACGTCGATGTCCTGAGTGAAGCGAGGACGAAGGTGGCGGACTTTTTCAACATCCTGTCAGAGGAGGTCGAAGTAGTAGAGCAACATAAACACCGCAAACAAAATGTTCACAACAAGCCCCGCAAGCACGACGGTATCGAATATTCGTTTGCCTTTGTCCATTGAGTGGGCCAAATTGCCTAGTCGAAGGGGACTTGAATAATACCGAATCTTCAAATATCATACAGCGTTTTACCAAGTCAAGCTGATAAAAAACTGAGGTTGAGAACAATAACTCGAGGGTGGTGGACATATGGCAGACGAAGATGGATTTAACAAGCACGCACCAAAGTGGCTTGGACCGGCAATGTTCGGGGCCTCGTGTGTTTTTGCAGTTTGGTTCTTTTATTGGTTTGCGACACTTGTTCATCACTAACTTCTGGGAGTACCGTTGATATGGCAAAAGACGTCATAGTAGGCATAGGGCTGTTTGCAGCAGCGATAGGGTACTTCACGTTCATTAATTGGTGGTTGATGGACTTTCAGGGACTCGACTACTGGTATATGTTTCGAACAGGATCCGAACTAAGCAGTGGCGGCCACTAAGGCATGAATACGGTCACGGTCTCGCCACGATATGTTGAGTATTTCTCAGGATATAGTTCCGGAGGAGGACAAGGATGAAACGGCTTTTTGAAGGGGGAATGCGAAATAAGCAGCTGTTGAGCTGGGTGGCCGTTGTGGTCATTGTCGGGGCTTTGCTGCTTCCTCTGGTGATCTCTATTCCCCTATTAGCACAAGAGTTTGAAGAGGCGGCGCTTGAGCAGGCAGCAGCTGAAGAAATCGTGGGAGAGGAAGTGCCTGTCCAACAAATTGGACGCGACGTCCATTACGGGGACGAAGGGATCGTGCAAGGTCCCCCGGCGCCAGTGACGTCCGACAACGAAAACGATTATCCACGCTACAACTTTGAGAGCCGCGTCATTATCTGGGTTGCGACCCAGCAACACCTCTATTACGGCAGCTTCGTACTCGCAGTACCCATCTTCGTGATGATCATCGAGTTTATCGGGATGGTTACCAAAGATCGTTCCATGGCCAAGAAGTACGATACCCTCGCATACGACTTCATCAAAATCAGTATCGTTGCCTATTCGATTACGGCGATTCTAGGGGGCGTACTGGTTTTCACCTTTATGATTTTGTATCCGACCTTTTGGACGTATATGACAAAGATCTTTCATCCCGCCATGCATGTGTACGTCTTATTGTTCTTGGCCGAAAGTGGCACGCTCTACATTTACTATTACGGCTGGGAGGCGATGAAAGAGGGGCTTCTTAAGTGGGTCCATCTCACTATGGCGGTTTTCTTGAACGTGTTCGGGACCGTGCTTATGATGCTCGCCAATTCATGGGCCACCTTCATGATGTCTCCAGCGGGAGTCGATGCAGAGGGGCAATACCTCGGGAATGTCTGGTTGGCCGTCCATAATCATCTTTGGAATCCGGTCAATATCCATCGCCTTCTCGGAAACATGGTCTTTGGCGGGGGAATCGTCGCCGCCTATGCTGCGTATCGCTTCTTGTCAGCGAAGAACGATGAGGAACGGGCGCACTACGATTGGATGGGGTATGTCGCGATGTTCATTGCGGTCGCTTTCCTTATCCCACTTCCCTTCGCCGGCTATTACCTGATGCGGGAGGTGTATGCGTACCGCCAGCAAATGGGCATCACGCTTATGGGAGGACTGCTGGCTTGGCTATTTATTATCCAAGCCGTGTTGATCGGAGCGTTATTTCTCACCACGAACTACTACTTGTGGCAAGGGATGGAGCGCATGCGCGGCGCCGAACGTTATCAAAAGTACATCAAATATATGACGTTCGTGCTTATCGTCTGCTTTTTGGTCTGGCTGACCCCGCATACGATGGTCATGACACCAACCGAGTTAAAAGAAATGGGAGGGCAGCAACATCCTGTCGTAGGCAACTACGGGGTGATGTCGGCGAAGAATGGAGCGGTAAATATCATTATCACCACGACCATTCTAAGCTTCCTGCTGTATCAGCGGTGTAACAAAATACCAACCGTATCGTGGGCACGGTATGGGAACATCGCGCTATGGATGCTATTCGGCGGTGCCTTTGTCAACATAATTTGGCTGGCAATCTACGGCTACTATATACCCGCGAACGTACGAGTGGGGCTCTCAGTGCCTCAAGTCGTCTCAACGCTATCGTGCTTGTTTATAGGGACGGCAATAAACCTCTTGATGATGCGCGGCGCGAAACCGACGGGGCCGGTTGAATGGGGAAAGATTTCCGTTCGGTCGCAATACGCGATATTCATGTTGGCAACGTCATTTACATGGATGATGGGATTGATGGGCTATATCCGGTCATCTGTGCGGCTGCATTGGCACGTGAATGAAGTCATGCGAGATAACTCTCCGTGGGCCTTTACGCATACCATTGGATTCGCCGCGAACATGATTTCATTTAATGTGCTCTTCTTCTGGGTCACATTACTGTTTGTGTTCTGGCTGGGGACCTTAGGGACAAAGAAGGTGGTGGTAGAAAAGGTCAGAGTCGTTACAGTTCCGGCGCCTGCGACCAGCCACTAACGACATTGACGCATTGAACGAAGTGAGGGGGATAAGTGGACCTACTGAAGAATAAGCCGCTGCTCTTTAAGCTCTGGATTGGCCTGTTAGGGGCTATCTTGGTCCTGCTGGCCCTCAATAATTATCGCGTCAATTTCTCCGGAAATTCTAGATTGCTTCCCGTGTCATTGGGGCTTTTCACTGCCGCGACGTTCATGCTCGGGATCTATTTCCAAAAAGTTCGTGTGGTGATGCATGGCGCGGCTTTTATGATTGTCGTCGCGGCGGCGTTCGCGGGCTTTGCCAACTGGCTGCCCCAAACCATCGGTGAGCCTCCAGCACTAGAAGAAAGTGTCGAAGACATAACCTCTCTGTCACCACAAGAACTTGCTGATCTTGGTGAGAAGCTCACTTTCGGGAAGGGAAAGTGTTCACTGTGTCACGTTTTTGGCTCAAGCGAACATGGTGAACGAGCACCTAATATGTTCGGCTTGGCAGCCCGGGCCAATGAGATCGTGCAGCTTGACTCGTATAAGAACCGCGATACCATTCAGACCGTCGCGTACGATGGAAGTGGGATTGCAGAGAATGCGGTCGAGTACATGGCCGAATCGCATGCCTGTCCAAATTGTTATGTGAGTCCTGGTTACGGAAAAAGAGGGACCAACGACCGCGAAAGCCCGATGCCTGCGATTCACAAACCGCCACTCAGTCTCACCATCGACGAAATGGTCGCCATCGACACCTGGATGTATGTCCGTGAGGGGCTTGATGCGCCTCCCATTGACGACATGCGTCTAGCTTATGAGAAGTTTATCCCCGAGGATGAGCGGCCTCAGGCCTCTGCTGGAGGGGAAGAAGCCGGTAGCGGTGGGGAGAACCCACTTTTAACCACTGGAAATGAACCGTTGCCGGACCTCTTTGAGAAGGCTCAATGTACCATATGCCACATCATTCCAGGCATTCCGGGCGCCGATGATGCTGATTTTGGTCCTGAGTTGTACGTAAAAACCAGCGCCCCAAAGAGAATGAAGGATAAAGGATATACCGGCGCCGCCTCCTCAGTTCAGGAGTATATTTTGGAATCGATCATGGACCCCAACCTCTATGTCGTTCCAGATTTTGACGAAGATCTTATGCCGGATGATTTCGGCACGACGCTCAACGCAAAGACACTCTTTAGAATCATCAACTACATCTCCCAACTCGAAGAGGGAAAGACTCCGCCTGATTACGAGAAGATGTGAGGCCCAGGCTACGTATCGGGATGGAATGCTGATGAATAAACCTGTGAAATGTATCGTGAGGGAGGCGTAAATGCCGGGGTTTATCGACGGAATGATGCCTATTCAGCTTTTGGCTGAATTGTTGCTGATCATTGCCATCTTTATCTTGGGTGCGATGATCTTGGACAAGAAGATGGGAATTCATATTCCCATGTTACTCCAGGCCGTCTTCGTTTTTATCGCAGGTTGGTGGTATTACAAGTATCGTATTGACCCGCCGCTACCGTTTAGTGTGCGGGCGATCTATCAGGTGATGATCTCCGTTGGAATTTTCATGTGGGTGTCATCGGCGGAAAAAGGCTGGATAGAATTCAAGCGCCCCATCATTGCGGTGCTTGATGCGAAGACACCTCTCACATGGTGGGTGCGGGCGGTGCTCCTTGTCGTATTGCCACTTTCCGCATCGGGAATGACTTACATAAATCTGGCGCCGAGTTTAAGCGAGCCTATTGAGCTGCGAACGGTCCATCCTGCTCCACCGGCAGCGGTGAAGGTTCATGGCAAAAAGTTCCCACTGCAAACCTCTGAAAGTCCGTTCAGAATCGATGAAAATGGCGAGTATTCTGACCACGTGCAAGATGCGCATGTGATGGACAACCCCTTTGATCCTGATGGAATCGACTATATGCAGAATGTCAAAGAAGGTGGCGAGATCTTTTTTCAGAACTGCCACTTTTGCCATGGGGACAACTTGAATGGTCGCGGGTTGTATGCCTTTGCATTCAATCCAATCCCTGCGAACTTCACCGATCCCGGGACCCTCGCGCAACTGCAAGAGACGTTTGTGTTTTGGCGGGTTGCCAAAGGTGGCCCAGGGCTTCCCCGTGAAGGGTTTCCATGGGCGTCTGCGATGCCGCCATGGGAACAGCATTTGACGACGGAAGAAATCTGGAAGGTCATTCTGTTTGAATATTGGCATACCAAATATCCGCCACGAACCTGGGGTGAGGAGTAGTCAGATGGATCGTGTGGGAGGAAGTAAGAAAATAATGATGGATCATGTTTGGTGGCGGTCCCGTCGTTCCATATTGTTTGGGTTTGCGCTTGGCCTTTGTACCCTCTTGGTGTTCGCGCCAATGTGGGTTGGTGACGCTCCTGGACAGGAAGAAGAAGAGGAAGAGGCGGGGGAAGAGCTTGCCGCTGGTTTTGTTGAGGGTGAATTGCCTGCGGAGCCAACGCCCGAGCAGCTTGAAAACGGAAAAACAGTCTACTTCAGCAAATGTGTGTGGTGTCATGGTGTTGAAGGTGCGGGTGATGGTCCTGGGGCGGACCGGTTGTGGCCTCGACCCCGTGATTTTCGGCAAGGGACATTCAAGGTTCGGCATACCTTCAGTGGGGAGCTTCCTCTGCTTGAGGATCTTTTCCAAACGGTTACACATGGTTTGCCGGGTTCGGCCATGCCTCCCTGGACCGGTATTTTAGACGAACAAAAACGCCGTGATGTCGTTTCCTTTGTAGCCTTTGAGCTGATGCAAGATCGTTCCTTTACCGATGAGGAGTTTGAGTATGTCACCGAGCTCGAACTGAATACGCTTGAGCCAATCCCGACGTCTCCCGAAAGCATCGAACAGGGCAAGGCTGTGTTCGACCGCCTGCGCTGCGCAGAGTGCCATGGCCAAGAAGGTCGGGGAGATGGGAATCCGTTCAACCTAAAAGACGACTGGGGTTTTCCAATCCAGCCGGCAGATTTTCACAAATGTTGGAATTTTCGGGGTAGCCGGCAGGACGCATATAACGTGAAGAATATTTTCCGTACATTCTCCACCGGGCTCAACGGAACACCAATGCCTTCATTTGCGGAAAATACAACAATTGAAGATCGGTGGCATCTTTCGAATTTTGTGAACGCATTGTGTGAGCGGGATGCAGAAGGAAATCCCTTAAGGATTGACCCTCTGACAGATAAGCCGGTCATTAAATTTGTGATAGGTTCAGGGTTTGTCGAGGAGGGTGGGAAGATTCCAGATAATCCGCAGGATCCGCTATGGGAGGCACGTGAACGGAGTTTTATTGGCATGGCTGGACAGATCATTCACAAGACCAGAAACTTCGTGAACAAGATAGACAATATTTTTGTCCGTTCCCTCTACGACAACGATGACATCGCATTTTTGTTTGAGTGGAACGATCGAAGCCAGAGTATGACGCCTGATGACGTCGAAGCCTTTATGCCGGAAGAAATCCCTCCGAGTGGCGATCCTGCAGCTAGTAAAGTTCGGGCGTATGGACCGTTTAATGATTCCATTGCAATTCAGTTTCCAACTGACTGGGCCAGTCTCACTCCTCCAGAAAAACCAAGATTCATTCACGGGGATGAGAAGAATTCTGTCGATCTCTGGAAATGGGAATCAGATGGCACAATCAAAGCCTATACCGGAACTGGAGCATTGCAACCATTAGCAGAACGCGAGAGTTCATCTGCTGGACTGCAAGTTGTCCTTTCTGAGTTTAAAGATGGCAAGTGGACGGTTATGATGAAGCGCGCTTTAACGCCTGAGAATGAGGGTGATGTGCAATTTGTTCCTGGCGAATACATTCCAACAGTATTTTTCGCCTGGGAAGGCCACAATGGAGATTATGGCCTGAAGATGGCCATTTCGACATTCTACAACACCATACTTGAACCGCCGACCCCCGCATCCGTGTGGTGGACTTCGATCTTCATCGGGATCGGAATCGTTATTCTGGAAGTGTGGGTTTTGACCGGACGACGCAACCGCGCGCAGGGGAAGGTTGTATAGCTGGCTCAGCTGATTCTTTTCTACAATAGACCATACGTGCTATGACAAGGGGTGGGGTTTCCACCCCTTGTTTTTTTAGCCCTCACATCCCGATCGTATGAACTTCCTGCCTGCAACCTGTCTCATCCTTGCCGGCGGCAAAAGCCGTCGAATGGGGCTGGATAAGCGTTTCCTCGAAGTAGGCGGTCAAGCGCTGTTGGCGCGGACCATCGCCGTGTGTGAGACCTTGTTTGAGGACATCATGATCGTGGCTGCTGTGCCTGAAACCTCGATTGAGACGAGGCACACAGTGATTCACGATATCATCCCAGACTGTGCGACCCTGGGTGGAATTTATACAGGTCTTACGCACGCATCTCTGGATTATGGATTCGTTGTGGCGTGTGATATGCCGTGGCTACAAGCGGATCTTGTCAAATTTCTTGTCGAGCTGGTTCATGAACCGCAAGAAGCTAGCTACGATATCATTATCCCCAAACCACAGGCCGGACTACAGCCGACACATGCGGTCTATTCGAAACGATGCCTTCCATTTCTCAAAGAAATGCTCGATAGGCGTGATCTTAGGGTGCAGGGGCTTTGTGATTGTGACAATGTGTCTGTGCGCTATGTCTCCAGGGATGAAATTCAACCATTTGACCCCCATGGCCGAGCATTTGTAAACCTCAACACTCCAGAAGACCTCGAAGACGCGAGGCGAGACGCGGATCTTGATCGTTTATAATCGCGCGGACGAAATTAAATGTACGACGGGAAGTTTTTCGTGCAATAGCAAGTAGTTATGCGTTTTCCCCCTTGACAGCCCCAGCGGCACACGGTAGCATGCCTGCTGCAGTTTTGATCTTTGAAATGAGAATATTTTGGTGTTTTGAAGTGGCGGCCCTCGTGAACTTTTTTACAAGTTCCGAAAATTTTTAAGTGTTAAAACTCTGAGAGTTTGATCCTGGCTCAGAACGAACGCTGGCGGCGTGCTTAACACATGCAAGTCGAACGAGAAGCTATCCTTCGGGATGGTGGAGAGTGGCGAACGGGTGAGTAACGCGTGGGCAATCTACCCTTGGGTGGGGGATAACCATTCGAAAGGATGGCTAATACCGCATATCCAATAATGTCATAAGGTGTTATTGAAAATCCTTCGGGAGCCTGAGGAGGAGCTTACGTTCTATCAGCTTGTTGGTAGGGTAATGGCCTACCAAGGCTACGACGGATAGCTGGTCTGAGAGGATGATCAGCCACACTGGCACTGAGACACGGGCCAGACTCCTACGGGAGGCAGCAGTGAGGAATATTGCGCAATGGGCGAAAGCCTGACGCAGCAACGCCGCGTGGAGGATGAAGGCTCTCGGGTTGTAAACTCCTTTCAGGGGGGACGAAGTAGATTGGGTAACCAATCGGACGGTACCTCCAGAAGAAGCCACGGCTAACTCTGTGCCAGCAGCCGCGGTAAGACAGAGGTGGCGAGCGTTGTTCGGATTTACTGGGCGTAAAGGGTGCGTAGGCGGTTGAATAAGATGTGCGAGAAAGCTCACGGCTTAACTGTGAAAGTTCGTACATGACTATTTGACTAGAGAATGGGAGAGGAAAGCGGAATTCCCGGAGGAGCGGTGAAATGCGTAGATATCGGGAGGAAGGCCTGTGGCGAAGGCGGCTTTCTGGAACATTTCTGACGCTGAAGTACGAGAGCGTGGGGAGCAAACAGGATTAGATACCCTGGTAGTCCACGCCGTAAACGATGGGCACTAAGTGTCGGCAGGGTTCCTGCCGGTGCCGCAGCAAACGCATTAAGTGCCCCGCCTGGGGAGTACGGCCGCAAGGTTGAAACTCAAAGGAATTGACGGGGGCCCGCACAAGCGGTGGAGCATGTGGTTTAAT
>DTRN01000086.1 GCA_012965905.1 Nitrospirales bacterium | reverse complement strand
AGCGAATTCTTCACTTTCTTTTCCCGTCCGCGCGCGAAACGTGTAAGGCATTATTATCTGAAAGGGACCTTCCGCTGTTTTGCCGCCCATGCTGGGAGACGATTTGTCCGATCAAAGGCCCAACGTGTACCGTCTGCGGAATACCCAATGTCTTAGCCGTAGGGGCCGCCGATGATGCCAAGAACGAGTGCCAGTCCTGTCTGGAATCCCCGCCGAATTACGATACAGCGACCGCAATGTTTCGCTATCAAGGCGTGTTGGCCACCGCAGTACAACGCATGAAATATCGCTCACGCACCAGCCTCATTGGCCCTCTCACCGATCTCATGCACGAGCATCTTGATAAAATCAACGCGGTTGACGCAGTGCTTGCGGTGCCCCTTCACATTAGCCGATTGCGCAAGCGCGAGTTCAACCAGTCACTTTCCCGTGCAAACCCCGTTGCACAGCACCTCGATGTCCCATTGCTCATTGACAGTCTCGTCCGGATCAAACAGACCCCTCCGCAAACGACCTTGGAATGGAAAGATCGCCGCAGCAACGTTCGCAATGCGTTTTCAGTTCGGAGACCGCAAGATGTGGAGAATAAGGAACTTCTTTTGGTAGATGATGTGCTAACAACAGGGTCAACAGTCAACGAGTGTGCACGAATGCTTCGCAATGCAGGAGCGAAATCAATTCACGTATTGGCCTTAGCCCGAACAGCCTAAAATTCAAATATTGCCATGTTTCATGGCCGATCCACCCCTCGACCTCTTTGCATCACCCTGGATCGCAAAATGGCATTGGACATCTTGAGGTATGAGCTGTTCGGATTTTCCCGTACGGCTTCTTTTAAGGTGGATATCTGTCCGCGAATATCACCACTGTCACCTAACGCCACAGCACGAAACAGAAGGTTTCCTGCGTGTGGCGAGATCGATCTCGGTTCAAGTCCGTCGGAGTTTTGAAGTTGAACGGCCATTCCCTCCTGCCTTCCCAGTTGATCATAAAAATCCGCAAGGGCTAACCCATCAAATATGCGTCCATGACTTTCGCTGATGGGCGCGTCGAATTCGATGATCGGCCAATCCTCGGTATTGACTGGAAACCGCTCCAGCCACGGTCCCACTGACGAAAGATCTCCGGCATACATCAGCGAAACGTCTGCCACGTCCCGAAGCAAGAGATCTCTTGGCGCGAGCTTCTGCTGCAGAGCGTCAAGACGCGATTGCAAGGCCGTCGAATCGATGATGATAGGCTCATTAGAGCCTACGAGCCCTAAAATAGGTGCCTTCGCGGAAAAATCCGATCTCCATACCGACACATGTGGAAACACCGTAGCAAAGGTAGTGGCAATGATTCCAACTTCTCGCTCCGACAACTGATAGAGCGGAAGCCACTGGCAATAGATGCCCTGTGCACTCAATCGTTGTCGACTGGCTTCGTAATGTTCACGCGTATACAGACTGCCGTTTCCGGCATGCCATGGGATGAACAGATCAGCCACAATCACATCAAACCTGCGATCGGTACTCCGAAGGTATATTCGCCCATCGTCAAGAATCGCGGTCACGTTGTCATGTGCAAGCAGGTTGCGATTGTGGGCTGAGAAATATGGTAGCGCGTGTAACACTCCAGGAAGAATCTCGACGCCAATCAGCTCAGCAAGATCGTGATCAATCCCAGCGCTGACGCTGATCCCTGTCGCAACACCAATGAAGACGGCGTTCTTCGGTGAAGGATGAAGCAGGAGGGGAAGATGCCCTAATCGTTTTTCGCCACGAATCGCGGTTGTCGCTCCAAGGCGGTAGGTGTTGTTACTTTTGAGCCATCTGATCTGCTTCGCATCTTCGACGACGGAAATGGCGGCCTCTTTGCCTTCATCCAAATATAGTAGGCGTTCCCCAGGAAGAAGCTTTTGCGATGAATACTGTGTCGGGTTGGCAAGCAACAACACGACAAAACATGCGGGGGCCAGGGCCATGCCAAATCTTCTCGCCCAGCCCGGTCTGGCGTAGAAAACGGCGAGTTGAGAGAGCACCAAAAACAGTATCGCCACGGCCACAATAGCGTTCCATAAACCAAGCATGGGGATGAGAAGATAGGCCGCGGCAATCCCTCCGCTCAAGGCTCCCAGGAGATTCCACAGATTGACTGTGCCAAGCGTTGACCCCACCGGACGTTGAAACTGCTCGTAGAGCTTCCACAACAACGGCAGGGTAAATCCCGCGAGAATCACTGGAAGAAGGATGATTGCGGCAACCAGCCCAATGACTTTGAACAAGTACCACGGCCACCCGACGCCACTGGCGAACAGGGCCAGACCGGTCGTTTCAGAAAAGAGTATCGGGGTCAACAACACGCAGAATGCCGTCAGCCCTAAACTCACACCAAGAAGACCAATGCCATACCGAAGGAATTTCTGAGACGCCGCAATGAGCAAGGCCCCCATGGCCAGGCCAATGAGAAAAATCAGGACAATGGCAGAAAAGCTATAGACTGAATTTTGGAATACCAGTGCAAACATCCTCGTCCACAGCACCTCAAGCGCTATGGTGCCCAGGCCAGACCCACACGCGATCGCAAAAAGCACATGTTTTGGCAGAAAAGGGGTATCAGAGGCCTCGAGAATAGGATCATCTGGTATCCCACGATCATCGACAACCGCCTGGTTAGGCTGATTATCTGCCGCTCTGGCTCTGTTTCTCTGCCATGCCAGCACCATTGCGCCGAGGGCACAGTTAGTAAGAAGTGCCAACACATAGGTCAGCGTGTTGCCGAGGAGCACCGGCAACAAAAACCCGCTCAGCGCCACTCCACACACCGCTCCTAGCGTATTGATTCCGTAGAGTCGCCCGGCATCTCTTCCAAGGCATGACCGCTTGGCAACAATCACGGTACCCAGCAGTGGGAAGGTTGCGCCAATCAAGATACTCGCTGGCAGCATGAAACCGAGTACCAAGAGAAGCTTTAGCAGATCAGTCGCCCACGGGACGGCGGCAAACGCCGATAGAATGATCGGAGACAGGTGGAGATAAAATGGAGTGAGCAGGAGAACTGGCGCTGCGGCAACCGCTATCCCGAACTCAACGAACGCATAGATGGCGAGCGGGTTATGAACGCGTGCCGAAAGACGCCCACCCCATGCGTTCCCCAATGCCATGCCGAGAAAGAAGGCGAGCAGAACCGTCGCCGTGGATTGCGCGGTATTTCCAAAGAGAATCTGGACCTCTCGCATCCAGAGAATTTGATAGATGATTCCCGCGATGCCGGAGAGGAAAAAAATGCCGAATATAAATAGGCGTGATGGGATCATTGTCTGCAACATGCTGTGCATATCACGTCTTACGCGTTGCATAAGGTATCATAATGCAGGCGGCCTCGAATAATTCCACACACTCTGATGAGCATCAATGGACACAAAACCAACAATATATTGTGGTAGCATTTAACTTGTCCACAATTAATCGACAAAAACTTGACAACAATTTTAAACCGGCCTAGCATTATTCATCTTCATGTGTTACATGAACCTAGGAGTCTGAAATGTTTGCTGGCGAGCACATCTGTAAGCTTGACGAGAAGGGGCGATTTATTCTTCCGCAACCCATGCGGGAAATCCTGGAGAACCAAGGGAAACGCCTCGTCTACCTGAAGGGTCCAGAGTCCTGCCTGTGGGCCTATACCTATCCCGAGTGGACACAAATCCTCGAAAAGAGCCGTGCCGGCCTTGATGAAGAGGAAAGCCGTCTGTTTATGCACCACATCGTATCGGAAATGACGATGTCAGACGTCGACAAGGGGGGACGCGTACTGATTCCTGGAAAAATGCGGAAACACCTGAACCTCGACGTCGATCAAGAGGTTGTTCTTCTTGGCCTGTATCAAAAGCTCGAGGTGTGGAGTCCTACCGCATGGCGACACTACCTGAAGGTAAACGAAGAGAAGCTTGAAAGCGCGCAAACGCGCTTTATGGAACTCCTGTAGCTGGCCTGGAACCACAGCCAACGTCCGCATGTCCCGTGTCCAATCAGGCCCCCGATGCATGTTCGCATGACCGGCTCCAATTAACACTTCCCATCCCTCCCAGCATCAATCACCAATATGCGACGGTGAAGGGCCGACGCATCCTTTCCGCAGAGGGTCGCTCATATAAACAGTTGGTTGGGCAGCATATCCTAATGGCGCTCGCCAAGGACCCAGAGATCGTCTGCGTGCCCTGTTTAAATCTCACGACTTGGTACTCTTCATGTGGTTCTACCTGCGTACGGCATTGCGTCGGGATTTGGATAGTGGGCTCAAAATTACACAAGATGGCATTTGCGAGGCTCTCGAGTTGAACGACAACCGTGTTGTCGAGATTCATCTGTACAAACGAATTGACCGCAAAGAACCCCACCTTGACGTGATACTGGCCCCATGTTGGGATGACACCGAATGACAAACAGTGTATCCTACCACGGATGTGCTGAGAGGCTTTAAAGTGGGAGATCGGCCATCATCTGTGGAATTATATTAGTTGAATAGCTGTCGGATATCTCGAGTGTTTCGGTACTAGCTACACACTTTGAGATCGGTTTCTCGCCTGTAATCCAATGAACGGTTGATGTGCTCGCAGGGTTTAACCCGGGCATACCTGTCAGTGAGGGAAAAATGATTCGAGATAAACAAAGAAAATTTGGAAGCGTCGTGTTTATCGCCGCAACACTCTGCTCACTTCTTCTCCTACCCCTCCTTAAACCCGTATATGCAGGTGAGGCCGATTCAAGCCTCTCCACAGAAGTGACAAGCAACGACGGCACCCCGATGGTCCTTGTCCCAGCAGGCGAGTTCATCATGGGGTCTGTTGCCGCACCGAGGGTACGTCAGAACGAGGAACCTCAACATACCGTCTACCTTGATGCCTTTTATATCGATAAGTATGAGGTGACCAACGCTCTCTACAACACATACGTCGATGCCAATGGTGGGGGCACCGTGGAGCCGGCCTATATTCCGTCGAACCAACGACTGGTCGACATGTCTATTCATGGCGACGTCCCGGTGTCAGCCATTCTGTGGAAATCAGCCAAAGGGTACTGTGAATGGGTTGGGAAACGTCTTCCGACCGAGGCCGAATGGGAAAAGGCTGCGCGGGGAACGGATGGGAGAATATATCCTTGGGGAAACGACCTCCCGACCGATGAGCTTGCGGTGTTCGGAGTACGCCCTCAACATTGGGGAGGACCACGTTCATTCTCGCGTGTCGATAGCCATGCCAAAGGGGCCTCGCCATACGGGGCACATCATATGGCGGGCAACGTGTTCGAATGGGTCAACGATATCTACATGGACCAATACTACGAAGAGACGCCATTACGAAACCCACAAGGCCCGCCGAGAGGCACCATGAACAGGCACGGAAAGAAGCTGGATAGCTATATCGTTCGCGGCGGATCGGCGAAGTCGAATCCCATTGTACTCAAAGCGGCATTTCGCGCAGGCTGGTCACACATTTACACCCCTCCACACGGCGGCTTTCGTTGCGCCAAAAATGTGGGCGATGACGGCACAACCGACAGCTATGCGGGAGGCGTGGAATGAGTCACGATATCCGTCTCTGGACGTATACTATTGCTGCAAGCATTGGTCTCGTCTTCGGCACGGCGATCGTATCCGCCGCGCAACCCACACCAGGTCTCGCTGGATCCAAAACCCTCCTCGATACCATTAACCTTTCCGCATGGAATCCGCGCTCCCTCGTCGTCAGCCCGAATATTCGAAGCATCGCCTATATTCAACGCGCTTCGAATAAGAAGATTCAGGTCGTTCGCAATGGGCAACCAGGGGCCCTGTTTGACTCAATCAAACGGGACAGTCTGGTATTCAGCATGGATGGCCAACGCTTGGCCTACCAGGCGACACAAGGGAAACATCAGGTTATGGTTGTCGGCGAAGTGGTCAGTGCCGGCTATAACAAGATCTTGGACGAGAGTTTTATCTTCAGCCCTGACGGGAAACGCTATGCTTATGCCGCGCGGAAGAAGCAGAAATGGTTTGCGGTCGTCGACGGCGAGCAATCCCCGCCTTATCGTCGCATTGTCCCCTACAGCCTCCAATTCAGTCCGGACAGCAACAGCGTTGCCTACATCGCAAACACTGATTCAAAGCAGGTTATGGTCATGGACGGGCAGGTCAGTCCTCGCTATGACAATATTTGGATCGGACCATCCCTATTCAGTTCGTCAGGCACACGATCCGCCTATGTCGCACAAACCGGCAATGGATGGTCGGTCACGATAGATGGGAAGGAGGGGCCATCCTTTGACTTCGTCGTGATGAGTTCTCTCCAGTTCAGTACGAACGGGCAACACATCAGCTATCTCGCACAGTCTGGAGGGAAATCGGTTGCCGTGCGTGATGGCATTCCTGGTACGCCATTTGAACAGATCCGAGCCCAAAGCCTGACCTTTAGCCCAAACGGCGATCATCTCGCGTACGCAGCCGAAATCGATGGCGACTGGATGCCAATCGTAGACGGCAAGACGGTCGGTCAACCCTTCGACGACATTGACGGCATCCAGCCCAAATTCAGTCCGGATGGGTCACAATTAGCCTTTGGTGTACGCCTAGGAAAACAATGGGGCGTCGTGGTGGATGGAACCCTCGGCATTCCGCACACCAACATCGGGCACGACACCTTTCGATTCTCCCCGGACAACCAGCATTTTGCGTACGTCGCGAACCTGGAGGGCAATTGGTTCATGATGCTGGATGGAAAACCAGATGTCTACACATACGGACGACGAACTGTCGAGAATCTCTCCTATACCAGATTAGGGATCAAAGGCCCGGTGTTCAGCCCTGACGGGAAGCGCTTTGCCTACTCGGTTCTCCAAGGCATCGACAAACTCGGGGTCGTGGTTGATGGGCAACTCGGGCGCCCGCATTGGAGTCTGATTGAAGAGAGCCTGATTTTCAGTCCTGACGGAAGTAAGCTCGCCTACGTGGCAGGCAGCGCCGATGGGAAATGGCGTGTATTGGTTGAACGAAAAGTCTCCGGGCACTCCTACGATGGCATCGGAATGGGTGGGGTGCTCTTTAGTTCAGACAGCGGGCATGCGCTGTTCATTGCGCAGCGAAATCACAAGTGGATGGCCGTGATCGATGGACAGGAAAGCGAGTTGTTCGACCACCTTCTGGTGGGAAAAAACGGACCGCTGCACCTGAGCACCTCGAATGAATTACGCTATATTGGAAGACAGGGCAATAAGATCTATCTGCTGGAAACCAAGGTAGGTGCAGTGTAAATGAAAATTACAGTGAACGGCAAACAAGAAGAGCTCCCTGAAGGAACGGTTCTTGATCTCCTGAAGCACAAAGACTGGGAGCCACAGATGGTCGCCGTCGAGTTAAACTCGGACTTGCTCGAACGTGACGCGTTGGCGACAACGACGCTCAAGGACGGCGATCGCGTGGAATGTATTTTTTACATGGGGGGAGGACAGAACGCCGTGGATGTGACCACATTGATCGGAAAGACGCCACTGGTTCAACTCAATCGACTTCCTGAAGAAGGCTCCGCAGATATCTATGTCAAGCTCGAACACCTCAATCCCGGTGGGAGCGTCAAAGATCGCATCTGCTTAAACATGATTGAAGAGGCGGAACGAGCAGGCAAACTGAAACCCGGTTCGACGATGGTCGAGCCCACCAGCGGCAATACCGGCATTGGTCTTGCCCTGATTTCGGCGGTGCGAGGATATAAACTTATTCTGGTCATGCCTGAAAGCATGAGCATGGAACGCGCCAGCCTACTCTCCTCCTATGGCGCGCAATTAGTGCTGACCCCAGCATGGGAAGGCATGCGCGGGTCGATCAAAGAAGCTGAAAACATCGTAGCTCAGAACCCTGAATACATTATGCCGGATCAATTTTCGAACCCCGCTAATCCGGCCATGCATCGACGCACGACGGGGCCGGAAATCAGGGATGCGCTGGATGGAAACATCGATGCGTTCGTGGCTGCCGTCGGAACCGGAGGCACCATCACTGGCGTCGGGGAAGTGCTCAAGGAAAAGAATCCCAAGGTACAGATTATCGCAGTCGAACCGGTGGGATCTCCGGTGCTATCAGGCGGAGAGCCGGGACCGCATAAGATCCAGGGCATCGGAGCAGGATTTGTGCCGAAAGTACTCAACCGATCCATTCTCGATCGAATCATCACCGTGAGCGATGACGATGCCTACCGCACCACTAAACAATTGGCGCGCACTGAAGGGCTGCTCACCGGCATATCCTCCGGAGCCAATGTGTTCGCCGCTCAGCAGGTTGCGAAAGAGTTGGGACCTGGAAAAACCGTCGTGACGGTATTGTGTGACACCGGCGAGCGATACCTTACGGTAGAGAAATATTTTAATATTTAGACGATGAACTTTAGCGACGAACAGATTACACGCTATAGCCGGCACATTCTGCTTCCCGAAGTCGGAGGGAAAGGGCAGAAGAAACTCGCGCAAGCGCGCGTGCTGGTTGTCGGGGTGGGCGGGCTCGGTTCTCCAGCCATTCTCTACCTTGCCGCTGCCGGAATCGGCACCATTGGAATCATTGACAACGATACCGTTGATCTGACGAATTTGCAGCGACAAGTCATCCATCACACCGAAGACATTGGGAAATCCAAGGTCCTCTCCGCGCAAAACAAGGTAAACGCGCTCAATCCTGACGTCACTGTCGTTCCACTTGAGAAGCGTCTCGATGCGAACAATGCCATCGACATTATCAAAGACTACGACATCGTCGTCGATGGCGCCGATAATTTTCCGACAAAATTTCTCATTAATGATGCCTGCTATTTCGCAAAACGTCCACTCGTCCACGGAGCCATCCTGCGATTTGAAGGCCGGGTATTTACCATTCTTCCACGCGAAACCGCCTGCTATCGCTGTGTATTCAAAGCACCACCCCCGGCTGGCGTGGTTCCCAGCTGCCAGGAAGCCGGCGTCATCGGCGTGCTTGCCGGTGTGATCGGAACCATCCAAGCCACTGAGGTGCTCAAGCTGGTCATTGGAATTGGAACCCCCATCACCAATCGACTTCTAGATTACGATGCCAAGACCAGCCGTTTTCGTCAGATCAAGGTATCGAAACGCCCTGAGTGTCCGCTGTGCGGAGAGCACCAGGCGATATCTGAACTGACCGAATCAGAACAGCCGGCCTGTGCGATAAGTACGTGACGATGACGGGAAAAATTAAAGGGCTGAAATGCCGCGAGTGTGGACGAGCGTACCCGGCAGATCCGATTCACGTCTGCGAGATGTGTTTCGGGCCCTTAGAAGTCGATTACAATTACGATGTCATTAAGCAGACCCTGACTCGTGAGTCGATTGAAAAAGGCCCACCAAGCCTCTGGCGATATATCGATCTTCTTCCTGTCGAGGGCCGTGCAACCGTCGGCCTGGATGCTGGATATACCCCGCTTGTGCATGCCAAAAATCTTGGCGCGCAGCTCGGGCTTGACGAGTTATATATCAAAAACGATACCGTCAATCACCCCACCCTTTCGTTTAAAGACCGTGTGGTCGCGGTTGCCCTCACACGTGCGCGGGAAATGGGATTTGAAACAGTGGCCTGCGCATCAACGGGGAATCTGGCCAATGCTGTCGCCGCACAAGCCGCACAAGCCGGCATGCGCTGCTTCGTCTTTATTCCGGCGAACCTTGAAGCAGGTAAGGTCTTGGGCAATCTCGTGTACCGCCCAACCGTCGTTGAAGTCGAGGGCAACTATGACGACGTCAACAGGCTGTGCAGCGAAATCGCTTCGAAGTACCCGTGGGCGTTCGTCAACGTAAACATTCGACCCTACTATGCTGAAGGATCGAAGAGTCTCGCATATGAAACAGTAGAGCAACTTGGATGGAAAGCCCCTGATCAGGTCGTGATTCCGATCGCATCAGGATCACTGCTGACCAAAATCTGGAAAGGGCTGCATGAACTACATCAGCTTGGGTTTATCGATCCAGTGACGACCAAGCTCCATGGCGCCCAGGCGGAGGGATGTTCTCCAGTCGCAACCGCATTCAAACGCGGCGTCGATTTCTTTAAGCCGGTCAAGCCTAATACGATTGCAAAATCGCTGGCCATTGGAAACCCTGCAGACGGCTATTATGCCATTAAGGCGACGAATGAAAGTGCCGGGAGCATGGACTTCGTGTCGGACGATGAAATCGTCGACGGCATCAAGACCCTGGCTCAGACTGAGGGCATCTTCGCGGAAACTGCGGGGGGCGTCACCATTGGCGTGCTAAAGAAACTCGTCAAAAACGGTTTAATCAAGAAAGGGGACGTGACGGTTGCCTACGTGACCGGAAATGGTCTCAAAACACAAGAAGCAATCGCGGAATTCGTCGGACGGCCAGTTCGTATCCTCCCCAAGTTACAAAGTTTTGAAGAAGGAGTCCCGCATGCCAATTAACGTTCGGATTCCACCGCCCCTGCTGCCCGTGACTGGGGGGAAGAGTGAAGTTGAGGCAACCAGCTCAAACATCGCAAGCCTGCTTGAGGAATTGGAAACGAATTACCCCGGCATGAAGGAACGTCTCTGCGACGAGCAGGGAGAGCTGCGGCGTTTTGTGAATATTTACGTGAACGAAGAGGACATTCGATTCCTTGACGGAAAAGAGACTAAACTCAATGAGGGAGATGAGGTATCAATCATCCCAGCAATTGCTGGCGGGAGCTGAGGAATCACGATGCCAAGCTTAAAATATCACCTGCGATTTCCTGAAGAGAAAGTTCCAAGTCCCATCGTCTACGAGATTGGGAAAGAATACCCCGTCGTCACGAATATTCGTGGAGCCAATGTCACTGAAACCACCGGGTGGTTGAACCTCGAACTCACCGGAGAAATTGCCGACATTGAGCGGGCCGTTGAAGGCTTGAAACAAAAGGGCATACAGGTTGATCCCATCGAACTCGATGTGATCGAGTAGCTGATTCCTGAACGTTTGTCGCATGGAATTCACCGACACCCAGATCGAACGCTACAGTCGCCATTTTATTCTTCCTGAAGTGGGAGGGAAAGGGCAGAAAAAGATTGCTGAAGCGAAGGTCCTCATTATCGGGGCTGGAGGCTTAGGGTCCCCTGCTGCCTTGTATCTCGCCGCATCAGGTGTCGGGACCCTGGGCATCGTCGATCACGACGTCGTTGACCTTTCCAATCTACAGCGACAAATCTTACATACGACGCACACCATCGATCAGCCCAAAGTACAATCGGCCATCGAACGTCTCACATCGGTCAATCCCGACGTCACCGTCGTGCCATACCAACATTCAATTGATAACTCAAATATCGAAGAGATATTTGGTGGATTTGATATTATCGTGGATGGATCGGATAACTTTGCAACCCGCTATCTGATCAACGACGCGAGCTTCTTTGCTAAGAAAACGCTAGTTTCAGCCAGCATGTTCCGGTTTGAAGGTCAACTGACGACGTTAAAGCCACACCAGGCATCACCCTGCTACCGCTGCCTGTACCCGGAACCGCCACCCGATGGCCTGGTACCTAATTGCCAGGAGGCGGGGGTATTGGGGGCGCTCGCCGGAACCATGGGTTCGTTGCAGGCATCGGAAGTCATCAAAGAGATCTTAGGCATCGGAACATCCCTCGCCGGCCGCCTCATGCTCTACGACGCCCTCAGCATGACATTTCGCGAAGTAAAAATTCCCAAAGACCCGAAATGCACGTTGTGCGGACCCAATCCCGCTATTACTAAGCTTCTAGACTACTCATTTAGCTGCACGGTTGCGCAGTAGTAGTTTCCCCCGCATGCTCCACATTCCCCAATCAATCATCGATGAGATGACGGCACATGCACGGAGTCTTGACCCTGTCGAGTGCTGCGGCATCATGGCTGGGACGACTTCCGGAGAGAATGCCCACGTGAGCCATATCTATCAGATTAAAAACGGAGATAATTCCCCAGTCTCGTACTTTATGGATCCCAAGGAATTGCTGTGGGTCCATAAAAACATGCGATCAAACCAACTCGATCTGCTCGTCATCTACCATTCACACACCCATACCCAGGCCTATCCGTCCGCCACTGACGTTCGGCTCGCCTTCTATCCCGAAGCGCACTACGTGATCATTTCACTCGAGATGAAGGACCAGCCAAACATCAAGGCATTTCGAATCGTGGACGGAAAAATCGATTCAGCAGAGCTTTTGGTGGTGAATCCCTCCAGCAAATAAAACCGTTTCAGAACTCCGGGAACTCTCCCCACAGTGCGCCCGGGAAATTTACCACACCCTTTTTCCCTTTCAACGCGCCATCGGCATGATAATCGAGCAGAAACATAACGCCTGGACGCTTCTCCAGGTACACCACCGCATGCGCATTCCCGGTATCATCAGCAATCACGCCGTGCTTGCCATACCCGGTGGGACCCAAAGGCTCGTCGCTGAATTCTGGTTTCAGAATCAGTACGTTCCACATCGTATACACGCCATTGGGAATGAGGCCGGAAAAATCGAATTCCAGCTTCGTCCGTTTTTTGTCCAACAGGGTAATCACCACCGAACCGTGAGCGGCCGTGAATGATTGCCTCGTCATGCCGGGAGGAAACCCTCCCATGCGATAGGCTTCCGGCGCTGGGAACAGCTCCACTGTAAATTGGTTTTCGGGACCATCGTCACCATTTGCTGAGACGCCAGTGGCCATGAACAGAG
>DTRN01000085.1 GCA_012965905.1 Nitrospirales bacterium | reverse complement strand
CCTGATGTAATCACCACGACCGAGGAATCTGCCGTATCTTGATAGTCGCTGGTTCCGATGAGTTGGCCGCTGTAGCCGCAGATCGGCGCGGATTGCGCTAAATCCAACGATTTCCCCTTCGGAAGACCTTCGATGATGTCGAGCAACACGACATCGTAACGATCCTTCTCCGCCAACCGCTGCGCAGCCGTGCCTCCGACATTGCCCGCACCAATTACGGTAATCTTTTCACGTCCCATTCATTGTTCTCCTTACTCCATGTCAACCTTGAAATTGGTTGTACAGATGAAGTTTTCACCCTCGTAGAAATTCAATTTGTATTTTCCTCGCCCATACGCCTCACGAAGAACATCGATCGGCTTCCAGACCAGATCCATATACTTCCCCGGCTCATAGGTTTCAAGCTCACGAAACTGCACAATCATGCCCTGCTTTTCTTCGACCAGCACTTTCATGGTGCAGCGGGGGAATATATCGACGAACAGTTCTCGCAGGATATCGGGAGTGGGATCTCGCTTGAGACGAAATTTTGCCTGCCGTTTGATGTAGGGATACGACGCCCCGGTGAAGAGGAGGTAGAGCCAATCCGGCACATTGGTGTCGTCAGTGCTCACGTGGTCAATCGCCGATAAATGTGTGGTAGGCAATCCGGCAATCGTGCTGCCTGATCGACAACAACAAACCCAGCCTCACCACACATCCGATTCAGATAGGTGGGTGCTTCATGATCGATGGTTACACAAAGCGGATGAATTCCCAATCGTTTCGCCTCTAGCAGTGCCATTCGTGTGTCCTCAAGCGCATAATCACGTTCATACTGATCATCCAACGGTCTCCCATCACTCAACAGTAACAGAAGTTTGACCTTCGCGCGCTCGTGACGCAGCTTTGATACCGCATGGCGTATTGCCGCGCCATCACGGTTCTGATGCGCCGGCTCGATCGCTCCGATGCGTTGTTTGCATCTCGCGTCATAGTGATGATCAAACTCTTTCATAATGGTGAAGCGGACGTCATGACGGGATCGGCCGGAGAATCCGTAAATCGCATAGCGATCCCCCAGCGCTTCCAGGGCTTCACACAAAAGAATCAGCGCTTCTTTTTCGACATCGATGACGCGCTTCCCATCGGCATCCAATATGCGGTTTGTCGACCCACTCATATCCGTCAACACGGCCGCCGATACGCTCCTCACACGTATTTCTCGATGCATGAATACGCGGTCTGAGGGAATCCGCCGTGCCCGTCGCTCTACAAGCCGTTCGATCGCCGCATCCGTATCGATATCTTCTCCGTCGAGTTGGTTCTTGACCCACCGGAGTGAACTCGGTCGAATGCCTTCAAAGCACTTCCGAAGCCGCTGGATCGTCCATTGATGGTCCACCAATGTCTGGGCAACGAAGGCCTCGCCTCCGTTCATAGTCTCGCCTGTACTTTCAATAATCGTGCACCAACGCGATCGATAATCCCCGAGCGTCGTATCCCACTCGTCATAACGAACCGCTGGTTTATATCCTGCTGCTTCCTCGCCTTGAGACGCTTCGACCTCGAGTGTTTCCCGTTCCAGAAACTCGATGCTTTCACTGGAAACGGGACGTGCGCCGCCACGATAGGACAGATTGAGAATCTGTTCATAGGCGTATCCATTGCCCTGCTGGGTCATATCGCCCTCGTCAGGCTGCGACTCTTGCGAACCTGATTCTGAATCCGGTGTCTCCGACAAAGGTTGGTCCGTGGGGCTCAAAACATCGAGCAGCCCGTATAAGCGGTCGGCTATTCGGATCGAGGTTTCGCATGTCGCACTGGCATCTTGGACCTCGGCCAACATAGGTCGAGCCTGATCGATGATTTCCTGGCACGACGTCGGAATCCCATCTGTCGTTTGATTGACGGACATGCGCATTAAGGCTTCGACGACCATGTCGCGTAATGACCCTGTCTGAAACAACGGGCGTTGAGTGACCGCTTCCTTCACGACGCGGTCCATATCGCGACGCAGACCAGCGTATTCAGTCGTGAGACGTGAATCCACTCTC
Source organism: Nitrospirales bacterium (assembly GCA_012965905.1). Classification (GTDB taxonomy): domain Bacteria; phylum Nitrospirota; class Nitrospiria; order Nitrospirales; family UBA2166; genus UBA2166. Next base: position 1,687 of record DTRN01000085.1, on the reverse strand, counting down.
GCATCCTCGACAATCATCCACAAATCTTGCGCTAGTGCAGGGGAAGGGTACAACGCAAAAACCTCCCATACCGAGGTTGGCTGCCGGTTCTGGCCATAGCGGGCGTGAAGGTCCACGACAAGATCTTGGATAGACTCGATGTGCAAGTCATGGGTTCCGAATTCGAAATGTCCGGCCTTATGCGCGGCCATCACACGATATAAACGCGCATTGTCACTTTTGCGTGCGTAGGAATTGAGTACTGGTGGGAGTGCGATGGTGTCCATCGTATCCTGAAGACATGGAGGACGCTCAACGCTCGCAGGTTGCTCGACCGGACATCCCGGCATTGCAGGCGATGTCGGCGCGACAGCGGAAGCACGATGGGTTTCAACACGTAGGTCTTTTCCGGTGAGGCCGTTCACCAGCAATCGTAATGGTCGCTGCATCGTCCGAAGAGACACACCGCTCATAGCCCGTTCAATGGAGACCAACGCCCACCGACTTTCATACGCGAAATAGGCGCGCGCCGATTCGGCACTATATTCAAGCGCTTCCATTCCAGCCCCTACCCACTGTTCAAACCGCGAGTTCGCTTCTTCACGCAAGCTGGCAGCTTCATTGCCCGTAAGACCCTCTGGCATCTGAAGAATTGCCCCCACGGCATGCGGACTCTGCTTTAGAAACGCCATTGCGGCATGCGGACTACGGTCTGCAAGCTGGTTTCCGTATTCCAGCACACGCAAGCGTATCTCTACCTCGGGAATCGCGCTGAAAATCTGTGGTGTAGTTCTGAAGAACTCTAACGTCAGCAAATAATCAAAACTGTCGAATTGGTTCGTGGTGACCAACTTGATCCCGCATTCAACCCATCGCTTGAGATGATCGAACGGAATAACCCGCAAGACGGCCGGACTCTCTCGGAAATACTCGACAGCAGCAAGCGCATTCCATTTCCCAAGATCTCTCCCGATTGCTGTCCAGGCATCGAGACCAGTGTCCCCAAGAACATCGACAGCCTCGGCGCCCCGGCACACACACTCGAAAGCAAGAAGCGCCCCAGCGCTCTCGGCATCGTCATCGACGTTGATCATCTGTATTGCCGCCGTCAACACGCGTTCTTGATGCTCGGCGGTCTTGAGACCGACAACCGAACCAAGGCTTTCCTTAAAATAGCGTATCCCCGTGGCCCCGGAACCAGAGGCAATTTCAATCCCAAGATCAATCCAAAGGCGCACCACCGCACCATCACATTGCTCAAGCGCCGCCGGAAGCGCCTGAACACATTCTTCACAGCTCCGCTTGGAAACCTCCTGCAACTCGACGAGCAAGGCGCGCATGTCGCTATCAAGTCCAGAAACGGCGGTGGCATTCATTGCGTTGTCAGAATTCATTTCTTCCATCGCGTGGTGCCGTCTGGGCGGTCTTCGAGAATCACACCTTGCTGTGCCAGATTGTCCCGGATCTCGTCTGAGCGTTTCCAGTCTTTGTTAGTGCGGGCTTTTTTACGCTCGCCGACCATTGCCTCTATGTCTGCTTCGCTTAACTTTGATGATGGCTGATAGGTTAGCTCGCTTGTCCAGGCTGCTTTTTCCCCGAACTCCCAGTTCTTTGCTTGCGCCTGAAAGAGGCCTAATACCTGCCCGATGTTTCTGAGTTTGTCTTGCGCTTTTACCGCTGTCGCTCCAGATATACCTTTTGCCAGGCA
>DTRN01000084.1:850-3727 GCA_012965905.1 Nitrospirales bacterium | reverse complement strand
CTTCCGTCTGTTAGGCGCAGGCCGATATGCCCGCTTTCCATATCACTTACCAATGTCCAATCTTGTGCCACGAGCACCCTGGGTGACCCCACGTTCCTGGAATCGGCAATAAAAATCCCTTGGGATGCTGTGTCCGCCTGCGGGATATAAATCATCAGGCCATCGACGGGATCGTTGAACACGCCGGCAGCGAGTGGAAGCGTCAGTTGTTCCTGAATCATACTCAGAGCAAGTGTTTTTAAAGATGCCCCACTCCACGGCTGTGCCCAGAAAGAGAGGGCAAAGGCCACCGCATAAATACCTATAGAAAATATCCCAACCGGGATGAGCAGCCGGCGAAATCCGATGCCGCTCGCCTGCATGGCAACGAGCTCGTGGTCCGACGCAAAGCGACTAAAGGCACACGTTGATGCAATCAAGGTCGCGATAGGAAGTGTCAAGATCATGAACGAGGGGAGGATGTACACAACAAGCTTGAGGACGACCAATGCTGACACACCGTGCATCACGAGCAACTCCGTCACCCGTGTCATCTCCCTGGTCATCAGCACAAACAACAATCCGCCGATGGCCAACGAAAAGGGGAGGCCCAGTTCAGACAGGACATATCGGTCAAGTGTCAGGCCGCGCATGAGGACTCCACCCACTGCCGCGGTACATCGTGCGGCGAATAGGTTAAGAAATTATCTTGAATTGTGTGCTTGACCACGGAGTCGAATTCAGTTATCGTATAGTGTTTTTCGTACTAGTTCACGCATGGACAGATTTCAAGGTTTTTATCACAACAGTTGCCGTAGGGGGAGTTTTCCTTCTACGGTTTTTTCTGTCCTGCATTCAATACATGCTTAGAGCGATGCCCTCTAAGCCTTCGTTGTCCGGCATCTCAAGGAGGCAGTTGTGAGTACTGGAACAGTCAAATGGTTCAATGAGAAAAAGGGGTTTGGTTTTATTAAGCTCGAAGATGGAGGTGATGTCTTCGTACATTATTCAGCACTCCAGGGGGATGGGTTTAAAACCCTGAAAGAGGGAGAGGAAGTCGAATTCGAAATCATTCAGGGCGCAAAAGGCCCACAAGCATCAAACGTCGTTAAATCTCAGCAGTAACGGAAGGCGCGTGGTTGTGCGGCACGCAAGTCCCGCACAACCACATTGCTTCGCCTCCTGCCTTCATTTCGTCACCTGCCCGTCACGGGGTTGCGTAAGATAATCGTTTCGTCTTCGCGAGAGCCTGTTGAAACGATATCGACCTTGCACCCAGCCAGCTCCTCAATTTTCGCGATAAATCGCTTGGCCGGTTCAGGCAATTGCTGATATGACGTGATCCCACTTGTCGGGGTCTTCCATCCTTCCATCACCTCATAGACGGGCTCACATAAATGCATAATCGCTTCATTGAAAGGCATGTCAGTATACTGTGTTCCGTCATGCAGATAACTCGTGCAGACCTTTATTTCCGACTCTCCATCCAGCACGTCAAGCTTCGTCACCGCTAGCGACGACAACCCATTGACACGAACCGCATATTTCACCGCGACGGCATCATACCAGCCACAGCGACGTGGGCGGCCCGTGGTTGCTCCAAACTCGCGGCCACGTGTCTTGAGCCCATCGCTGGCATCCCCATTCAGCTCGGTTGGAAATGGGCCGCTCCCAACACGTGTGGCATAGGCCTTGGTGACACCAACGACCCCGTTGATTCGAGTGGGCCCCACACCAGTTCCGGTACATGCCCCACCTGCCGTCGAACTTGATGACGTGACAAACGGATAGGTGCCATGGTCGACATCTAGATGTGTGCCTTGCGCTCCTTCAAAAAGAACTATTTTGGATTGGTCAATGGCATCGTTGATGACTAACGAGACGTCAACAATATGACTTTTTAACCGCCTCCCAAAGTCACAGTAGGTCGCAAAAATGTTCTCGAGATCCATGCTCTCGGTGTCATACACGCGATTAAAGAATAGGTTCATTTCGGCGAGATTTTGATCGAGTGTTGCTCGAAACAGGTCTGGATCAAGCAGATCGCCCATACGAATGCCCGTTCGAGCCATTTTGTCGGCATAGGACGGTCCAATCCCGCGACCGGTCGTGCCAATACGTCGTGGCCCCTTGCTCTTCTCATTTGCTCGCTCAATCGCTCGATGATACGGCAAGATTAAGTGCGCTCGATGGCTGATGAAAAAATTCTCTCGCACGGCGATCTGTTGGGATTCCAGAAGCTCAATTTCGTCAATGAGGGCAGCAGGGTCGATGACCATCCCATTGCCAAGAATGCAGGTTTTTCCGGGATGCAAGATACCTGATGGAATCATGTGAAAGGTGTACTCCGCACGACTATCGATCACGGTATGGCCGGCATTTGCGCCACCCTGATACCGCACAATCACATCCGCATCCTTGGCCAAGAGATGCACAATTTTCCCCTTGCCCTCATCTCCCCACTGCGTTCCTACGACGACGATATTCGGCATTCAGCTCCTTGAATCTTACGATCGGACCACACAAAAAAGCTCTGGCCACGATGACCAGAGCGCCATGTGTTTATGCTAGGAGTTCACCTTTCGATTGTCAACTATCTGAAAACAGCAATGTGAATCGCCCCAGGTTTGCTAGACTCGTGTCAGCTTGCCAATTTGCTGTCTACATTGACCCGCTGATCCGCAATCAGCAAGTCATTCGTTCCAATTCAGCGCCAAGGATTCCAAGTCTCGAGCGGCATTCTAACGGTTTGAGAATGGTGTGTGGCGTGAAGCGTTGGCTTCACATCACAATCGCTAGAGCACCTTGAGGGCACGTCATTACCAGCAGCTGGTACTGACACTCTGATATGGGAGGGTGTTCTAGGGGTATCCGCGGCCTGTTACTCCGGCCCAGCGC
>DTRN01000084.1:0-840 GCA_012965905.1 Nitrospirales bacterium | reverse complement strand
GAGTAACGGCGAAAGCATCAAGCTTGGCACCTGTTGACCATGCATTTCCTTCCCGAGCACGAGGTGGACCTCTTTGGTGAAGACACCGGTCGGTTTGAATCCGTAGAATTGTTGTAGTTCTCTGATCCCTTCTTCCGCCCGTTGCTCTAGCGTGCCCTCCTCATTCTTGTTGCCAAACCCTAACTGACCAAGGAGTTGCTGCAGGGTTCTCAGAGATTTTGTCATATCTTTCCCTTGGAATGGAGGAAACAATCCTGGCAATGGCCGCCAAAAGATCTTGGCGTCTCCAGTCACGCGCTCAGAAAGTCTCTCGCGTTTCACATCCAATACCCCGCTTAGCGGATCTAAAATCGTTGCCGTATCCGCATTCAGCGCGAACAGCACAGCTGAGGTAAGCGGTGCAAGTTCCTCTGCTTGCCAGGTAATGACAGCAGGATAATCCAACCGTTCCAACAGAGGCAACTCGAACGGAAACGAATCCATCTGCAGTGCGCCTGGCCCATTCGATCTCTTCTCCGGATTGAATTGATTCAGCCGACTCCACTGATTCAACAATGTCACCATGGCTGCCTGAGCAGTCTGCGATTCCTGTGATGTTTGCACAAAGCCGGCAGGACCTACCCAATAGTCTCCTGATGGCTCAGTTGGAACCGTGATATCAGTTGGCGCCGTGGTAGCGGGAATAACCCTGGTGTCGACAGGTCGTTCCTCCGGTTTCATAACCCATCCCAACCACACTCCAAAACCCAGCACACCGATCATGACGGCAATCACTCCACGCTCAAGATGCCTTGGGAGCCGCTGAGACGTGAGGGTTGGCTCAGGCATGTTGACTTGGTG
>DTRN01000083.1 GCA_012965905.1 Nitrospirales bacterium | reverse complement strand
ACAATCATCCTTCGTTCATTGAACCATTCCAAGGTGCTGCGACCGGGGTGGGGGGAATTCTTCGTGATATTTTCACCATGGGAGCGCGTCCGATCGCGCTTCTAGATTCATTACGATTTGGATCCCCTGAAGAAAAGAAAAATCATCGTGTTATCCACGGCGTTGTTGAAGGTATTAGTGCCTATGGCAATTGTGTGGGAGTCCCCACCGTTGGGGGCGACACTGTCTTCAACGACATTTACGAACGCAATCCACTGGTGAATGTGTTCTGCCTGGGGATTGCCAAGCACGATCACTTGATGCGTAGCCAAGCCGCTGGCGTCGGCAACCTGGTCATCTATATTGGCGCAAAAACAGGGCGGGATGGAATTCATGGTGCCACCATGGCCTCGGATAGTTTCGATGATGCGTCCATCAGTCAGCGTCCGACGGTTCAGGTTGGAGACCCCTTTACCGAAAAGCTGCTTATGGAAGCGTCGCTTGAGCTTGTCGAACAGGGCCTGCTGATTGGAATTCAAGACATGGGTGCTGCCGGACTGACCGGCGCATCATGTGAAATGGCGAGTGGTGCAGGCACCGGAATTGAGTTGGATGTGGCAACTGTTCCGCGCAGAGAGCAGGGTATGACCCCCTACGACGTGATGTTGTCGGAGTCCCAGGAGCGCATGTTACTGGTGGCGAAGCCGGAGTGTGTCAGTGACGTGCTTGCGGTATGTACGAAATGGGATCTTGCCGCGGCTGTCGTTGGGAAAGTCACTGGTGACGGAATACTCAGGATTCGCGATGCCGATGGCATCGTTGCTGAAATTCCGGCACAGGCGTTGACCGACGAGGCCCCGCCAGCGGAACACCAGTCGTCACCGCCGCAATTCCAAGATGCATTGCAGGGGCTGAATCATGAATTAATTCCGCTCCCGCGGGATTACGGTGCGGTTCTTCTTGAACTCTTGGGCTCGCCGAATCTGTCCAACAAGGCCTGGATCTTTGAACAGTATGATTTTATGGTACGCACCAATACGGTGATCCGGCCTGGATCGGATTCCGCTGTCCTTCGCATCAAAGATACCTCGAAGGCCCTGGCCATCACGGTCGATGGAAATCCGTTGTATTGCCTTTTGAATCCCTATGTTGGGGGAACCATTGCGGTAGCAGAAGCGGCTCGAAACCTTGTCTGCGCAGGCGCCAAGCCGCTTGGCCTGACGGACGCGTTGAATTTTGGAAATCCCGAACGTCCTGAGATTGTGTGGCAATTCGAACTGGTGATTGAGGGTCTTGCGGATGCGTGCAAAGCCCTTGATATTCCGGTTGTCAGTGGAAATGTGAGCTTTTACAACGAAACCAATGGAATTTCCGTCTATCCTAGCCCGATGATCGGGATGGTCGGCCTCATTGATCCGGTCGAGCGTGCGGTGAGCCAATGGTTTAAAAATGACGGCGATGTTGTCCTCCTGCTGGGGGACACGCACGATGAAATGGGCGGAAGCGAATATGTACGTGTCATACACCACCGTGAGCAAGGCATTCCACCGCTCCTTTCGCTGGAGACGGAGCGTGCCATGCATACCTGCCTTCTTCAGGCCATCGAGGCTGGTTTCGTCTGCTCAGCGCATGATTGTTCCGAGGGAGGCTTGGCCATTGCCATTGCCGAATCATGTCTTTCGCGACCCCAAGGTCCGATCGGTGCTTCGATGACGCTTGCACCTGATATCTCGGACATGCGCATCGATGCGTTTCTGTTTGGGGAGACGCAGTCGCGAGCTATCGTGACCGTTGAATCAAGCAACGTCTCGGAGGTGCAATCTTTGGCACAGACTGCTGGTGTCCCGATACGAGTGATTGGAATGGTTGGGGGCCAGCGTCTGCGGATTGGGTCTCCTGATCTGGAGACGCCGTGGATCGATGTTGATGTGGATGTCATGTACAACGCGTGGATGCGGAAACAATGAAACAGCGGATTTCTGAAAAGCACGGCTCGGACCACTTCAACGATCAATGCGGCGTGGTAGGGGTGTTTGGCCATAAAGAAGCCGCAAATCTGACTTATTTAGGGTTGTATGCGTTGCAGCATCGTGGGCAGGAAAGCTCTGGAATCGTCTCAAACCATGGAGGCCAATTTTATCAGCAGAAGGGCATGGGACTCGTTGCAGACATCTTCACCAAGGACCGGCTCAAACATCTTCCCGGAGACGCTGCAATTGGACACAACCGGTATTCCACCACTGGCGCCAGCGAGTTGAATAATGCCCAACCGGTCTCGGTGAATTTCGCATTTGGAAATCTTGCCTTGGCTCACAATGGGAATTTGCTCAATTCAGAGGTGGTGCGCAGTGAGCTTGAAGCCTATGGGGCTATTTTTCAGTCAGGGATTGATAGCGAGGTCATTATCCATTTGATCGCGCATTCTCGCGGGAGCACCATGCTTGATCGGATCGTGGATGCGTTGCAGCAAGTTCAAGGTGCGTTTTCTTTGGTCGTTCTTACTGAGGATGGCATGTTTGTCGCACGAGACTCCTATGGCATTCGTCCGCTCTCGATGGCACGGTTGAAACACGGATGGATCGCCGCGTCCGAAACCTGCGCATTTGATCTCATTGGGGCTGAATTCGTGCGCGATGTCGAACCGGGAGAACTTGTCTGGATACGTCGTGATGGGGTGCAGTCATACCACCCTTTTCCAAAAACGAATCAGGCAAGGTGTGTCTTCGAATATGTGTACTTTTCACGACCTGACAGTATTGCGGATGGTCACAGTGTCTATTCCATTCGCAAACGGCTTGGCCGGCAATTGGCTAAAGAATCGGCGGTTGAAGCAGATGTGGTGATTGCGGTCCCCGACTCGGGGGTGCCGGCGGCGCTTGGGTATGCTGAGGCCTGCGGTCTTCCCTTTGAGAACGGACTCATTCGGAACCATTACGTCGGGCGGACATTCATCGAGCCGGAACAGGCCATTCGACATTTTGGAGTGAAGGTCAAACTGAATGCCATTCATGACATCTTGGACGGGAAACGTGTCGTGATTGTGGATGATTCACTGGTCAGAGGAACGACGAGCCGGAAGATTGTGAAAATGGTCCGTCAGGCCGGTGCAAAAGAGATCCATATGCGCATTTCGTCGCCGCCCACACTCTCTCCGTGCTTTTATGGGATCGATACACCGACCAAACAGGAATTGATCGCCTCGACGCACACGGAGAAAGAAGTTCGACGCTATATCACGGCTGATAGCCTTGCCTATTTGAGTCTCGATGGAATGCTCAGTGCTGCTCCTGGTGAAAAATCTGGCTATTGTGCGGCGTGCTTCAGTGAACAGTATCCCATTGTGCTTACGGGACCTGATCAGCAGCAGCTTCCCCTCTTTGAACCGTTTGAATCACGATCCAAACATGCGGTGTCTCCGGCTGTGTCGAGCGGGGCGCGCTCCGCAACCAAAGCACCGACGCGGAAACGCACGGAATAGGGTGCACACGGTACGATGAAAATTGGTCTCAAAGGCAAGATCATCTCGGCGATGCTTGCAATTGGTGCGCTCCCGCTCTCGCTTGGCATGTTTTTCGCGTATCAGCAGGGGACCGACCAACTTGAAACGGTGATCGGGGCGAGTTTTGAAGCGCTCTCGACGGAGACTGCCGGTAAGATTGATATGGTCGTTAGTGAGGAAATTGCTCGACATGCCCAGTTTGTGTCTAACTCGTTGTTGATCTCGCTGGTGCGTGATCAGCTTGTTACGCAGAATGCCAGGTACCAT
>DTRN01000082.1 GCA_012965905.1 Nitrospirales bacterium | reverse complement strand
TTGCGCAATTTCTCTGCTGCTGTTGGCTTCAGCCGCTTGGATGCTCCGTTCTTTATCACTCTGCTCCGCTTCTAATGTATTCCGAAGGGCGTGAATGGTATCGTGTAACTGTGCAATTTCATTGGCCCGAGCATTGGTCGCATGTTGAATGCTCTGCTCCTTGTCAATCCGCATTTCCTCCACCTGCTGTCGCAATAGAAGAATCGTCTCTTTCAACTGCCGATTCTCGGTTTCAAGCTGATATGTTTCGCTCACCTCGGCCTGGGTCGTCATCGCAAGCCTGAACCCTCTTCACGATAGAGTTCCTTGATAATATCCCACCCTGTGACGATACCGATCAAATGGTTTGCTGTATCGACCACAGGGATGCTTCGAATGCGCTGGTCCGGGTTGGTCAACAACGCCGCACACTCCAACACGGAGTTTTCCGCAACCACGGTGGGATGATTCGTGTTCATGACAGTCGAAACCGCCGCCGTCCTCATCTGATACAAGGTTTCGTGAAATTGCGGCAAGTCTGGCGCAAAACGAACATCCGGCAAATCCCCGCTCCCAATGTACGCGGGTAGCGCTTTCTTCAAGAACAGCCGCACGGTAAACATACCCACGAAAAGGCGATCTGCCCCAACCACCGGCATCGTCTGTACTTTCTCTTTTCGCATAATGCTGATCGCATCTTCAATCGTCGCGTCGACGGCCACAAAACTCACCTTGGTCGTCATGATCTCACCTACAATCATATATTCACCGATCTCGAATCTCAGACATGCGTAAACAACATTTTACTCTAATTAAATAGCCACGACTCGGGTTTTTCCCATTGTGGCTCCGGACAAGGCGCAGGAACGCAGAACCGGAGCAGCACATCAAATAAACCGCCAATACACATACCCCGTGGCAATCACGAGAGACATCAGCATGAGTGGAAATCCAAGCTTTAAGAAACGGACAAAGCCGATGGGATGACCGGCGCGATCGGCAAATCCGGCCACAATGACATTTGCAGATGCGCCAATCAGACTCCCATTGCCTCCTAAACACGCCCCGATAGATAAGGCCCACCACAACGGCAACAGCGCCTGTTCACCACCCATTGGCCCTTCCATTTCATGAATCATCGGAATCATAGTCGCCACAAACGGAATATTGTCGACGAGCGCCGAGAGTATGGCTGAAACCCAAAGGACCATGAGAATGGTTGCAGATCGGCTCCCTTCCGTCACATCCAAGACCCACTGCGCCATGATGGTGAGTAACCCGGCATGTTCGACACCCGCGACGACAATGAACAGTCCGATGAAAAAGAAAATCGTTGTCCACTCGATCTTTTCAATATTCTCATGAAAATCCGCCCCGCTAATCAGGAACAGTAATGCGGCTCCGGTCAGCGCGATGGTTGCCGCTTCAAGCTGCAGTGGATGCTGAAAAATAAACGCAACTCCAACGAACCCGAGCACCCCTAAACACTTGCGGAGCAGCACAACATCACGAATGGCATCGCGCTCGTTGAATTGCATAATCGTCGCCCGATCCTTCGGATCGGCCACCATCGTTCGACCGTAGAGAAACCAAATCGGGATAAGGGTCGCCACAAATATCACCGGCATAAGCGGGGCCACATTAATGATAAAGTCCATAAATGTCAGATGGGCAGCGCTTCCGATCATGATATTCGGAGGATCTCCGATGAGCGTTGCCGCGCCACCAATATTTGATGCGAGAATTTCTACGGCAAGAAACGGATACGGCGACACCTTTAGTTCCGCGGTGACCAGCAACGTGATTGGAACAATCAACATCACCGTCGTCACGTTATCGAGAAGGGCAGAAAACACCGCCGTCACCGCAGAGAGCATCACCAGGCATCCCCATGGATCTCCTTTCATTGTCTTTGCACTCAATATGGCAACGTATTCAAACATTCCCGTCTGGCGAGAAATGGTCACCATCGCCATCATTCCGACAAGCAGGCCAAGGGTGTTGAAATCCACGCCTTCGATTGCCGCTTCTTGGGTAATCATCCCAAGAAGAATCATCAGCACCGCACCCGATAACGCTACCACCGCCCGGTTAAAACGATCCCAGACAATCACAGCGTAGGTCACCGCAAAAACCGCGGTAGCAATGATCAGATGCGAGTCATCGAAATTCAAAGGTCACCTCTAAAGTCTGATTAGCCGTAAGCGTGACAGATGCGCTCTGACGCCCGAGCGTGGGATGCCATGCCGTTAATGAATAACTGCCGGGAGGAATGTCCTGTATTCTAAAATCACCGCGGTCACCAGCGATCGCGAAATACGGATTGTCAACTGCAAAAATCCAACTGTGCATAAATTGGTGCTGGAGGCACTCGAGTTTCAGCACCCTCCCCTTTCGTAGCTCCACAGGCTGATGAAATTGCAATCCTTCCATGTGCAATGGCACGTTAAAGTGATTCAGACGTGCACGCCCCACGGTTTCGTATCCAATGGGGTTGTGGACCACAGGGTCAAGATTAATAATCGTAATGGGATCTCCATTCACAAACACTCCTATCCGAGGATCCCAGGTGCACCATCGGGAACGAAATGCGGCAAAGTCTGAGAAGTCTTTGGGAAACGGCTTTCCTTCATTGACGCCATCCAAAAGCAACACCACATCCCGAAGCATTCTCTCATGGACTCGAACCATCGATACGGAACGCGTTCCAGCGTGTGCGTCAATTGCTTGACCACACACCCGAGGGTTTTTCTGCATATAGTAAATATCAGCTTCAGGAATGAGGCCCTCATACGTGACATGACCACGGATGGTCGCTCCATCGTCAATCGCTACCGCGTTATACGCTGCGGCAGAGCCTCCGCTGAACACCAGTGTGATCAGAAGGAAGACCAAGCGCATGTTTTCTCCCCTCATCTTCCTCTCATGGACTGGAAACAACACGTAATTAGGACTGGCGGATGGCAATCATACCCTACTGCCGCACAAATCGCGATTCGTTTGTATCAGGGGTTGGCTTCAAGGTCCTTTCCTGTTTACAATATAAGTTATATCCATCATCACTAATAAGGAGGTTCATTCCATAATGACAACAGCTACACAGGATTATAAAGTTGCGGATTTGACGCTTGCCAACTGGGGTCGAAAGGAAATAGAAATTGCCGAAAAGGAAATGCCCGGCCTCATGGCAATCCGCCGTAAATACGAGAAAGCCCAACCATTGAAGGGCGCCCGCATTGCCGGCTGCCTCCACATGACCATACAAACTGCAGTGCTTATTGAAACCTTGGTTGCGCTAGGCGCAACCGTCCGTTGGTCGTCCTGCAACATTTTCTCAACCCAGGATCATGCCGCCGCCGCCATGGCCGCTGCGGGGATTCCAATCTTTGCCTGGAAAGGTGAAACCGAGGAAGAATATGAATGGTGCATCGACCAAACATTGCACTGGGACGACGGAAAACCGCTGAACATGATCCTCGATGATGGCGGCGATCTGACTGCCATCGTTCACAATAAGCACCCTGAAATACTGGGAACCATGCGCGGCTTGAGTGAGGAGACCACCACCGGAGTCGCCCGCCTGTACCAGATGCACGAACGGGGTGACCTCAAGGTTCCTGCCATGAACGTGAACGATTCCGTCACCAAATCAAAGTTCGACAATCTCTATGGATGCCGCGAGTCGTTGGCCGACGGCCTGAAACGCGCGACAGACGTCATGATCGCTGGCAAAGTCGTGGTGATAGCTGGATACGGAGGGGTTGGAAAGGGATGCGCCCAATCGATGCGAGGATTTGGCGCCCGTGTTCTCGTCACTGAAATCGACCCGATTTGCGCCCTCCAGGCCGCCATGGAAGGCTTTGAGGTCGTAACCATGGACGATGCCGCGCTCCTTGGAGACATCTTCGTCACCGCGACGGGCTGCATGAACGCCATTGACGGACGTCACTTGGATGCCATGAAAGATAACACGATCGTGTGCAACATCGGCCATTTCGATTCAGAAATCAACATCGCTTACCTGGTGGATCGTTCGGACATCAGCGAAGTAGAAATTAAACCTCAGGTTGACAAGTTCACCTTTCCCGATGGAAAAACCATCATCGTGCTCGCCAGAGGTCGGCTCGTGAATCTGGGATGCGCGACCGGACATCCATCATTTGTCATGAGTAACAGTTTCTCCAACCAAGTTCTTGCACAAATCGCCCTATGGAGCGAGACCGACAAGTATCCTGTCGGTGTTCACGTCCTTCCCAAGAGCCTCGATGAGGAAGTCGCGCGGCTACACCTCGATCAATTGGGAGTGAAACTGACCGTGCTTTCTGCGGAGCAATCGGAGTACTTAGGTCTGCCTGTCTCCGGACCATTTAAACCTGATTACTATCGCTATTAATCCGCAGCTCTCTGTAACGATACCTGCACATCTATCCTGGGACCTTTCATTGACTGGAAGGTCCCGGGTTTCCTCCACCACATGAATCGCGACAGAATCAGATATGGCGTCATCGGCATGGGGCGCCAAGGAGAGCGATATATTCGCCACCTTCGGGTAGACACAAACCATGCTGATCTTGTTGCGGTGACCCGTGCGGACCAACGCAAAGGCGAGAAAGAAGCTGCCGCCCTCGGAGTTCATTGGGAGCAAACCTGGCAAACCCTGCTTCAAAACCCAGCCGTCGATGCGGTCGTGATCTGCGTTCCCTGTTCATTACATCGAACGATCGCAATTGCGGCAGTAGAAGCGCGCAAGCACGTCATCCTGGAAAAACCCCTTGCTCCTACCCTCGCGGACGGAAAAGCCATTGCGACATCCGTTTCAAAAGCCGCGCGCAAGGGGGTGAAGTTGTTTTTCGCACATACCCTGCGCTACTCCAATGTCGTCAACGCGATCACCAAGCATCAACACCGGATTGGAGATCTGGCCAGCCTCAATCTGTCACAGCGATTGGAGCATAAGCCCCTCCTATGGGAACATAAGAAAACAACCGCAGGCGGTGGAAATATCATTCAAACAGGCACGCATATGTTTGATCTGGTAAGGTGTATCACACAGGACGAAATCACGTATGTGTCCTGCATCCATGGCCGGGTGTTAGAGAAAGAGGTCGAAGATAGTTTTACTGCGATCATGGAAACCCGTAAGGGAATACAAATTACCCTGGAAGGGTCGAAATACGGCCAAGGACGCCATGGACGTGTTGAGCTCATCGGCCCCAAAGGCATGCTCCTGGGTGATCATGTTGGTAACACGTTAGAATTCGTGAATCAGAACGTCTCAAGGCCTATCAAGGTTGGAGAGCCTGCAATGACCGTCATACACGTGTTAAGAGACGCAACGCGGGCGTTTCGCGGAAAACAACCGCTGAAGATTACCGTTGAGGACGGCCTCGCCTCCTTGGCTATCGCACAGGCATGTTACAGATCAGCTCAAAGCAAAAAACGTGAAAAGGTCCTGTATTAAAGTCGCGCACGAGAATCCTTCCAACGGCAAAACATGATCACAATTCTTATCGGACTTTTACTCAACGCATTGCTCGTGTTCATCGTTGCGAAGCTGACGCCCGGAATCAACGTCAAACACTACGGTGCGGCTATCGCGGTCGCATTCACCTATGCAGCGCTTTCATGGCTATTCAAGGGCATCCTGGTCTTTCTCGCATTTCCTCTGATACTAGTGACCTTCGGATTATTTCACCTGGTATTGAACGCCTTCCTCCTCTGGGTTACCGACAAAATCCTCGACAGCTTCGAAATCACCAGCATGAAAGCCCTCGCCATTGGGACCGTTGCCCTCACCATCGGCGGGGCGGGCGTCACCCTACTGGTAGGCCACTAATCGCGTTTCACACAAGGAGGGGAAATCATGACAGCGTTATTGAGACAGGCTGGATTGTTGCTTGGAGTGCTTGCGGTAAACCTTTTCGTATTCGCTGTCTCGATCTCAGAAGCTCAAACAAAAATTGTGGCGCAATTCGAGAACGTGGTAGCCGTGGAAACGGCTTGCGGACTTTCGTCGGCATGGCCCGATTCGAGCGCGAAGGCCAATATCAAACAAGGTGATGGATCGACAAAGATCACGGTCAAAGTCAAAGATACCGTGCCGGATGTATTCTGGACAGTGTGGATCCGGCTCGCAGGCGAGAGCCCTCTTGCCGTCACCGGAATGTCCCAGATGGGGTCTACACCTATGGCTCCGATTGCAGCAATCAACGACCTCGCCGCTGCGACCCCTGACGGAAACCTAAGCGACGACGCGTTTGCTGTGAACACCGGCGACAACGGCGCTGGCTCCGACAACGTGATCAACGGGTTTTTTACTGATGCGAATGGAGCCGGACGACTAAAGCTTGAACTTGATTTTCCCCTGATCAAAGGCGCAGTCCCGTTTCACGAAGTGAATGATGACTTCAGCCCAGTCGCAATTGGAACCGATCCCGTCGTGCCCTTCACCCTCCGGATCGTCAGCCATTGCATAGATAACGTGGGGCATGGACTAGTCCCAGGCGGACAATTGGATCCGGAAACCGAACAGCCGCTGAGTACAAATCACGAAATCTGGTTTGAATGGGACTTTTGATATGCATTCCGGAAGTGAGTGTCACTCCCGTGCTACCCCGGCCATTTGAATTGAGAATCTGACCACTGGGTTTCGCCAGTCGCGTTCTTCTGGCTTGAGGTCCCCTACTCCATGAATTCCAGTGTGGAGGTGAACGAATCCCTCGCCTTTCTCGCTGGAACGGCCTTCCCCGTTGCAGACTCCCGGAATCGAGTCACATCGTTCGTCGTTGATTTCGCTTCCCGCATCATATGCGGGAACGTCCACAACTTTCTTTTTATCATTCTTGGGAATCTTGATTCCCTGAACCGCAGCAAACCCATCATTGGTTGGGTTCAACATCGAGACAAACGAAATTCGATTGAATTCGCCTCCTGCCTTTACGGTCAGGGTAACCGAATTGCCCGGGAACACGAGACCAAACCCTGATTTGACGACGTCTTCCACATCAGGTGAGCGCAGGAACTCATCTGAAAGCTCACCCGTACTGCCGGCTTCCGCACCAGATTGGAGTGCTTTACTTGCCGGCATTCCTATCTCGAAAAATATCACGCGCTCGTTGTGGCTCCACACCAACGGAGCAGAAACACGTTGTCCCTTTGTCAGATTCGTAATGGTGACAGAGTACGCCTGAATATCGCTGTTCGTCTGCGGGTACGCTATCATAGGCATCACAACCATGCCCATCATCGAGGCGACATGCCAGAACATTCCGACAAGTCCACGATTCACAGTCTTGCGTCCTTCCCACGTCAATCGCATTGTTACACCATAATTCTTTGTGTCAGCATATAGCTTCATTCTACAACAGCGCGAGCGAGGAAAGTGGATAATCCTATCACACCAGTATTAACCCTCTGCGACGGCTGGAAGGGCGTTCAGGCACATCTGCTTCACAGTCTCACCACCACACTCGCGCATGGCCCCCTTGCTATCCGCAATGTGCTTATCCTTGTTCCAACAACTGCGGCAGGACACGTACTTGAGCTTGCCTTGGAGCACGACCTGCTAAAGAACCGTGCCGCGACAATTTTGCCGTCCATTGCCACCATCCATGTGTTTCTCGAAGACATGGCCTCGCGCTCCTTGGGTAAGGTCACGAACATTGACCCACTATTGCGCCAGGCAATTCTAGAGAAATCGCTTGGGGAGGCTGCGGAGTCAGGGTTCCCACCTCCCTTTCTCATCCGTCGCGGATTACCACGCCGAATTCTTTCGCTGTACGACCATATGTGCCTTGCAGGCCATACTGTAGACGCATTCGCTCAGCGAGCCTTGGAGGAGTTCAATGCGCCAGATGATGCCGGCGCAGAACGTATGGCCCAGCAAACGCGCTTTCTCGTTGAAAGCCTGACACGGTACCGTACGCTCCTGACATCGCTCCAGCTAAATGATGCCGTCACGTTACACCAATCACTGCTCGATCACGGCGTAAGAAGTCCCTACTCTCACATTCTCGTCCTGGGTCCGGAGACAATACGTCCAGGTGACCTCGCCTATCTTACGGCAGCACCCGCTGTCGAGACGGTCGAAATTATTGCTCCAGCGTCCATGGAAAAGCATTCTTCACTGCGTGCCTTGACGAAGCATGGCACATCGACCATGACCCATGCAAAGTTCTCCACTCCATCACCGATACTCTTCACGCCCGACGCAGATGACGAGGTTGTATTTACTGCCCGGGACCGCGAAGAGGTCCTAATCTCCATCACCAAACTGCTAAAGGTGTTAGCCAAGAACGGGACGTTGCCGGAGATCAACCGCATTGCCGTGGTTGTGCCAACCCCCCTCCCCTATCTCTACCTCGCAAAACAAGTGTTTGGGCAGGCCGGGATTCCCTACCAGTTGCAAGATGGTTTTCCGTTGGCCACTGAGCCATATCTTGCCGCGATCGATCTTCTGTTCGATTTTATCGAGCATCCGACGGAGTACTCACCCAGCTTCCAACTGCTCCTCAACCCGTTTTTCGAGTTTCCTGGGGTCAGCGAACACGCACTCGTCGCCTTGGAGACCGAACTCCAAACACGCAATAACATTCACGGGAATGAGGCATGGGCTCGGATGCGCAACAGATCACGACAGCAGCCCGTTCAACTTGGCATTCCAGGCCTTGAAGGTCACAACCATTCCGGGTTGGTTCAGAACGTACTGGAGACCATACACACCCTTGAACACACGCTCACGCCGATGGCCGCTCCAACCACGCCAATGACAACAAAGATCAACGGTATGCGGGATTTCCTTACCCGCTATGAACGGACAACATCTCCTCACGACGACGCCCCCCGCCACAATCGTGCGAGAGGTGCGCTGCTGACCATATTGGACCAGCTCGAAAATGTTGATCGCGTTCTTGGTGAGTCACCTGTCGAGTTCCACACATTCCGAAAGACACTCCATGATGCCGTGCAATCGCATACCTTTTCGGAACGTACTGGAGACAATGGCATTCACATTATCGATGCCCGATCAGCAGCTCTTGGAATGTTCGACCTGGTTATCCTGGTTGGTTTGAATGAAGGTGAATGGCCTTCCCGACGAGATCACAATATTTTCTATCCCCAATGGCTCCTTCAAGACTTCGGGTGGCCCTCTGATTTCGACTCTCTCTCCTCAGAACGGATCGCATTTAAGGAGTTGATACGAGTCTCTCGTCGCCACGTCGCCGTGTTTCGTCACCAGCTTGAAGAGGATGCCCCAACCATCTCCTCGCCGTTCCTCGAGGACATTGAAGATCTGACGGCGGCCCACACACAACACATCCCAGCACGCGCCATGAACGCATTGGTGACGTCACGCAATCACGCGTTGCGATCTGGCCTCGTTCAGCCCGACCGGAGCGTCCCAAAACGACCGACCCCTGGAATACTCGAACAGCGGCTTCCGAAACCCGAACCGGTTTCCGCCACTGCCTTTGAACTCTATCTTCGTTGCCCCTTTAAGTACTATGCCAAATATATCCTCCACCTTGACGAGGAAGACGAGATACACATGGGCTTCAGCCCACTTCAACGAGGCCGCATCGTACATGAGATTCTCAAAGAGGGATTTCAGCAATGGGACGCAACAGCTGATGTGCCTCAGCCATACACCGAAGAGAATTATGACCAAGCTGTGTCCCTCTTTCGGCGGATTGCAAAGGAGAAAATTCCACGCAAATACCACAGCATTGAACTCGCACGTCTGTTCGGCAGCCACGGACACGTCGGTGCAATTGAATGGGTTCTTCGCCAGGAGATGACGAGAGGACCAGTAGCCAAGCGATTTGTTGAGCATCCGTTTCGGACCAACCTTCGTCTTGAATACGGTCCGAATGGCGAATCTCCATGGCATGTCGATATCAAAGGCCGTGTAGATCGTGTCGACATCGACCTAGCGGGGAGAATCCACGTGTTCGACTATAAAACTGGAAAGGCCCCGGAGTCGAAAGTGACATTGCAGGTCCCCCTGTATGCCATGTGCCTCGCCCAAGACTTCTCCGCTGAAACGACCCAAGCAACCTATCTCAGCCTGCGCGATCGTAAAGCCGTCCGTCGAGATGACTACGAAAAAACAGCAACACAATTACGCGAGACGTACCGCCTCATTTCCGAGGGCCACTTTCCTCCACGACCCTATCAGGATCACCTCTGCAACAGTTGCGGATATATCGGACTCTGCCGCAAGGAAATCAGTGAAACAGCACTGCCGACAGAGGTGCAAGAAGTCAAACCGATAACATGAACAACTTGACACTCCCACAGGATCACCAAGCCCGCGAAGAAGCCAGTGATCCTCAATTGAATGTGACGCTAGAAGCCTCGGCTGGGACTGGCAAGACACGTATTCTGGTCGATCGGTATATCCGGCTGATTGAGGCGGGCGCAGCACCTCGAAATATCCTGGCGATTACCTTTACCCGCAAAGCAGCTGGCGAGATGAAGTATCGAATTATCCAAGAATTGCGCCGTCAAAGCATGTTGTGGCAGGAGGTGCGAGATCGCCTGTTCGATGTACGTATTGCCACCATGGATGCCTTTTGCCTTGGCCTGCTCAAAGAATTTCCACTGGAGGCCAACCTCGAGCCAGACATGGACCTCTTAAGTGAGGTCGAGATTCATCTCCTTCTGGAAGAAGCTGTAGAACGCAGCCTTATGGGCCATGGACGACGGCCGACTCCCGACCTCAAATTTCTCATCTCTCAGTTTGGAGAAGCGAGTCTCCAACGTGGCATACGCCACTTTATCCGAAGTCGTCTGGTCACGGGTCCCTTGCTTGATCAATTCGTACGCCAACGGGTCCCCCACACACTCGAACTCCGCCACGTGCTCACAAAAACGTCATCGAGCCTGCGTGAGGCACTAAGAAATCATCATTGGGCAACCCTGCCGATGCCTCTACGGCATGTCATGGAATCTCAACCGGTAACACCCTTCGATCTCGAACACGTCGCATCATATTTTCTGACTCAAAATGGAACACCTCGTAAAAGACTCTCCCGCGCGTGCCTGCGAGCAGACTTTGACACCCGCGCTAAATACGACCAGCACCGTATGCAGGTCATTGGTATTGCGCCTGTTATTGCGGAACACATTCGTCGATGGCGTCGCGACGTCGACTTCTATGCAATCCAGGAACTGTGGAAACTCTATCGATCGGCCTCCCAACACTTCACATCACTCAAAGAAGAACGTGGTGGCCTCGATTTTTCGGACGTCGTGCACCATGCCGTGAATCTGCTTAACCAGCGCGGCATCTTTTCGCAAAGCCGCTTTCGCTTAGAATCACGCTATCACCATCTCCTCATTGACGAGTTTCAGGATACCAACGAGATGCAATGGTCGCTGATTCAAAGCCTTATCGACTCCTGGGGCGAGGGGGCAGGCTTGGTCCAAGATGCCATCGCCAACGCGCAGGCTTCGGGTCGAGGAAAAGGAATGCTTCAAGAACCGAGCATCTTTCTGGTGGGAGATCAAAAACAATCTGTCTATGGATGGCGCGATGCGCGCGTCGAAGTGGTGAACACCGCAACCAAATACCTCATGAACATTCGGCCAAAGGGAGGCCGCCAATTACACATCCGTCAGAGTTTTCGATCTCGACCCGCCTTACTCCACTTTCTCAATGACGTGTTTTCTGGAGTGCCCAAAGAAAAAGAAGACGTACGTTGGGCCTTCCGATACCGCAAGAGTGACCATTTCCCGGTTCTCGAGTCTGACGATCATGACCTAACGGTTGGACTTGCTATCGCCCCAACGCGAGCTCGCGCGGCTTCGGCTGTCGGTGATGACATCGTTCGTTTACTGCAAGAGAACGCCTATCAACCAAAAGACATCGCGATCTGCTTTCGGAGTCGAACCCATTATCGCGTCTACGAAGATGCGTTAGCTCAACGCGGGGTTCCAACCTATGTCTACCGCGGACTCGGGTTTTACGATTCACCGGAAGTCCGCGACATTCAGGCACTCATACGCTATCTCGCGAACCCTATCTCCGAGCTCCGCGCGGCCGAGGTATTGCGATCACGTTTTATCGGATTCTCGGATACGGGACTGTCACTCATCGCACACCAACACCGCAGACGAGCCAAGGAGACCCCATTGCTCCACCTTCTCAAGCAGGCTATCCCACCAGAGACGTTGCCGCCTACCATCCCTTCTGAAGATCACGCAATCATAACTAACATACTTCCAAAGGTGACCGCATGGCTCGACATTGCAGACCAGATCCCACCCTCAGACCTCTTGCAGCGCATCGTTGAAGAGACTGACTACGCCGCGTGTTTTAGTGGCCGTCACGGTATCCAAGGATGGGAAAATCTGAAAAAGGTGCTGGAACTCATACGACGCGCTCAGAACCGCGGCTATATGACCTTTGCTCGTCTGGTGGAATATCTTGACTACGCCTCCGCAGGCGAAGAATCCCTCGCGGCACTTGAAACCACCGACGCGGTCAATCTCATGACCATCCATGCCGCAAAAGGCTTGGAGTTTAGAGCCGTGTTCGTCGTGAATATGGATCAAACGCTCCGCACCGATACGTCACTCCCACGCATCAAGGAGCATGCCGATGGGACCGTCGATGTCTATGCGACAGAGAAAGTCGAAACCAAAGGCCCTGATCGTGCGCTCGAAGAAGAAAAGCGGCTGTTGTATGTCGCGCTCACGCGAGCGAAAGACTACCTGGTGCTTTCGTCGCTTGATGTCGGGCACAAGGAACGCCATGCGACCTTCAACAACCTGCTCCCCAAAAGCCTTCGTGAACTGCTTCCTCAGGCTGCAACGACCGATGCACCGGAACTGGCATGGAAACCAGCCAGCGCCACACATCGGTTGCGTGTTGTCCGTCCGGCGTCATCCCCTCGGCACTATCACGACGTGACCATAGCCTCGTCGCAGACACTTGCCCTTGAGCCACTGCCGCACCCAACACAATCTTGACTCAAGAGTCACGAGATACGACAAGTGTAAATATTTTGCCAAGACGAAAAGTATTTCAGAAAGGGAAAGTCGGTTAGACGTTGTTGCATAATTCCAAAGCCAATAAACTTTCCACCGTTTGTGTATGCGTTGTGTGCCATCACCCAGTGTAACGGCACCCACCATCACTGGCCAATTGTGCAACAACGCCCGAGC
>DTRN01000081.1 GCA_012965905.1 Nitrospirales bacterium | reverse complement strand
GGTCGAGGGCAGGAATGCAGCGGACTAAGGAGACTCCGCCACCCGGGACGATCCCTTCCTCCACTGCCGCTTTCGTGGCATGGAGGGCGTCTTCCACCCGCGCTTTCCGCTCTTTCATCTCCGGCTCGGTGGCGGCACCGATGCGAATCACTGCAACCCCGCCGACGATTTTTGCCAGCCGCTCCTGGAGTTTTTCACCGTCATAGTCTGAGGTCGTCTCTTCGATTTGCGCTTTGATCTGCTTGACGCGACCTTGAATCTTCGACTTTTCTCCAGAACCTTCTACGATGGTGGTGTTGTCCTTGTCCACGGCAATCCGCTTGGCGTTGCCGAGATCTTTCAGTTGGACACTTTCGAGCTTGATACCGAGTTCTTCGGAAATCATCTGGCCCCCGGTCAGGATGGCAATGTCTTCCAGCATGGCTTTCCGGCGGTCTCCAAACCCAGGCGCTTTCACGGCACAGATATTCAGGGTGCCACGAAGTTTGTTGACCACCAGGGTGGCCAGGGCTTCACCTTCGACTTCTTCCGCGATGATCAACAACGGCCGTCCCATCTTGGCAACTTGTTCGAGGAGTCCGAGGAGATCCTTCATGTTGCTGATCTTCTTCTCGTGAATCAGAATGTAGGCGTCCTCAAGCACACACTCCATCCGCTCTGCGTTGGTGACGAAATAGGGCGAAGTGTAGCCGCGATCGAACTGCATGCCTTCGACCACGTCGAGGGTGGTGGTTAAGCTCTTGGCTTCTTCGACGGTGATCACGCCATCTTTGCCAACCTTTTCCATCGCCTCCGCGATCAGGTCGCCGACGGCCACGTCGTTGTTGGCCGAAATAATGCCGATTTGGGCAATTTCTTTCTTGTCATTGCAGGACTTGCTTTGGGATTGCAGCTGCTCAACCACTGTCTCCACGGCCACATCGATGCCGCGCTTGATATCCATGGAGTTGGCGCCAGCGGCGACGTTTTTGACGCCTTCGCGGAAAATAGCTTCGGCCAGGACGGTGGCTGTGGTGGTGCCGTCGCCCGCGACGTCACTGGTTTTGCTCGCCACTTCGCGAACCAACTGGGCGCCCATGTTTTCATATGGGTCATCCAATTCAATTTCCTTAGCTACTGTCACCCCGTCTTTGGTAATCGTGGGGGCACCCCATTTCTTGCTGAGCATGGCGTTACGTCCTTTCGGACCCAACGTGGCTTTCACGGCCCTGGAGAGTTTGGTCACGCCTTTCAAAATCAGCTGTCGGGCATCTCCCGCGTATTCCATTTGTTTTGCTGCCATTGTCGTCTCCTCTCTTCCTTACTGACGTATTATGAGCGGGCTTAGTCGAACAACCCTAGGACTTCTTCTTCCTTCATGACTACATATTCCACATCATCGAGCTTGACTTTGCTCCCGCCATATCGCTCGCACAGGATGCTGTCTCCGACTTTCACCAGCGTTACATCCGGACCAATCGCCCGCACCGTCCCCTTTTGGGATTTTTCTTTGGCTGTCTCCGGAATATAGATGCCGCCAGCCGACTTCTCCGTGTCATCATCGAGATATTCGACAAAAATGCGATCCCGTAACGGTTTAAACGCCGTTTTGACCTTTTCCTTTACTGCCATGTGTTTCCTCCTCACTGATTGGGTTGATTCAACTCGGCTCTCTCCCGTAGCTCTCCTGCTACAAGATCAAGACATAATCACCTTATATGAGAAAGTCAAGGTGGGGAAGCCTACAAAAATGATTGCGGGTCTACGTCCACCTCGAATGTGAGGCCGGAGGCCCCTGGAAATGTTTTGGATCCCTTGAGGGAAGCTGCCACCGCGCTGTGTGCCAGCTCGCTCGCGAGCCCAGCGTGGGGTTCTTTAACCAGAATGTGATCGCGGTAACGGCCGCGGATTTTTGAATAGGGGGCTGGAATGGGGCCCAGAACCTCCTGGATTCCTGCCGATTGGCTTTGGCGAAGGCGATTGGCCCACCGGGTGGCAACCTGGTGGACCATGGCTTCAGCATCACCGGTCACGCGTAAGCAAATAAGCCGGGTAAATGGAGGAAACGATAACTGTTCTCGGATTGCCAGTTCGTCTGTGTAGTAGCGCTGTGCGTCGTGACCGGTCACTGACTGCAGCATGGGGTGCTCCGGCTGAAACGCCTGAATCAGCATCTCGCCGCCAGCCACAAATGCCTTAAGTGCCATCAGCTGGTGAAAGGCACGTTCTGACGCTCTAAAATCGGGCATGTGCAACATCGTATCGGCAGACATGACCCCAATGAACGACACCTGAGGCATCGGCACGATATCCAGAAGCATTGATGTCCCAATGAGGATATCGAGTTCCGCAACATCGAGACGATTCATGAACGATAACGCTGCAGACTCCGACCGAAGCAGATCTCTGTCCATTCGCACAATGCGTGCCTCAGGAAAAAAGGCTCGAACCTCCTCTTCCACGCCTTCCGTCCCGAACCCCATCGGCAAAACGTGGGTTCCCGCACATCGTGAGCAGATGTGGGGGGCTTCATGCGTTTCACCGCATATATGACACAAGATCTTGTGTTCGCGCTTATAGTAAGTAAGCGCGACACTACAGTGAGTGCAACGGGTTGTATACCCGCAGTCACGGCACCACAGGGCCCGTGAAAACCCTCGTCGTGGCTGGAAAAGAATAACCGGCTCTCGATTCTTTACCCGTGTATCAATGGCGTTGAGAAGTGGCTCTGAGAAAATACGTCCTGCTCTGCGGACCGTTTGCATGTCAATGCACTGGACCGACACATCTGGCTGTGTGGTTGAAGCGCGCTGGATGTGCTTGGTGGGAGGAGCGGCCACAACCACAGCTTTCTTCGATTGGGTCATGTGGATAGCTTCGACGGACGGGTGCAATGACCCGAGGATGACCGTGGCCATCTCCTTGCTTGCCCGTGCCAGCGCAATCTCACGCGTGTGGTAGCGCGGTTCATGATCGACTTTGTGTCGGAAGTCGTGCTCTTCATCCACAATAACGAGACCCAATTTCATCGTGGGACTCACCACGCTCGAGCGCGTTCCGATCACGACAGTGGCATCACCGGATTGCACTCGATACCACTCTGATGTCCGATGAGAAGGCGTACGCGTACCAAACCAATCGGATATGTGACCAGCGAGGTATGGCCGAATTGCGCTGGAAAACGCACGGGCCTGACTCGCATGGGGGAAGATCACAAGGCAGCTTCGACGCTTCTTGATCGTTTCCCGTATGGCCTGCAAGTACACACCGGTGCGGCATTTCAAGGGTGCCTGTAGGACGAAGGTTTGGCTTCTGCCCTTCCGAATGGCCGACGCAAGCGGGCTGGGCAGCGACGCATCGCGTAGCAGATCATGCGCTATCTCGTCTGCAGCGCTGGGCTCTATTCGACCGTTATTGGAGCGCGTAGCGTGTTGAGTTGCCGAAGGCAGGTTCACATAGCTCTCAATGTGTCCATACTTCTTGAGTGCCGTCAGCGCGGGGGTAATTCGGCGATTACGGAATTGCCGACGTAGGTATTGGCTCGTTAGCCCTTGCTTTGCGGATTGCAGCCTGGTGAGAATCGCGTGTTGGGTTGCTCGGCCGCGTCCTGATCCCGCCGCCATCATTCGCCCCAGCGGTGTAATCATGAAGCGTTCTTTGATTCCGTGCCTGAACATGGGTGGGAGCATGAGTTGAAGGCACGTCCCCAGAGGAGCGAGGTAATAGGATGCCATCCAGCGAGCAAGTGATAACATCGACGAGGGGAGTTCGAACGATTCGTCAACAATGGCTTCAATTGTCTTGAGATGGGAGGTTTCGGTCGTTTCAATGATCTCGGCAACCAGCCCAACGTGCACATTGGACCCAAATGGAACCCGCACCATGTGACCCGCATAAATCTTCTGTAGTGATTCAGGAATAACGTAGGTGTAAAGTTGCTGTGGATAGCGTGGGATGAAGATCAGTGCAGCTGGGGAAAGTGGCGGCATAACGCCTGGACGATATCAAATTTCCGGGGATTGGCGTAGGCCCATTGTCCGCTTGCACCCTAAAAAACTCAGATGCTATGCTGTTCAGTTATGGAACTCTCTCCAGCACTGGCCACTTACTTAGGCGAGTATTTGCCAATCCTCTTATTCCTGGGGGCATCGTTTGTGTTTGGTGCCGGCACCCTGCTGGTCAGTCACTTGCTACAGCCCAAGTATCCAGAAGCCGAGAAACTCACGACCTATGAATGTGGCAGCGAACCGATTTCCGATGCCCGCATGCCCTTTCCCGTTCGGTATTACATTATCGCGATGATGTTTGTCATCTTCGACGTCGAGGTGATTTTCTTGTATCCCTGGGCAGTGGCATTTAATGACATCGGTGTGATCGGCATGATGGAAATGATGATTTTTATCGGCCTGTTTTTCGTCGCGTATTTCTATGCCTGGATGAAGGGAGCGTTGGAATGGGATTAATTCAGATTGGGCCGCAGGATAAATCCGCGGATCTGGGGCTTGTGACCCTGACGCTTGAGAAGGCGGTGAACTGGGCACGGAAAGGCTCCCTGTGGCCGATGACCTTTGGACTTGCCTGTTGTGCCATCGAGATGATGGCAGCGGTGTCATCCCGCTATGACATGGATCGCTATGGCGCCGGGATCTTTCGTGGGTCTCCGCGTCAATCGGATCTGATCATTATCGCCGGAACCGTCTGCCGCCGCATGGCGCCGGTGATTCGAAAAGTCTACGACCAGATGCCCGAGCCGAAGTATGTGATTTCAATGGGCTCGTGTGCGACCTCAGGAAATATCTACGACAGCTATCCGGTGGTCCAAGGCGTCGATCGCATCATCCCGGTTGACATGTATGTGCCCGGGTGCCCGCCAACGCCGGAGGCCCTCTTCGATGGCATTCTCAAGCTTCAGGAACAAATCATGACTCGCCGCGTATTCACCAAACAGCCCAAACAAGTCACCATGGAAGCGCTCGGCAAGGAATAACGTGCATCCCCTTTCGGCACGCATCAAAGAGCGATTTCCAGAAGCGGTGATGGTGGAATACCGTGGGGAAGTAACGGCCAACGTCAAGCGCGAATCAATCCACGAGGTATGCCAATTCCTCCGCGACGATCCGAAGATGGCATGCGACTACATGGTCCACGTGAGTTCGGTAGATTGGCCGAAAGATCCTGAGCGGTTTGAGGTCGTCTACGAAGTCTATTCCCTTCCCAAGCGCCACCGCGTTCGAGTGAAAACCCGAGTTCCAGAATCCGATCCACACTTAGATTCCATGGTTGATATCTGGAAAGGCGCCGAATTCATGGAGCGGGAAGTCTTCGACATGATGGGAATCCGCTTCGACAACCACCCCGATCTCCGCCGCATTCTCCTCCCCGACGACTATCCCGAAGGCTACCCCCTGCGCAAAGACTTCCCGCTGCAAGGCAAGGGCTGGCGCGACACCTTCGAATTCCTCGGCGAAAAGCCGTAGGAGTATTCTTCCAAAAAATCCTATCCCGTTGCGGTTGTTGACAGGTCTTGTGCTGACGCCATGCACGAGTTGACCAGAATTCTGGTCAACACATAAGGAACAAGTAGATGTCGAGAACGTTGCCAATATCTGAGGTCAAAGCGCGTCTTCCAGAGCTTGTTACTGGCGTGGCGGAGCGCGAAGAAGAGATCATCGTCACACGAAAGGGGAAGCCGGTGGCGGTATTGGTCAATCACTCCGAATATGAAAGCTTGAAGGAAACGCTAGACGTGCTGAGCGATCCTGAATTGATGAAACAGATTCAGAAAAGCAAGACGTTCTTCGCAAAGAGCAAGAAAGGGTTCTCGTTTGAAGATGTGTTTGGTGAACCGCTTGTCCCTTCTAAAACCCACCATGGCTGATGGCAACATGCCAGCCGGTCATACCGCCTCATATCGCCGAAGTTATTCGTTCATTCCCTCCTGATCTCAAACGAAGTGTAAAAGCAGCGGTGCGCGCACTAAGCGAGGACCCTAATCTTGGCGAGCCTCTTCTAAAAGAGCTCAAGGGACACTGGAAGTACCGCGTGAGACGTTTTCAAATCGTCTATACCGTTCATCGTCGTAACAAAGTCATTAGAATCGTTGCTGTCGGCCATGGGCGCAGGGTCTATGAGGACTTATCACCGGAACTTGCTTAGTGCCGCGCATCGGAAAGGGTGAGACAAACCCTTGGAACGGTGGTGGTGATGCTAGGTTTCCACGACTGCAGGGATCGAGGGCTCAGAGTGGGTTTGCGTCTCGTTGACATGGCTCTTGAGATAAGCGGTGTGATCGTGGGAGAGTGCCCCTTGCGGTAGCACGTCCCAGAAATGGCCCAACTTCTTTTTGACCTTCGCTTCGTAAAACTCCGGAAGCACGTTCGTCTCTCCTTCAACATAGCGTCTTAGCGCGAGATCAGAATCGAGTTTTCGACGGATGGTCTTGTGATACCTGAGGCGGCCAAACCCCTCAGATGACACGCCCCGGACCATATTCAACCACTTCGGAATCCAGCCTTTGTTGGTGAACAATCTACGAGAAATTCGTGGCCAGGAGAACGCATACTGAGTCAGGTCGATCACGTGGTCATAGAACTCCGGCCATGTGTAGTTCTTTGGACGGACATTCATGGCCTTGTTGTTGTCGAGAAAGTGAAATGGAAACGGCAGGACCCGGCCCTCACGCTGTAAATCAAGATTGAATGGCGACGCCTGGCCAAATGCCGACAGCAAGGAGAATGCTGGAAAGGTTCCAGGCGCCCGCTTGAGAAACTCTTTGGTCAGCTCAAACGGCTCTGGCCCTTCGTCGCTGTCCAACCCCAGGACAAAGTTTGACTGGGTATACGGAATGTATTGGTGGACCAAGTTGATGTGGTCGGCAATGTGCCTGACCTTTTCAAGGCCGGTTCGTCGTCCCGAGCTGGACTTGTCCGCATGATCGTACCAGGATTCGATGCCCGGAAGCACGGCCTTGAATCCGTTTTTCTGCATCCGTTTGAGGTGCGGTTCGCTCAGGATTGATAGGGTGCTTTCGGCAATGAAGTCAATCGAATCGGGTGGAATGGCGTCTTCGATGACCCCCATGTACTGGTTGAAACTTACCCCAAAGTTGGGGTCATGCCACGCGACGCAGGGCCGGTCCATTTTCGCGAGCAGGAACCGGAGATCCTCGCGGATTTGGTCAAAGCTCAATTGCTGGTAATCGATGGTCGCATCGATGCAAAAGCCGCAGGTGTAGGGGCAGCCCATGCTTCCGATCATGGGCACGACTTTAAATGATGTGGGCGCCTTGTCGATGGTTGGCTCAATAAATTTCCAGCGCTCTTTGACGCCGGGTAGTTCGCGCGGTTGTTGAGCCGCGCTCAGCTGTTGCCCCATGGGTCGATGCGGTTCACAATCTCGAATCACATCTTCGATCAGCGCTTTATCGGTAAAACCCAACACATAGTCGAAGTACTGCACAGCATCTTGTGGGTAACACCGGGCATGTGGTCCCCCCAACACGGTCACCGTGCCTTGTTGGCGAAACTGATTGCTGATGGCGTACGCCAGCTGCGCCGATCGCGTAAATGCCGTGATAAACATGAGGTCAGCATCGCCTTGCAGCTCGCTGCTGAGGTCTTCCAAGCCGGTATAACAGACGAAGCGAACGTCATGGCCCATCTCCTCACACCACACCGCAACCACCTGCGGCATGATACTGGCGAGATTCTGGTTCATGACCCGCGCGTAAAGGCTATTGGTGGGGCCTTTGGTCAGCAGATCAAGAATGGTGATTTTGAGGCGGCGCATGACTCTCCGTCGGGTTGTTAGACTGTGGCACAGCTTATCAGACACGACGCCAGGGAGGAAGGCGCATTCTGTTGATCTGGCAATGGCCTATTGCAACGATTTTCTAACTCTTTTGGCTCATTGTGAGGTAGGACCTTTACCCCCTTGCGAGAGGCCTCAAGCCCGTATACCATGACCCTTTTATCTACGTGTGAAGGGTAGAAAACTGTTTATGTCTCAAGGACTTAAAGACCAACGGACTTCGGTATACCGGGTTGATCCGGAATCTCCCGGCGATCCTGCACTGCCGGTTCTTCGCACTGAAGAGTTGATGCTCAACATGGGGCCGCAGCACCCTGCCACCCACGGGGTGCTCAAGGTTGTCATGGACCTGGAAGGCGAGCGTATCGTCAAGGCTACTCCGGTGATGGGATATCTCCATCGCGGGGTTGAAAAACTTGCCGAGCACGGGACCTATCACCAATTCATTCCACATACCGATCGGCTGGATTATGTCTGTGCCATGTACAACAACTTTGCGTATGTTCGAGCGGTCGAAAAGCTGATCGATCTGCCGGTTCCGGAACGTGCGGAATATCTTCGAACCATCGTCGCGGAGATCCAGAGAATCATCGGACACCAGTTCTGGCTTGGAACCCAGTCTCTAGACCTTGGTGCAATGACGGTCTTTTTCTACACCTTTCGTGACCGCGAAATTCTTCTCGATTGGTTTGATCGGCTGTGTGGGGCTCGTCTGACGACGAGCTGGTATCGTATCGGCGGTGTTGAGAAAGATTTCTCTCCCGACCTCGTTGAGACGATATACGAATATCTCGATTACTTTCCCCCAAAAATCGACGAGTACATGATTTTCCTCGAAAAAAACCGGATTTGGCTCGCGAGGACGAAAGGTGTGGCCGTGATTTCGGCCGAAGATGCCATTAGCTTTGGGATGAGCGGTCCCCCACTGCGCGGATCCGGCGTCGATTATGACCTGCGTAAGTATGAACCCTACGCGGCCTATGACAAAGTCGAGTGGAAGGTTCCGGTCGGGACAAATGGCGATACCTACGATCGATACTGGATTCGTATAGAGGAGATGCGCGAGAGTGTGAAGATCATTAGGCAGTGCCTGGATCACTTGAAAGAACTTGACCAGCTTCCCGCCGACGACCCTAGAAATCAAATTATGGCCAAGCGGCCAAGTGTCACCCTCCCGACGAAGGACCGGGTGTTTACCAGCCTTGAGAATATGATTCAGCAGTTCAAGCTCTTTTCGGATGGCTTCAAAGCGCCGAAAGGGGAAATCTATTGTGGCACCGAGGCCCACAAGGGAGAACTGGGCTTTTACATTGTGAGCGATGGAGACTCACGTCCCTATCGCATGAAAATTCGCGCACCGTCGTTCATTCATATGGGTGCGTTTAATCACATGTGTAAAGGCTACATGATTGCCGATGCCGTCACCATTTTTGGGACGTACGATGTCGTCATGGGAGAATGCGACCGCTGATGGCAATAAAACCTGTCACCACCCCCGATGTTGAAGTAGAACCGGTCGAGTTAACCATCGACGGCGAAACGGTCACAGCCCAGCCTGGCGTCTCGCTCTACGATGTCATTTCCAAACAAGGCAAGAAAGTTGCTGCCATGTGTTACCACTACACCTTTGATCCGTTTGGGTCGTGTGGTGTGTGTTTGGTTGCTGTCGAAGGGAAAAAGGCTAATGTCCGTTCCTGTACTGCCAAGGTTCAAGCCGGGATGGTGGTGACGACAGACACACCCGATCTGTTTGAGGCCAGAAAAAAAGCCGTGGCGAAGCACCTCTCGACGCATCCGCTGGATTGCCCGGTGTGCGATGCCGATGGTAGTTGTGAACTCCAAGACATGGCCTTCGACCACGAAATCACGAACCTGATCGACGTCAAACGGAAGATGATTCCGGAAGACACCAGAAGCGTCGTGCTCGATTTTAATATGGAACGCTGCATCGTGTGTGGCGAATGCATCAACATCTGTGAAGACGTGCAGATGATCAATCCTGGAATAAATGAGAAGGGCAAATTCAAGACCGGTGCCCTCCAGTTTCTTAAGAAAGACGGGGCTCAGCAAGTCGTCGCCAAAGGCGACGTCCCGTTGTACTGCGAGTTCTGCGGGGATTGTTTAGCCGTCTGCCCGGTGGGCGCGATTACCAACAAGTTTGCGAAGTACGTCTATAAGCCTTGGCAGCTGAAGACCACCACCACAACGTGTTCGTACTGTGCGGATGGCTGTGAGATTTTCATCGACAGTCAAGATGAGAAAGTGGTTCGTGTGCGCTCCGAGCTTTCATGGAAGAATAAGTGGGGAGATCGCGAAATGACGGCGCAAGGACACGGCGGAATTTGCGCGCGTGGACGCTTCGGGTTTCACTATATCGATCACACTGAACGATTAAAGCAACCGCTGGTTCGACGGCCATCACAAGACACGAATGCTCACGTGCCAATACCGTGGATGGACGCCATCGACGAAACGGTCGAGAAGTTGGCGGCCATCAAGTCTAGACACGGAGGGCAAGCCATTGCTGGCTTGATCACCGCGCGCTGTATGAATGAAGACCTCTATGTGTTCCAGCGCCTCATGCGTGGTGCACTGGGCACTAATAATGTCGACAGTAGTGCTCGCTATGGGCATATGAACTTCATTCGCGCCATGCGCGACGCGACCGGGCTGAGCCGCTCGATGAATTCATTCGAGGACATCACGAAAGCGAAAGCGATTTTACTCATCGGCTCGGACATTACCGAAACTCATCCAATTACCGGATTGCGCGTCAAGGAGGCGATTCGCGTTTATAAATCCAATGTCATCATCGCGAATTCACGCAAGACGAATCTTGCCAAGTTGGAGTTGGACAATGTCCATCACCTTCAAGTTCGACCTGAAACGGAGGGGTGGCTTGTCACCGGTCTGGTCAAGGCGTTGATAGAACGTGATCTTTTCGATAAGGACGCTACGGCTGCGTATCCCGAGGCACTAGAGGCGATCAAGGCCACGGTCCAATCGATTTCGTTGGATGCGATCGCTTCGAAAACAAACATTGAAGTCGATACCATCGTCGATGCCGCAACCATCCTCGTGCAATCACCACGAACGGTGATTTTGTGTGCAGAGGGCATTAGTGCGCAGTCGGATGGGTACACCAACATATTGAATTTGATCGATCTGGCATGGCTGACCGGCGCGCTGAGAAAACCTGGCTCGGGTATCACAAACCTTCCGGAAGAGGCGAACGAGCAGGGTGCGGTCGACATGGGCGTGGCGCCCGAACTGCTTCCGGGTCAGGTTGCATTCAGCGATGCTGACGCACGCACGCGATGCTCCGAGGCATGGGGATGTGAACTCCCACCCGCAGATTCAGGCGCATCGCTGATGGACATTCTTGATCGTTGCCGCAGTGGTGAGATCAAGGCGTTGTACGTCGTCGGGGAAAACCCGCTGGCGACATTGCCAGCGTCTTCCAAAGTGCGCGAAGCGTTAGAGAACGTAGAATTTCTGATTTGCCAAGAACTGTTCATGACGGAGACAGCAGAATTAGCCCATGTCGTCTTTCCTGCATGTTCCTATGCCGAAAAAGTTGGATCGCTGACGAATTTCTGGGGACGCATCGGACCGCTTGATGAAGCGCTCCAGCCCAAGGAAGACTCGCGCCCTGATTGGGAAGTCTTCGCGGTGATTGCACATGGGCTGGGATACACGATGGACTATGAAGGACCGGAAGATGTTCTTCATGAAATCGGACGACTCATCCCAGGCTATTTCTCCACAGAACAGAAAGACAGCCCAAAACCAGATCTCTCAGCCTATCTCAAAAATGGATACGCGGCGGATGTCAGCGGACGATATGCCAATCCACCAGGGTCAACGACAGAAACAGCATCAACGCTGACACTGGGCCAAATTATTTACCATTCGGGTAAGCTCTCAACGCGCTCGTCAGGCTTGGTAGCGATGTATCCAACCCATGGTAGCCTTCATCTTGGCCCGGACGACATCGAATCGCTTGGGTTAGGCGAGACCGACCGTGTGAAAATCAGTTCGGCGACAGGATCCGTTGAGATGCCATTTCGAAAGGATGATTCCTTACCTGTTGGGCAATGTTTTTTTCCGGAGCATTTTTCTAATCCCCCGCTCCAGAATCTCATTCCGTGCACCACAGACCCCGTGACCGGCGTTCCCTATTTCAAGGCTGGAAGCATCAAGGTGACAAAGGCATGATTCTGCGTCGCATTCCGTAGAGATGATCAAAAAATTTCTAGACACCGTCTTGTTCCTAGAGATCTGGACGGCGATGATCGTGCCCTTCAAACATATGTTTGTGAAGGAGGTCACCTTTCAATACCCACGTGAAAAGCGGATTATTCCTGACGCCCATCGTGGAGCACTCGGCCTGCTTCGGTATGATAAAGGCGAGGGAAAAATCGGGCATGAACGCTGTGTAGGCTGTGATTTGTGTGAGGTAGCCTGTCCCTCACACTGCATTAAAGTTGTTAGTGAACCTGCGGGTCTCGACGCGCCGAATCCGTTAATGCGGGTCGCGACAGAATTCTATATCGACATTACCAAGTGCGTGTTTTGTGGCTACTGCGTGGAGGCCTGTCCGGTCAATGCGTTGGCGATGACCAAAGAGTACGAGTATTCAACGACAGATAAGCGAAAGCTCATCTTTGATAAAGAAAAGCTCTACGAGATCGGAGAGCGCTTTCTTGAGGATTCCAAAAAATATCTCGTCGCTCACAATCAAGAAGTCGATGATGAAATGTGGGAACAATATCGCTATCGTTTTCCGGCTCCCACCGTCGAGGCACAGTCGCTGTATCAAACCCTGACGCCACCGGTCGAGGAAGAACCGGTTGCCGTAGGGACTGAAACCGAGCCGGCAACCTCAGCGTCCGCACCAACTCAAGAACCCACGTCCACCCCACCAGAACCAAAGGTCTAACCTCGAATTCCGAATGACGACATTCTTTTTCGCCTACCTTGCGCTGGTAAGTATCGTCTCGGGAGTTCTGACCGTTGCGCTACGCAATCCCGTGCATTGCGGGTTGGCACTATTGACCCTTCTGCTCCACGTCGCAGGGTTCTTTGTCCTGTTGAACTCAGAGTTCCTCGCGATGGTGCAGATCATCGTCTATGCCGGCGCCATCCTGGTGCTCTATCTCTTTGTCCTCATGCTTCTCAATCTAAAAACCGAGGAACGAGTCTTTCATCAACGTACCGCAGTGATTGTATTTGTCACCGCTGGGATTGGTGGTCTGTTCTTACTGATGGTCCTGCAAAGCCCTTTTGCGAATGTGAGCGGGAATGCGCCGGCCGAGGTGATTGATCTGGTCGGTCACACGAAAGCGGTTGGGATTACGATA
>DTRN01000080.1:8586-13225 GCA_012965905.1 Nitrospirales bacterium | reverse complement strand
AACAACGGTGGAAGCGTGATATGCGTATCCTTCTGATCGAAGACGACATACGGATTGTCAATTTCATTAAACGCGGTTTGGAGGCCAAGGGGTATGCCGTCGACACCGCATATGACGGCCAGGATGGCCTCGACAAGGGGATTCAACGGTACGATCTCATTATTCTTGATGTGCTGCTACCCATACGTAGCGGGGTTGAGATTTGCGAAACACTACGAAGAGAGAAGGTCAAGACCCCTATTCTGATGCTTACGGCGAGGGATGCGCTCAAAGATAAGATTCAAGGGCTCGAGGTGGGGGCGGATGACTACCTGACGAAACCCTTTGCCTTCGAGGAACTCGTGGCCAGAATCAAAGCACTGCTTCGGCGAGGAGCATATCGCGAAATTGCGATTGAATCGACAGTTGCCGATCTGACGCTGAATCGGGAGACCCGAGAGGTCAAACGAGGCGAAAAACAGATTTCCTTAACGGCCAAGGAGTTCGCCTTGTTGGAATATTTGATGTCCCACGCAAACAAGCCGGCCAGTCGAACAGCCATTCTCGAGCACGTGTGGGGATACGATTACGACACTTTGACCAACGTCGTGGATGTGTATATTGGGTATCTCCGAAAAAAAATTGATCGCGGATTTTCCAAAGCCCTCATACACACGGTTCGAGACATCGGCTACAAGATAGCAGAGTAGGCGTCGCCTCTAGCCGCTAGATCTTGAATTCTCATCAAATTCTCATCCGTTTTTCATACTGGGCTCATGTGACTTGTCTATCCTTGGAACGGTACGCAAACGATCCCACATGATGATCGATATGACGCCCGGACGCACAGCCAACAGCCTATCCTTCCTCCCATAACATGTTGGCAGTTCGTCAAGCCACACACCCTGCTTGGCGGATCACGACAGATGCGCTGTTGTCTCGTTCGGGCGCCCTTTATTTTGTTCAACGGGTGGCCCGTAATGGTTCTCTCCACATCATAAAAACGCGGGGCCATTGGGCATGCTACATACATACGTAACGTTCCCATCGAGACATGAAAGGGTGATGGTGTGAATCAAACTAAGTCATCGTCGCGTGGACCACCCTCAATCTAGCGTTATTTCACTCCTCTTCAACGGCACCATCTGTAAATGACCAAACATTTGCAGATGGGGACATGGCCCGCCCTCATAAAGGCGGGCCATGTTTTTTTGTACCTTTTCTTCAGAATTTTATCCCTCCAGACGCACAGTTCACTTTACAGCTAGATGCTCCTCAACGGATGATGAAAGAGGTCAGCGCCTTTCATCGTGATGTATCATTTGGAACAGACCGCCAAGGGTCACCGGTATGTCGAAACAGGATAAAAACTTGAAATGTCGTCATCACTTTGGGGCACAATGGTAAAACCTCATCCAAATGGAAACCCTGGGACGTGATGGACAGGGACATCGACGAACTGCGCGCGGAATATGACGTCGCCCCGCAAAACTAAGCCAACACGCGCGATACGGGCGCGGGCATTGCCATATCGTATTCCGCACGAAACAGGCTACACTATCTAGTGACGACACTAAAGGAGGTTTCATCAAGGATGAGAACATATAGCTACAAGACTCAAATCTGCGCCGTGATTGGCAACCCGATTGCGCATAGCCTTTCACCAGCAATTCACAATGCCGCCTTCGAGTTCTTGGACCTCGACTTTATTTATCTGGCTTGCCCGGTCCAAAATGTCAAAGATGCGTTAGCAGGCATGCGTGCGATAGAAAATTTTCGAGGACTGAGTGTCACGATTCCGCACAAAACCGAAGTCATGAAATATGTGGATGACATTGCGGCGGTGGACCGTAACATTGGTTCGATTAATACGGTCATTCATGAACAAGACAAGTTAATCGGGTTGGGCACGGATGGATCTGGTGCACTCAAGGCGCTCGCCGAGAGCGGTGTAGACATTGATGGAAAGAGCATCCTGATGTTGGGAGCGGGAGGTGCAGCGAGGGCGATTGCCTTTACTCTTGCCCAGAAGACCACACTGAGAGAACTGTCAATCCTTGATGTGAATGACGCTCTGCTTCAGGGGTTGACGACGGATTTAACAACCGGCACGGATGCCGTCATCAAGTCCGGATCGTTAACCGAGGATACTGTGGCGGCAGCGATGGCGATCGCAGATATCATTATCCATTGTACGCCGGTCGGCATGCATCCCAACGTCGATGCCTCGCTGATTGCTCCGCAGTCGTTTCGGCCTGAGCAGGTTGTCTTTGATATCGTCTACAACCCCCTTGAAACAAAATTACTGGCCGACGCGAAATCTCTCGGCCTAAAAATAATTCCTGGGGTCGAGATGTTTATCAACCAAGCGGTTCTGCAGTTCGAACAGTTTACCGGCGTTGATGCACCTGTCGACGTCATGCGTCGGGTCGTCATGGAACATTTAGCAGCATGAACATCGTCCTGATCGGATATCGGGGTACCGGAAAAAGTGTCGTAGGCAAGCTTGTCGCCGATCGTCTCCAGATGAAGTGTATTGGGATGGATGCGAGAATCGTGGAAAAGGCCGGCATGTCAATTCCGGATATTGTGAAGAAACAGGACTGGACGACATTCCGCGATATGGAGTCTGAAGTCGCTCGGGAATTGGCAACGCTCGACAACATCATTATTGATACCGGTGGGGGCGTGATTGAACGGCCTGAAAATATTGATGCTCTACAAGCGAACTCCTGTGTTATTTGGCTCAAGTCCTCAGTGGATGCGATCGTTTCGCGCATTCAAGAGGGCACTGAACGGCCCGCGTTGACTGATGGAAAAAGCTTTACTGAAGAGGTAGCGGAAGTCTTGGAACGAAGGGCTCCAAAATACAAGAGCGCCGCTCAATACGACATTGATACCGAGCAACTCACACCAGAGCAGGTCGCAGTCAGAGTGATTGAAATCTGGAGGAATGCGCGATGTACGTGATTATGGGTGCGACCGGAAACATCGGCAGCAAATTAGCGAATATCTTGCTCGACAAGCGCGAGAAGGTCAAAGTCATCGGCCGATCAGCAGAGCAACTCAAACCATTTGTTGATCGTGGGGCTGCGACAGCCGTTGGCGAGGTTTCAAATGTTGGATTTTTGACACATGATCAAAACCCTAGCAACGAGGGTGCACTTCACCCTTCTCACCCACTGTCGTAGGTTTTGATTTCAAGCATGTGTCCGGTCGGATCTCGGAAGTACACCGCTTTCCCCATTCCACGCGCGCCCTGGGTCATTCCGGGACCACGCATGTTCTCGGATTTACCTGGCCCTTCACCATAGGGAATGCCGGATGCTTTGATCCGTTCGAAGGCCGCGTCAAACTCGTCAGCCGTCATCGCAAACGCAAAATGTCCGCGCTCAATGGTTTCTCCAGGCTCTGCCTCTTCAAAGTCCAATGTCAGTGAGGCGGTGACTCGCATGATGGAGAAATCGCCCATCTTCCCTTCAAACTTCATTCCCAGGATTTTCGCGTAAAACGCCGTTGCTTCATCCACATTCTTCATCGTGATAATGGTGTGATCCAGTTCAACCGGCATGATCCACTCTCCTCTTGATCAAAGGCTGAATGTTCCCTTGGATATCGTTTTTACCTGTTCTCGCACAAACATAGCACAGTCACCTGACCTGCTGTATTTTTTGAGAGCATTTCTGAGGTATCATCAAAGAGAAAACGCCATAGGGTGCGCTATCTTGAGCACAAGGGGGTTATGAAATGAAATTACTTTCCATCGAACCCACACCCAATCCAAATAGCATGAAAATAAATTTGGATGAAACGCTCGGCCCAGGAGTCAGTTATACATTTATTCAAAAAGATACGGCCAATTATCCTGAATATGTACAAAAGACTATGGCGATTCCCGGTGTTGACAGTATTTTCCAGATGAATGATTTTATGGCGATTCAACGCCTTCCGAATGCTGACTGGGGGACTATCTTGGGCAGTGTACGGATGGTACTGGAGGGAGAAGCAAGGACAAGCCAAACGGCCATCGAAGAACATGCGGCATTGAATGAACATTTTGGAGAAGTCCATATTTTTATGCAAGTGTTCAGAAGAATTCCAATGTTGGTCAAGGTCTCCAACGGCATTGACGAACAACGCTTTGCGCTACCACAGAGATTTCAGGAGGCCACTTCACAGGCGTCACCGGCTTCAGACAATATGCTCATGGAACGACAATGGGAACCTTTAGGTATCCGGTATGGAACCTTCGACCAAGTCGGTGAAGTCGTCGCTGAGGAAATTGACGCAACTTATGATGACAAACGTTTGCAACGGTTAGTGGACGGAGCCTTTCACTATCATCCTGACCAAAAATTGGAGCCGCGATTGAGTGAAGATGAGTTGAACGAAAAAATTCACTCTACTGATTGGCGGCATCGTTTTGCTGCCCTCTCCCAGATCGGAGCCAACCCGCAAAACGTTGATCTGTTTATTACACTGTCCAAAGACTCCAAGATGAACATTCGCCGCTTGTGTGTTGTGTATTTTGGATTGATTCAAGGTGAGAAGGTCTTTCACCCCATATGCGAGGCTCTCAAAGACGACGCGGTAGGAGTTCGTCGCGCAGCCGGCGATGCGTTGACTGATTTGGGAGATTCCAGGGCCACAGCATCCATGA
>DTRN01000080.1:0-8534 GCA_012965905.1 Nitrospirales bacterium | reverse complement strand
TTGGTGCGCTGGCGGGCCGCGCGCTTTCTCTACGAGCAAGGTGACGAAAGCGCCCTGCCTGCGTTACATGAGGCCGCCAATGATCCCCATTTTGAAGTGCGCATGCAAATACGGCAAACGATTGAACGGATAGAAAGCGGAGGCAAAGCCCAAGGCACTGTGTGGCAGCAGATGACCCAACAATCAAATGAAAAAATGGACTAACATTCATTGACGCACATCGCAAGACTGAACGGAACATAGATGGGGCAATTTCCAGAAGGCGTTGATCAGGAACTTGCGAGAGGCGATGCGGCTTTTACAGCTGGAAATGAAGGGATGGCACGTGTATGTGCGAGACGTGCGATTGGACTGCTTATCGACGGTTTATGGACACCAGCCTCTCACGCCGCCCCATGGCCACGTGATACGTTGCACAAGCTACGCCGGATTCACGAGGATGAGGCCTTTCCCATTGAGGTTCGACAGGCGGCGCAACGACTCACAACAAAAGTCACTCAGCAAGACACGATGCCCTTTCCGACAGACCCCCTGGCCGATGCCAGGTTAGTCATTCGCCATCTCATGAACGATACGGCATAGGTTGCATGCGGCAACTCCCCAGCTACGCCATCGTTGCTGTTGGACTTTAACTCTCCATCATTTCAAGACGCACACTGAATTCCTGTTCACAGGCTGTACATCGGTAACACCCCGATTCGACATTGGGTTCATCCACGGGGACTCCCATCCCTCCACAATCGTTGCAACGCGATAACGTGACACGCTCGTGATCAAGCGTCTCATAGGTCACGCCGTGAAGACGATAGATGAGCTTCCCGCCAAGCATCCACGGTCTGTCATCAGCATCATTGACCGGCAGGACGATGTAGTGATGGTTCACGTAATGCATGACTTCATCATGATTGGCAAACCCATCTTTCAAGAGGGTTCCTGTCTTTGCCTCGTAAATCGCATTGTCCTTCAGAACGGCTTTTGTTGGTCCCATTGAAACCTCCTGTAGCTATTCTAAGGGTGGCGTGTCCCCAGTGACGACAAACGATCAGACCAAGTGTTCAGTATCATAATATCCATTTTAACCGGTCAACGCCCAACCCCGCTGTGTGCGGTCGAGTTGTGAATCAAAACATGAGAAGCCTGCCCTCTGTCGCGTACTTCCGTAAACTCGCCACGCCTGGCGTTCCTTCAACTGCGGCATCGGTAAGCAGATTAAACCCACACTCTTTTGCTTCCTTTTCACCACCAAATACCGAGGCACAGGCAGCAGACACCCCGGCTACCTTGTCCTTGACCGCCTCGAACAGGCCATGTGCGATATGGTCCGGTTTCATCAGCTCAGCAACCCATCGACTCCCGGTCCCTTGAAAGACGATTGACACATCTTCGCCGGCTTGTTTGAAGTCATTCGCCGCACCTAGACCGTTAAACATACGCCCAAGAGCTTCTTCGCTACCGGACTTGGGATCTGACAAAATCACAATGGTTGTTTTCATGACTCATGCCTCCTTCTCTACATGTATGGTTTACGATTCCAATCTGCCTCCCATGGGAACCGGTACTATACCACTACCCTCCCATCCAACGAACCTTATCTTCATGGCCAAGGACTCTAACCTCACCTTCATTTGGTCGTGATCTTCTAAACGAAAGCGTATATGAGAAATGCGCCAATGGTAGAGTATAATGTCGCTGCTATGACACCGCCAACACGACCGAACCGCTTTACAAAGGATAACGCCCATGACATTAATCGCTTAAAATTACGGCGCCCCATGACAGTGAGACATAACGCGGCCACAATAGCGAGCCACCCAATAATCTCAATGATAAGCGGAAATTTCGATGCGTTGGATTGAACGATCAGCAACACACCAAGAATGAGTCGTACGACAATGGCCAGAATATGTAGTTCCAGCTTGTCCACATGATTTCGCAGAACACCGAATATCACGTCCGGCTTTATGACAATGACAATTCCGGCGAGCAGACTCAGAGCACCAAAGAGTATGATCAAGACGGTCATCATCGATATTCTATCCCAACATCACTCTAGATTCTCCGGTTCCGTTTACACTTCCTCAGGTCTTCCATATTGTGTTGGCCGAAGAAGATTCCAGTAATCCAGGCGCTGATCGCGAGTCTTTGTCGGTTTCAAAAGATTTTTGAAAATGGGCATTTTTTTAGCTTGAC
Source organism: Nitrospirales bacterium (assembly GCA_012965905.1). Lineage (GTDB taxonomy): Bacteria > Nitrospirota > Nitrospiria > Nitrospirales > UBA2166 > UBA2166. The sequence continues at coordinate 6,344 of DTRN01000080.1, read as the reverse complement.
ATTTTCCAATCGATCGCAAGATGCTACACCAACTTGCCACATCCCTCAGCGACAGATTTGCTGCCCGTCGTAGCAGACAGAGCGCTACTGTTGCACCAAAGGTACAGCAATTCGTATCGTCCAAGCCAATGCATGGCATGCGTCCCCTCGTGCCGTGAGATAATACGCAGCACCAGAAAATTCGATGCGTAACGGGTGTGTCAGAGGAATGCACAATGCATGATCAAAGAGCCATTTTAAACAAACAATTACTTGTCGTTCTTTATATGTATCTTGGTTATGCCGGATTTATGATCCTGAAAACATCCATGCTTGTCGCTTCACCCGACCTGGTCGCTGAAAATCTTATCACCAAAACTCAATGGGGTGCCATTTTAGGCTGGGGGGCATTCGGCGCGATTGTTGGAAAAATTGTCAGTGGTGTCGTCGCCGACCGATTGGGTGGAAAGTGGACCTTTACCATGGGGCTTTGTATCACGACGATCAGCGTGGCTATTTTTGGAATGTGCTCGACAGCCATTGGATTTAGTCTGGTCTACTTTGCTGCGTTATTCGCAAAATCATCAGGGTGGCCTTCCATGGCCAAACTTATTGGGAATTGGCACTCCCCTTCCAAACATGGCCGGGTGTGGGGCTTACTGTCTACGGCAAGTCGAGTCGGAACGATGATTGCCCTGTCGGCATTTGGTGCCCTTCTCTATGTCTTACCCTGGCAGCACATGCTGTGGGTTGCGAGCGGAATAGGTGTTGCCTGCGTTGGCATCATCTTTTTCTTTCTCAAGGAAAATCCCTCTCCTTCAATACAGGTTGATAACAGTCGTTCCGTAGAACACACCAATCATCCTCTGAAGAATACTTCGTTGAAACAGGCGCTGCTCGTATTTGCAACAAGCAAAAGAGTGTGGCTCATTGCAGTCTCAATGATGGGACTCACCATCATGATGGACATTCTCAATTTTCTTCCTATGTATTTGAAAGAGAGCCTCGACATCCTCCCAGCCGAGGCCGCTACCATTGCTTTATTTTTCCCTGCAGGGTCATTTATTTCTGTCCTTCTAGGAGGATATTTATTCGATACACTTTCAAAGCATTCTGTGCCTACATTAGTAGGAATACTGCTCACCGTGGCGATGGGCAGTCTCGTTGTCATGATTGGCATGCCTGAATTTGGCTTATCCGCCACAGGGAAGGAATATGCAACCATCGGCTGTTTATTTGTCTTTGGGCTTACGGTCGCTCCTGCCTATTATCTCCCCATGAGCATTTTCTCCATCAAATTCGGCGGCCCCCACTCAGGGTTTTTGATCGCCATATTAGATGTTGTTGGACTTGCAGCAACGATCCCTTTCAATTTTGTTGGAGGAGCCCTAGCCGATCAGGATGGCGGATGGGTTAAATTTTTCATGCTCGTCATTGCGATTGCGATCATCTCATTATTCGTGACGGTATGGTTTCTTCACGACGAAGCCAAAGCAGCCGAACGGATGGTGGAAAACGTTTCGTAATCATAGTTTTTTAGAAAATATGTGGTGCTCCTCGCCAAGATTGAAATCTATATGGAAGATTTGTTCTTCCCCAGCGATACCGGATACTGCCCCAAGTGGAGCGATGTGTTAGGCACCTGGCTTCAGGTTTGCCTGGTCATCAAACGAATTGCCACTAACAGATTGATGGTCACAAATATCGGAACGACGAGCGTCGGCGCCAACGCCATTGGAAAATCGAAAATGGATATCATACTTGGCGACTCATCTACCATGTGCATAAATCCTGGCAAGCCGAGATTTATCAGAAAGAAAGGAACGAACCAAGTGGAAAAGATAATTGCCCAGAACGAGACCGCCATGACACGACCATCGAGTGACATCGCATTCACCCCGTCTGTCAAAGCGATACAAAAGCAATTCGGATCACGAAAACAGTATGCGCGCATGGAAGAAGCTGGAGGATTTTCGGAGGCGATGACTGCCAACCTCACCAACTTCATCGCGGAGCGGGATTTCTTTTACTTGGCCACCGCAAGCGCTGACGGACAACCATATATCCAACATCGTGGCGGCCCGAAAGGTTTTCTCAACGTCATCGACAAGCGAACGCTGGCCTTCGCCGACTTCACCGGTAACCGGCAGTACATTTCTGTCGGAAACCTAGCCGAAAACAACAAGGCGTTCATATTTCTCATGGATTACACGACCCGTACGAGAATAAAAATCTGGGGCACGGCCGAAGTGGTGGACGATGACCAGGCGTTATTGAAAGATCTGACTGATGCGAGCTACAAGGGTCGAGTGGAGAGAGCCATCCGATTCCACATCAAGGCATGGGATGTGAATTGCAGACAGCACATCACGCAACGATTCACGACACAAGAGTTCGACTCAATCGTGCAGCCATTACGTACCAGAATTACGGAGCTCAAGGCGGAAAATGAAAGACTCCAAATCGCGCTTTCCAAGGCGCAAACGGGTCACGGAAGCTTGATCGATACACGTTCAATTCAATAAAGTAAGGTGAAACATACTATCCGTATTTACGACGGGAGGACCGATATGGCTGCGAACTGATGCGATATCGCCCCCCTGATAGCTTCATTCACGTCGCAGAGCTTCTGGTTTAGATCAACGAGGTAGTTGGTCGAACCATACATCCTCCGTACCGCCATATGCTTCGCAAGGTGGTAGACGACCAAGGGATTGGATTGCATGAAATCTCTCCCGTGCTGAATGATTCTTACACGACAGTTGGTGTAAGCCTTGACGGTGGCCGTGTGCGGAAGGTCCAACAAGATCACCATATCACCAAACATTGCGCCCGAATCTGAAATGGTCGTCACGGGGAAATCCGACTTCCATATTTCAACTTCCCCCTCGATGAGAACGTAGAGAAGCCCTGTCCTTTCCCCTTCGGTGAGCAACACATCACCAGAGTCAAACTCCGCTTCTGGGAACCCCCTTCGCAAAAGCTGTCAATTGAAGCCATAGGAGTCCTCCTACCGTAAATAGTGATTAATGGACGTGGGTGGCAAGCGTAACCAAAACGGGAACGGGATTCAACAAACCCGCGCACCCTAGAGGTTTGAGTCCATCCAGGCTTGCCAACTTACTCAATTGCACCATGTCGCTCGAGCAGATCGCCAATGGCATTATGCCGTTTTCCTTTTGCTAAATACAACGGAGTGGATCCGGCAATGTTTTTCGCATTGACATCCGCACCCTCTGCGATGAGAAACTCGACGATCTCCCTATGACCGAAAAAGACGGCCTGGTGGAGCGGGGTGAAGCCGTATGTTTCGTCACGCTGGTTGACGTCGTGGCCACCGATGATGAGTTGTTTCACTTCGATGAGGATCCCAGACTGAGCCGCCATATGCAGTGGAGGGAGTTGCTCTTTTTCAGTGCACGCAACCGCGCCTGCACTGACAATCAGCACGACGATACGTAGAAGAAACCGTGGGTCGGACATGTAGCCTCGCCCGACTATTCCTCGATTAGAATGTGCCGGTAGAACCAAAACCGCCATCTGACCGTTCGGTCTGGGAGAGAGAATCCACGATGTCCACATCGACGTCTGCACTCTTGAGCACAAAAAGTTGCGCGATACGTGCGCCTTGCTCAACCTGGAAACTCTCGGGTCCGAGATTTTTCAGTTCGACCATGATTTCTCCACGGTAGTCCGGATCAATCCACCCAGCACCAACTTCGATATTGTATTTCACCGATAACCCAGATCTCGATCCAATCCTTCCTACGTATCCAGAAGGAATTGCGACTGCGATTCCTGTTGGGATGAGTGCTTGCCCAATCGTGACTCGACCGGCTTCGGATACGCTTCCTGGAACCTGCATGGCCGCTCGTGCGAACAGATCAACGCCGGCAGCTTCGCCGGTCGACCTTATTGGCATTTTTGCTTCAGGGAATAACTTCAATATCTTCATATCGAAGGATGGTTCCTCCTGATCCCACTGCCCATCCGCGTGACGGTGTGAGGATAAAAATGTTCCAGAGATCCTGATCTGTTACAGGGGTGCCCGATATCCAGGTTGCCCCTCCATCGCGCGTGTGTATCATCGTTCCGCTTACTCCAACTCCCCACCCGAGATCACGATTCAAGAAATCGACGCTAGTGAGTTCCGTACGTACGGCAGTGTCTTGGAACGTCCACCGGGTTCCGCCATCCGACGTGGTCGCAAGCATGCCGCGTTCACCGCTCACCCACCCATGTGCATGATCGACGAATTCTAAGCCGTTGACCCGCACGGGAATCCCATCTGCTGCATGCCACAACATATCCATGGGTTCCCACCGGGTGCCTCCATCACTGGTTTGAAATACCTGCCCACCGACGCTTGCAACCCACCCTTGCAGTGGATTCAGGAATTTCACGGCAATGAGCCAATGCACATCTGGAACCATTTGCTCAGTCCAGGTGATACCTCCATCACTGGTATGCAGAACGTGATTGAATGTGCCCACAGCCCATCCATGATGTTCATTCACAAAATCCACCCCAAGAATTGCCCCGGTCTTTGGCTCAGAGAGGGATGTCCAGATGTCTCCACCATCGGTCGTTGCAAGAACTGTCATCTGATCTCCAACAACCCATCCGTTGTGATGATCGACGAAATCTACACCCATCAGATTTGCATTCACCCCATGCGTTTGAGTAATCCAATGACGCCCTCCATCAGTGGTATGCACGATGGTTCCACCTTCACCGACTACCCACCCTTGATCCTGATCGACGAACACCACACTTGTGAGATTGGCCATCGTTCCACTGTGTTGATTTGTCCAGAGTTCCTGTGGAATCGATAGCACCGTATCACTCCCGCGTGACCCAGCATCCGCCATGGTGAATGTTGGAGACATGAGGCACACGAGGGTAATCAGTCCAAGGCTGTACGATTTCATCGTGCAGGGGACTCCATAGAATCACGCCCGCGCGGCTTTACACCACATTCCTCGCGCACTCGCGTACACATTGCAATATATGTCTTGCCATGTTTTTCCAAGAAGACATCTTGATCCCAACACGCTACGCCCAATTGCGCCTCATGTTCCTCGGGAATGAGATAAGCCCAAGCCTTCACACACTCTCCGGACTCCGTGTTCACTACAATCGTTTCTCTCACATAGATGTCATCTTCAAACTCATCCACCACCCGCAATGATTCCTCATCGACATTGAGATAGAGACATCCAGACGTCATCGCACCTGCGTGCCTGCACATGCCAGGATAGGGTTTACCCGTGAGCAGAAATCTCACGTAGTGGGTCACATATGCCGAAACCGCAGGGAAGACGGCCCCAGTCAAGGCGGACATGACTTGTGGGATGGCAAGGGTTCCGTAAGCGAAAACCTGATGCGTCACGGACTCATTGTGCGGGAGGCTCAGAGCATGAACACGTACGACCTTCCCGTAAGAACACATCGATGTGCGCAGCTGCTTTGCGTCCTTCGGCAATGGCCCACACGATGAGAGATGCGCCTCGCTTCATGTCCCCCGCCGCAAATACTCCCGGAACGCTCGTCATGTATTGCTCGTCCACGGAAACATTGCCACGCGCATCGAGCGTGACCCCCAAATCATGCAGCAGGCCCTCACCCTCGGGGCGAACAAAGCCCATGGCGAGTAACACCAAATCTACACCAATCTCAAATGTACTCTCTGGTATTGTGACCATCTGTTGCCGGCCGTGTTCATCTGGTTTGAATTCAACGCGGACCGCATGAAGCGCCGAGACCATGCCGTTTGTGCTAGCCAGATGCGTCGTTGACACACTCCAGTCACGGTTGCAGCCTTCCTCGTGTGCATGCGATGTCCTCAACATCATGGGCCACTGCGGCCATGGGGTTGAGACATCCCGATCCTGTGGGGGCTCCGGCAGCAGCTCAAACTGATAGACCTCTTTGGCCCCTTGGCGGTGTGCCGTACCTAAACAATCCGACCCTGTGTCGCCACCGCCAAGGATCACAACCCGCTTATCCTTCGCCGTGATCAGAGCCGCCGGGTCAATGTCATCTCCCTGGTTGACGCGGTTCTGCTGCGTCAGATACTCCATGGCAAGATGCACACCTCCGAGTTCGCGTCCGGGAACCGGCAAATCACGGGCTACCATCGCGCCCCCAGCCAAGCACACAGCATCGAAGTCTTTCTTTAATGTCACAACAGAAATATCGCGCCCGACATCGGTGTTCACCTGGAACGTCACACCTTCCGCCTGCATCTGGTCAAGACGTCGGTTGAGTACCCATTTCTCCATCTTGAAGTCAGGAATTCCGTATTGAAGCAATCCACCGACTCTATCCGCCTTTTCAAAGACCGTAACAGTATGACCAGCTCT
>DTRN01000079.1 GCA_012965905.1 Nitrospirales bacterium | reverse complement strand
AACTCAATGGCTGCGGACTTTCTACGATCTGTACTCGTTACACATTCTCCCATGGGTTGGAACCTGGGTTGCGGGTGTTCGGCTGAATACCCAAGAAGAATAACATCGGATAGACCTGCTTTTCGCCAAGAATCTCGACGATCGTGTTGTAGCCATCGACGCTTTCTAGCAGCGTCTGTTCCGTCTCTCCGGGCGAGTTCAATGAAAAGTTAAGAATGATCTTTCCTTGATACCCCGCCTCTTTGAGATAGCGGCATCCTTGATATAACGAATCCAATCGAAAACCCATTTTAAGCCCGTTGAGAACCGCTTGTGAGCCAGAGGTAATGGCCACCTCAAGATCGCCCACGCCAGATCGAACCATCAAATGCGCCAGTTCTTGCGAAATAAGGCTGGTACGAATATAGCCTGACACCATTCAATATCCAGTTTTTCAGCAATAATCCGTTCCAGGATTTCAATACACTGAGGATATGCCTCATGCCCGGTAATAAACTGCGCATCCGTAAACCAAAACCGGCGGACGCCCCATTGATGATAGTATTGCGAGATCTCGGTAACGACTTCTTCCGCTGGACGATAGCGGACACGGCGACCTTCGAGATAGGGATACAAGCAAAACTGACAATCGTAGGGACACCCGCGCTTGGTCTGTACGCCTATCGTCGCCAACGCGCCATGGTAGGAATCACGTTGGGGAAAGATCGAGCTGATGTAGGGGACATCCATCGATACTCCTTCGATCGTCGTGGGAATCGGTTTCTCCCCCTTGATAATCTGTTTCCCTCGGCGAAACACCACCCGTTCTCCCGAGGTTTCATCAAGCGGTTTGCCTTCTACCATCTTCAAGACGGCGTCTTCGCCTTCACCCAAAATACCGATGACGCCTTCGGGAAGTTTCTCGATCAGTTGGTCGGCAAATGCGCTAAAGGCCCCGCCGCCAATCATCATGCGAATTGCTGGAAACTCACGGTCGAGGGTCCAGAACAGCGACAAATTCGACTGGATCCCACGGTAGTAGGTGTAGACAAACTTGAGACCCTTCAAAGAGGCGACCAGTCGCTTGATGGGATTGCGCGCATAGAAAAACCGAAACGCATATTCGAGTGATTCATCCCCTTCGTGGGGAGAATAAATTTGAATATCCCTCCACGAAAAACAGACCAGGTCTGGCCGAACGTCACGGACTTCAGCACGCAGCGCGTTGACACGTTTGGATTGCGGAATCACAGACAGATCGAAGAGTCGCTGACGAACGTTGGGATAGCGACGGTGTACAAAATCAGCCAAGGTCGCCGGTCCGATGGGATAGACCTTTTTGCACGGCAACCAGACGTAAAGGATCGAGTTCATATGACCGCTCATTTGATCGCTCGATGAATGGCGACAATTCCGCCATTCAGGTTTTCGTAGTCGACCCTATTGAATCCCGCTCGTTTCATTCGATCGGCCAACGCGTCTTGATCTGGAAATTCCCGAATCGATAAAGGCAAGTACCGATACACCTCAGTCCGATCACCCGCAACCCAGGTTCCAACCCATGGGAGAATGTGTAACGAGTACAGATCGTAGAAAGTCCGCAGCCATTGAGTTGTTGGTCGTGAAAATTCAAGACAGATAAATTGGCCGCCGGGTTTGAGGATGCGATAAATTTCTTGCAATACCATGTCCAGGTGTCCAACGTTCCGGATGCAAAACCCGGCCATCGCCGCGTCAAACACATTGTCCCGAAAACTCAGAGACTCAGCACTGCCACGAAAACACCGGATCTGATCCTCAGACCGTGCTTTACAGATCTTCGCCATCCCAACGCCAAGCATTGACGCATTGAGATCGACGGCCATCACCCGACGAATCGCAGGGAACTCAGACACCAGCATCAACGGCAAATCGCACGTACCGGAACCTATGTCGATTGTCTGATGCGGGTGTGCCTCCGCAACTATTCGGCAGGCAATCCGCTTCCAACGGTGGTGCAGACCAAAACTGAGAATCGTATTGTTGAGGTCATATCGGCGCGCAATTGAGGAAAACATGCGCTGCACCACGCCTTCCCGTTCCAGACCGGACAACTGGGCAGCGATATGCGGCTCCTGTGACATGAGTGCGGAAGTATTCGAGGGATTCATCAGTGATGTGACTCGGACAGTTGCAAGACGACGTTGTACCTTCTACATGATCTTCTGCTACCATCCGCTTGTCAACAAAGACATTTAGATTGGAGGGAATAGGATGCAGTGGATGTTGAAGATCATGCTATTCATGCTTATTCTGCTGGGGATTGGATGCGAATCCAAACCGAGCGATGCGACGGCTGAGCCGGGTACAACTCAACTATCATCCGCAACCCCGGTCCCCGCTGAATTTCAAAAAGGCGAAGCAGCATTTAACATCAACTGCGCGCGGTGCCATGGCGGCAGCGGCAGAGGAACGGATCAAGGACCGACGTTTCTGAATCGTGTTTATCATCCCAACCACCATGGAGACCAGGCGTTCTATCGCGCAGCGATGCAAGGCGTACGCGCACACCATTGGAAATTCGGCGATATGCCTCCAGTCGAAGGCATGACCAAAGATCTAATGGTAGAGGTCATCTCGTATATAAGATGGTTGCAGCGAAAGGCTGGCATTTACTGAAGAACAGCCGCTGCCAACGACGAGGGATCGAATGAGAAACTGGACGCCGTCACACATATTGACCCTTACACTAACAACGTGCCTGGTCATGACCCTCTACGGTGATGTGAGCGCGGGTGAAGCAGGCAACGTAGGCAGCACATTGTCGTTTTTTCAAGACAACGATGCAGACTATGTTGGCGGCCGAGGGTTGATCACCGCTGAAGGCCCGTCAGGCATGTATCTCAACCCAACCTCAGGAACGCTGGCGAAAGGCCAGTTTACCGCACAATTCTTCTCCAGTGGCCTGGAAGACAACTTCAACAACACCGGCTACTACAACGCGCTTCTCTCCTACGGCGTTACAGACTGGTTTGAGGTCGGGGCCGTAGGGTATGTTCGAGATCTCGACCGAAACATCGTAGTGCTCAATGCCTCAAGTGAACCGGTGTTGCAACCGAATGGTCATAGCACCGCAGCAGCGTGGCCCATGGCGCGCATTCTCATTCTTAAGGATGAACAGTGGTGGCCGGAGTTCAGCATCGGCGGATATGCCTCCATAGGCCATGACTCGTTAGACAAAGCCACCATCTTCGGCGCCGCCTATAAAAGGTTTGTCATCCAACCCAAGGGGTTCCTACGATCTATAGGCTTTCATACCGGCGTTCGCCAATTGTGGCAAGATTCCGACGCGTCAGCCCAACGATCCGCAGTGGACCTGGTGGGATACTTCGGTGGTGAGATCGAACTGCCGAACCATTTGTATCTGGTGAGCGAGGTCGGGACCAAAGAGGATGACGCTCGATTCGTGCCTTTTTCAGTTGGAGCCCAGCTACGCCTCCCACAGGGATACGGCCTAAGCCTCGCCGCCCTCCAACCCGGTGATCAGCGTACGGTCGCCCTCCCCTAGACGCAACAACGCCTCTGCGTGATACAACACGGTTCGCGCGGCTTCCTGCGCACGTTTGAGCTGCTCAAACGTTTGAATCGCTTGACACAGCACATCGCATGCCATCTCGTAGTTTTGCTGTAGCAGCGCTACACGTCCAAGGCTCCGTTTGGCACAGGCATAAATTAACGGATGGTTGGCTTCGTCATACTCGTCGAGTACATCGCTGAATACGTTTTCCGCACCGGTAATATCTCCACACTCCAACCGACCATCTCCGAGAACAGCCCGCACATGGCCACGGAGGACATGATTGCCTGAAACCTCTGCGGTCCTCGACGCGGATTGTTTGAAAAATGGACGGTCCCATTCTCATCAACCTACTTGTAAATTTTTGCGTCGCTCGTGGTTATTCCGAACGGGAAGGTTGATAGCAGCGCAATCAGAAAGAGGATGAAGATGATTTTTCCCGAGCACCTATACATGACCATGGATTCCTTGACCGTCCTTAGGGGCTGTGAAATAATGGTTCGTCTCTGAATCATCATTACGCTACGAGACAGTCACTCACACATTCAATCGTCACACGAAAGAGAGCACACACATGCCTACAACAGCCACACTGATCATTGCCGCAAGCGAGGTTGACGCAAATTTGTATTACGCCACTAAGTTCCTTGCACCCGACCCTTTTATTTTCATCGAGATCGAGAACACCACGATGCTGGTGATGAGCGATCTCGAGGTGGATCGTGCACGGTCAACCGCCACCGTCGACACTGTTCTCTCTTATTCAGAATATGAAAAGAAAGCTAAGGCCAGCGGGGTTGCTACGCCTCGCATGGTCGATATCGTTCATCTTATTCTACGAGAGCACGCCGCCATGCAGATTGTCGTTCCGGGAAATTTTGGTTTTCGACATGCTCGCGATCTGCAAGAACTTGGCCATGTGATCGAGACGAGAGATGAACCGTTTTATGCACAACGCTTGTTGAAAACCGATGATGAAGTCCACGCGATTGAGGCAGCCCAACGCGCCACTGAAGACGCACTTGAAATTGCGCTCCAAGTGATCAGAGACGCCACCATTCGTGACGATACCATTTATTCCAATGGCTCCCCGTTGACATCGGAAAAAATTAAACAAGTCATCCACGTTGCCCTCATGGAGCGAGACTGTGTCGGTCAACATACCATTGTTGCCAGCGGCATGCAGGGTTGCGATCCCCACAATGAAGGCTCCGGTCCTCTGCAAGCCAATACTTCAATTATCATGGACGTCTTTCCTCGGTCGAGCAAAACACGATATTTTGCCGACCAAACTCGAACCGTCGTCAAGGGAAAAGCCTCCGATGCATTGCACCGGCTCTATGACACAGTGAAAGAAACGCAACAGGCTGCGGTTGCCGAGGTTCGCGATGGCGTGAACGGAAATGATATTCATCAGAGAATCTGTGAACGCTTTGAGGCCGCTGGATATACCACCGGACCACGCGATGGTCGGATGCAAGGGTTCTTTCACGGCACAGGCCATGGCGTCGGACTGGATATTCACGAACCTCCACGAGTTGGAAAGGCGCAAGCAATTCTGCGGGCAGGTCAAGTCGTGACTATTGAGCCTGGTCTCTACTACCCGGATATCGGCGCAGTGCGCATCGAAGATATGGTGTTGGTCACTGAAACGGGTTGTCGGAATCTCACAAAATTTCCGAAGTATCTCGAGATCGAGTGACACAGAGATGCGCTCGCATCGGTTTTTAGAGGATATCGCGATTGCCGATACCGCCTTCGAAGCCCGTGGCGAGACTCCAGAAGAACTCCTCCTAGCCGCAGCTGACGCGCTCATCGCTACGATCGCTGACCCCACCACCATTCAGCCAAATCTGGAACGCGATATCCAACTGAGCGCGTCTGACTTCCCTGAGCTTTTATTCCTGTGGCTTTCAGAACTTGTTTTTCTCAAGGATGCGGAACCGATGGTATTTTGCGATGCAGACGTGTCAGTTCGAAAAGACACATCCTGGGAACTCACAGGCCATGTACGTGGAGATAGCATTCAAGACGAGCACCTGCTTGGCAGTGACGTGAAAGCCGTCACGAAACATATGTACAACGTTGCTCATGATGGCAACGAATGGGTGGCCCAGGTGGTGCTAGATATATAGAGCGTGCAGTCATGAAGCTCCAACAAACGCATATGAAAGTGCAGGAGGTTTCCAGGGATGTCTGGGAAATCCCCGTGAGCGAGAAAGATGGCATGCTGGTACCTGCGCGCATCTATGCCAGCCCGAAAATTTTGGAGGAGATGGATAGTGGCGTCTTCGAGCAAGTGACGAATGTCGCCTGTTTGCACGGCATTCAACAATACGCCATCTGCATGCCGGATGGACACTGGGGCTATGGGTTCCCCATCGGTGGCGTGGCTGCCTTCGATCAGCATCACGGCATCATCTCTCCAGGGGGCATTGGCTTTGACATCAATTGCGGGATGCGTCTCATTCGGACGAACCTAACCTACGACGAAGTTCAGCCTAAAATGGAACGGCTTATGACCGAACTATTCCACCAAGTACCAGCGGGTGTCGGAACCAAAGGCTTGCTGCGACTAAACGAATCTGAATTCAAGCATCTGATGCGTGATGGCGTCGATTGGTGCATTGCCAACGGCTATGGGTGGCCGCAGGACCGGGAACGTATTGAGGAAGGTGGGCACCTGGCCGGCGCAGATTCATCGAAAGTCAGCGAGAAGGCCATCAAGCGAGGCATTCATCAAGTCGGCACGTTGGGTTCAGGCAATCATTATTTGGAAGTTCAGATCGTGACGGACGAACGCATCTTCGACCGCCGAGCCGCGGAGACCTTTGGACTTTTTGGTGAAAACCAAGTCGTCATCATGGTGCACTGCGGATCCCGAGGCTTTGGACATCAAGTGGCCACTGATTTTCTTGGTGTCTTTGAAAAGGCCATGAAAAAATATGATTTGCGGGTCAAGGACCGACAGCTAGCGTGCGCCCCTTTTAAAAGCCCGGAGGGCCAAGATTACTTTGGTGCCATGCTTTGCGCAGCAAATTCTGCGTTCGCGAATCGACAAGTCATTACCCACCGTATTCGCGAGGCCTTCAGTTCCATTTTTCAAAAATCTGCTGAATCACTGGGAATGGAGATTGTGTACGACGTCGCACATAATATCGCCAAGGTCGAGCCACATACCATCAACGGTAAACGCAAAGACCTGGTGGTTCATCGCAAAGGCGCGACACGTGCATTCGGCCCCGGCCACCCTGACGTGTGTGCGCCGTACAGAGAAATCGGACAGCCGGTTATTTGTGGTGGATCGATGGAAACCGGGTCCTATCTGCTGGTCGGAACTGAGAAAGCCGTCACCGAAACCTTCGGCTCAACCATGCACGGCTCTGGCCGAACGATGTCTCGAACAGCCGCAAAGAAAAAAATCAGAGGAGCAGACCTCAAACGGCGTATGGAAGAAAAGGGCATCGTCATTAAAGCCGTGTCTATGTCGGGCCTCGCCGAAGAAGCTGGGATGGCCTACAAAGATATTTCAGATGTCGTCGAAACAGTCGAACGGTGCGGCATCACCAAGAAAGTGGCAGAATTACGTCCGGTAGGAAATATTAAGGGCTAAAGGGGAGGGTGTCACATATGAAAACAGTCACCATTGCCGACCACATTAACTACTCATCGGAGAAGATGAAAAAGAACAACCTATTTGAAGGGGAGCATCTGTTTACCGACCTATACTGTTTTGAACCAGGCCAAACACAGAAGACCCATACGCATGACAACTCAGACAAAGTCTACATCGTTCAGAAAGGTGAAGGAACGTTCAAAGTTGGCGTCGAATCGACCGTTCTGAAAAAAGGCATGGCGACCATTGCGCGCGCCGGCGAGCCCCACGGGGTCAAAAACCATTCTGACAAACAACTTACCGTCCTTGTGATCATGGCGCCCAAGCCATAACGGGCACAGATCCACAAATGAGTATATACTGAGAAGGTTACTAGGTTGATCGACAATGGTGCTGAATGCCATGCGCAGAAATAATAGTCCACACAAAATGACGCATCTCCTTATTTTCCTGTGGCTGCCTTTGTGGATTAGCCTTCCGTTTATCCACATTCACCCTGGGATCGGGCATGCCCACGTTTCACCGGATCACAATCACACACCGGTTTTTCATAGCATCTTTCACACAGACCTTCCGGATATCCAGGGCACTCATCTCCATCACCCACATCATGATGCGGCAATCGTTCTACATCCTACCCACCCCGAATGGGAACACACACATCAAGAACTTGTACATCCCGAGTTGCAGTTCTCGACCATCCAGCCTTCGTCGGATGGAACGCTTCTCCATTGGAATCAACTGCTCACTCTTGATAGTGACCTCTCGCTGACATCATTGTTTCCTGCGAGTGCCATGGTTTTTTGGCACACAGTCATACCGCCCCCGAAACTTCCGACATCATCTCAATCTCCACGCGGCCCTCCGCTCTCCTAACATTCTCTTCAGATTCATTAACCACTCTACAGCCTTGCGGCACGGTCGCCTAGCACGGCTCTAGAGCACATTCACGTTCACAAAGAGGTTTACTGTGTTTCATATGTGGATATGTCTCACCCTTGTTATCGTGATGACAGGGTGCACTACCGAGCAGCAGAAAACTCCTGAACCCGCACGTGAATCTCCAAAGCGAGAAGTCCAGATGCAGGTGACGAAGATTCCTGACGCTGTTCAGCATCGAATCCAAACAGCAGCAGTCGAAGAACGATTGACGCCACACACCCTCAGCGCACCGGGCGAGGTCAGGTTCGATATGAACAGGGTGGCCCACGCGGCTTCGCGCATCGATGGACAGATTGAGACGGTATTTGTTCAACTGGGTGACCGTGTGCATCGTGGGCAACCGCTTGTCGCTATCGGAAGTTTGATCCTGGACGAACTGATCGAAAACTACCTAGTGGCCAAAGTGCGAATCGACGCCGCCCGAACCACCTATCACCGCTCAGAAATGCTTCTTCGCGAAAAAGCCGTCTCCATGCGTCGATTCCAGAACGACCGTGCTGCATATCTCGAAACGAACACCATTCATCAACATGTGCAGGAAAAGCTGGCAAACATGGGGATCACTGGTGACGATCTTCGCGAACTTGAGCAGGGAAGCCACGTTGAAGCCCACCGCTATATTTTGAAGGCCTCGATGGACGGAACTATCATTGACCAGCAGGCAGTGCTAGGGCAAGGCATCAGCGCCGGAGCCGAACTTTTTCGTATTGCGGATACAACGCGTGTGTGGGTATTCGCCAACCTCCCTATCGAAGAAGCTCAATATTTTCAGGACGGAGATGAAGGCACCATCGTCTCCCAAGGTCGTGAACCCATCACGGCACCACTAACTTATATCGCACCATTCGCTGATGAAGAAACGTTAACCGTACAGGTTCGATTCGATGTGAACAATATAGCCGGTCAGTTAAAACCGAACGAATATGTTGAGGTCAGGCTTGGAAGAGCGCCTTCCCCTGTTGTCGCCATTCCACTCTCAGCCCTCACAATCATTGATGGGACGAGAGGCGCGTTCGTTCAACGTGATACCGAGTTTGACTTTGTCGCCATTGAAACCGGACAGGACAGTGACGGATGGGTAGAGGTATGGAGCGGGGTGGCTGTCGGTGACATGGTCGTCACCGCCGGTGTGTTCGATCTTAAAAGCATTGTTTTACAAGATGCCATTAGCGGGGACTAGAGTATGACTACCCTACTCACACTTTCGCTTCGCTATCGATTTTTTACGCTGGTCGCGCTCGGGCTGGTTGTGATCAGTGGCGTCTGGTCACTGGGCGCAATGACGGTGGACGCGGTGCCTGACCTGACGCCCGTTCAAGTGCAAATTTTGACCCGCGCGCCGGCATTCGGGCCGGTGGAGGTGGAACAGTTTGTAACATTTCCTATCGAGACCGCACTCGGCGGCCTTCCCGGTCTTCGCAAAGTACGTTCAATCTCACGCTATGGCATTTCCGCGATCACCGCCATTTTCGACGACGACATCGATCCGTACTTTGCACGGCAACTCGTGAGTGAACGCCTCGCGGTTGCCAAAGATCAAATTCCTTCGGAATACGCGACGCCGATTATGGGTCCGATGACGACGGGATTGGGAGAGGTATACCAATTTACGATATCGGGAAAAGGATATAGTCCGATGGAGCTTCGGACCATTCTCGAATGGGATGTCGCACGGCGCCTGCGGACGATCGCTGGTGTGGTTGAAGTCAATATCTGGGGTGGAGAAGACAAGCAATACCAGGTGGTGGTCGATCCGCAGAAATTACTGGCGTTCGATCTTTCCATCGCGGATGTCTTTCAGGCGCTGGAACAGAATCACGCGCTCGTGGGAGGAGGATATATCGAACACGAGCGCGAACTGTTTTTGATTCGTGGAGAGGCCCTGGCCCGAAACGCTACAGACCTTCTCCAGATCGTGGTCGATCACCGACCTGGAGGAATCCCAATTTTCATCGAAGACGTGGCAGTCGTGAAAGAGGGCGCGGCATTGCGTGTGGGAGCGGCCACAGCGATGGGAAAAGGCGAAACGGTGATCGGCATGGTTCAGATGCTCGCCGGAGAGAATGCGAAACGGGTCGTCGAACAAGTCAAAAGAAAAGTCGATGAGATTCAGGCATCCCTTCCGTCTGGAATCGTGATCGAACCGTATTATGACCGGACAATTTTCGTGGCCCAAGTGATGGCCACTGTCCGCAACAATCTTCTCGGGGGTGGACTGTTGGTGGTGGCAATTCTGTTCTCATTTTTGGGGAACCTACGCGCGGGGTTCATCGTCGCGTCCGCCATTCCACTTTCGATGTTGTTTGCGTTTACAGGAATGACACAAGCAGGCGTTTCAGGAAATCTTATGAGTCTCGGAGCCATCGATTTTGGATTGCTCGTCGATGGATCGGTGGTGATGATCGACAACATCCTCCGGAGAGTCGCTCAACTGAACACCTCAGATCCCAAAGCACGTCTCATTGCGGTTGAAGCCGCAGCACGAGAGGTGTTACGCCCAGTGACCTTTGCTATCGGCATTATCATTTTGGTGTACATTCCAATTCTGACGCTGACAGGCGTTGAGGGAACCATGTTTCAACCCATGGCGATCACCGTCATCTTCGCACTGATCGGCTCCCTGCTGTTTGCGGTCACGGCCGTCCCTCTGCTGGCCTATTGGATCTCACGGTCGGGCCGCAGCGACACAACGCCATGGATCATGCGGTCTGCGCAGCGGCTGTACGAACCGTGCCTTCGCTTTTCAATCAATCGCCCGACCATCGTCACCAGCATCGCCGTTGCAACATTTGCGGGCACTCTCGGAATCAGTTCAATGCTGGGCGTCGCTTTCATGCCGCGACTGAATGAAGGCGACATGGCCATCCAAGTCTGGCGTTTACCCAGCATCTCAATGAGTGAGTCAGTGAAGACGGCGTTGGCGGTTGAACAGCAGCTCCGTCAGTTTCCCGAGGTGGTACAAGTCGTCACCCGCACGGGAAGTCCCGACGTCGCTACCGATGTGATGGGCATCGAACTCTCAGATGTCTTCGTAGTGCTCAAACCACGTCACGAATGGACGTCTGCTCGCACGAAAGATGGACTCATCGAAGCGATGAAGGCTTCTATTCTCAAAGCAGTTCCTGGAATTGGGTTAGGGTTTACGCAACCCATCGAGATGCGATTTAACGAGCTAATTTCCGGTTCTCGGGCTGATGTGGCCATCAAAGTGTACGGTGATGACCTCACGCAGCTGCGTCACCACGCTGAAAAGATCGCGCAGGCAGTCGCGCAGATCGCCGGGGCTGAAGACATCAGCGTCGAACGTGTCTCGGGTGTTCCCCGTATTCGAGTGATTGTCGACCGCCGCGAAGTCGCGCGATATGGACTCACCGCTGTTGACGTTTTAGATGTCGTCGAGAGCGCCCGTGTCGGAAAGCTTGTGGGCACCATCTTCGAAGGACAACGCCGCTTCGAGTTGGTCCTACGACTCACCGATGATGCCTCGGCCGGACCATCTGCATTACGCCGTCTGCTGATTCCCACACCACATGGCGAACTCGTCCCACTCTCGCGGCTCGCGACCGTTCGTACTGACGAAGGTGCAGCTCAAGTCAGTCGCGAAGATACCCAACGACGCATCATGGTAGAAATCAACATCCGTGGGCGAGACCTCGGAGGCTTTGTCCACGAAGTCAAGAATGTCCTGAACACCGCGATACGTCTACCAGCAGGCTACTATCTTGAGTGGGGCGGACAATTCGAGCATTTGGAACACGCCTTTCAGCGTTTAGCCTTCATTATCCCAACGACGCTCATGGTGATTCTTGGCGTCCTTACTCTTATCTTCGGCACACTCAGGCCGGCGTTGCTCATTTTCCTCAATGTCCCATTAGCACTCTCAGGCGGCATCCTGGCATTGTGGCTTCGAGGGTTGCCGTTGAGTATCTCGGCTGCGATCGGATTTATCGCGTTGTTTGGAATCGCAGTGCTCAACGGTGTGGTGTTAGTAAGTCATATTCGCGCCCTTGAGGATGGCGGGATGCCGCTCCAGAGTGCTGTCCATCAGGGTGCGATGGACCGTCTGCGACCGGTGTTGATGACCGCCTTGGTTGCAAGTGTCGGGTTCCTCCCGATGGCCATCGCGACCAGCATGGGGGCAGAGGTGCAACGCCCGCTGGCAACCGTCGTGATTGGCGGATTGATCACCTCAACCGCACTCACCTTGCTGGTCATCCCTGCGTTATATAAATACTTCTGTGTTAACAAAAGGGGGTTCCAATGAAACATCCACTCATACGAATGATTATTCTAGCCGGCATCATTCTAATCTCTCCCCTGCCCTACGCACATGCTGACCCCACACCTGACGATCCTCGCGCCTTCACCCTCGCTGAGGTGATCGAGCTGACAGTGAATCACAATCCAGTTTTGGCAAATGAACAGGGCATCATCGAAGAACGGCAGGGAGACGTGATCAGTGCCGGCGCCTATCCCAATCCAAGTTTCAATTTCCAAGTCGGTGATGGCCAGGTGCGAGATCCGTCCAATGGGTTGTCCGTGACAGAGCGAGTTTTCTCGTTCAATCAACCAGTCGAGTGGCCGTCCAAGCGCAAAGCTCGAAAGCTCGCGGCGAAAGCTGGAGTCGAGAGTGCACAAGCTGGGCTGGGTGAAGTCAAACTCAACCTCATCGCCAAAGCGAAGATCCTGTTCTATGAACTCATGCTCGCGGAAGAAATTACAACACTCACCGGTGAGAGTCTGACGACGATACAGCACGTCGCGAAGGTCGTCACACAACGCGTGGATGCGGGTGATACCTCTCCGTTTCAACAGGTAAAGGTCAACGTCGAAGTGCTGCAAGCCAGACAAGCCCTTGCCAAAGCGCGGGGGACAGTTAACACCGCTCGTACCGCGCTGAACACGGTGACCGCCGGGGCACTGGGCACCCACTATGTCCTGCGTGGGGAGTTTCTCATGTCAAATCACGACGACAACATAGATGAGACAATCGAACAAGCCCTCGCCAACCATCCCACAATCACCAAGCTTAGAAAACGGCTGGAACAAGCCAACCATCACCTCGTTCAAGAAAAACAAACACGCATACCAAACGTCACATTCAACAGTTTTTACGCGCGAGATGCCGGACGGGAATCCATAGGAGGCGGCATCCTTATCCCCATTCCACTGTGGTATCATCAGGG
>DTRN01000078.1 GCA_012965905.1 Nitrospirales bacterium | reverse complement strand
CCAGTGCATGGATTGAAAAGTATGTGATCTATGGGGGGCTCAACTGGGCCGGGTATGCGTACCACATTTGGGCGAGAGGGTTGAAGCTCCTACAAACCGGGATGGTCCATCATTACGCGCTGATTTTTCTTTTTGGCTTCGTCGTGCTGGCGAACCTCGTTTTGTTCTGGATATGGATGTACGGACCGCCAACGGGAAGTGTGTTTGGATAAACCCTGATTATTAATCATGCTTGAACAAACCTTTGCAGCCACGCAAATCGGATTTCCGATTCTCTCCATTCTGATATTCCTCCCACTGGTGGGAGCGATGCTTATCTGGATGTTGAAATCGGATGAGCTGCTGGTTCGCATTGCTGGAATTGCCGTCACCGGTATTGAATTGGCGCTCACGGTCTGGCTGCTCTTCGCCTTTAAGACACATACCGCCGCGATGCAGTTCGTTGAGCAAGTGGACTGGATTCCCGCGATTGGCGTCAGTTACCACCTGGGCATCGATGGCATCAGTGTTCTCTTCCTTGGCGTCACGGCATTATTGTCTCTGCTCACCATGCTCTTCTCGTGGGATCTCGCGATCGAGAAGATCAAGGGATATGTGATGGCGTTGCTCGCACTTCAAGCGACGGTCATGGGCATTCTCGTCTCTCTCGATCTTGTTTTGTTCTTCGTCTTTTGGGAACTGATGTTGATCCCGAGTTATTTTCTCATCAAGTTGTGGGGTGCTGGCAAGATTCGAGAACATGCCGCACTGAAATACGTATTGTATACCCTGACTGGAAGCATGTTGATGTTGGTAGGAATCATCATCCTAGACTTGAACTACCAAGAGGTGAATGGAATACATTCCTTTGATCTTCTTGCCTTACTGACAGCCCCCATGTCAGCGGATAAACAGTTGCTCGTCTTTCTGCTCCTGTTTTTCGGGTTTGCCGCCAAGGCGCCTATCTTTCCTTTTCATGCCTGGCTGGCTGACGCGTTGGTGTCCGGCCCGGTTGCGGTCTCGGTGGCTTTGGCTGGGATTAAGTTGGGAACCTATGGGTTTATACGCTTCAGCATTCCGCTACTTCCGGACGCCTCACGAGCGCTCCTCGTTCCGCTGTCGGTTTTGTCTCTGGTGGGCATCATCTATGGTGCATTTGTTGCGCTCGCACAATCCGACTTGCGACGGCTACTCGCCTTCTCGAGTATCAGCCATCTTGGCTTCGTCGTTCTCGGTTTGTTCACGTTGAATTTCCACGGTTTGCAGGGTGGGTTATTGCAGATGATCAATCTGGCATTTACTACCGCGGGCCTCTTTTTCATTGCAGGGTTCCTGTACTCACGAGGTCTGCAGGATGATCTGACACGCTATGGTGGACTCGTCACGCCCATGCCCGCCCTGGCAGGATTCTTTATTGTGATTGGGCTGGCGTCAGTTGGTTTTCCCGGAACAAACGGTTTTGTCGGAGAGTTTTTGATTCTTCTCGGCGCCTTTAAAGCACATTGGGCGTTCGGTGCCGTGGGTGTACTGGGTGTGATTTTGGGATTGGCCTATATCCTGTGGTATTACGAACGTGCGATGTTGGCGCCACCACAAGAAACGGTGATCAGAGATCATCGAGGGAACGAGCGACCCGTTTCCACCCTCCGCGATCTCAATCCGCGGGAATGGGTCATTGCCACGTCACTGACCATCATGATCTTTTGGATCGGGCTGTATCCAGCTCCATTCTTTGACATGATGGACGCGTCGGTTCAGGCCGTGGTCGATCGAGTGGATCATTCTACGAGGTTTGCAATGTCCAGCGTCTCGCGTGAAGCGTTGCCATGATTGATATCTGGCTTGTCCCAATGATTCTGTTTGCGCCGGTGGTTGGCGCGGTTGCACTGCTCTTTATTTCAAACCAGCAGCGGTTCCTAGTTCAGATGATTGCGGCAGGGTCATCCTTTGTTTCGTTCATCCTGTCCTTTTACCTTTTATACGCCTATGACCACACGATTGGAGGCTATCAATTCGTCCAACGCTTCGTATGGTCAGAGAATCTCGGAATTTCCTTTGCCGTTGGTGTGGATGGGATTGCCGTGCCGTTGGTGTTGGCGTCATCGATCTTGTTATTCACCGGTACCTTCATATCCTGGCATATCAAAGATAGGCTGAAGGAGTTCTACATCTCCTTGCTGATTCTTGCCGCCGCCACAATCGGCGTATATGTGTCGCTCGATCTGTTCTTCCTCTATTTCTTCTACGAACTCTCGGTGCTCCCGATGTATCTGCTGCTTGGAATGTGGGGAAGTCATACCAAGAGCTATAACGAGATGAAGGATACACAGAAGCGGGACTTCGTCGGGTTTATCCTGAATTTCACCTCGAACAGCAAAGAGTACGCCGCGATGAAACTGGTCCTGTTTCTGTCCGCAGGTGCGGTGGTGGCCCTGTTGGGAATCTTGCTGATTTACGTGGGCTCCGGACTCAATACGTTTGATATTCCAACCCTCGCGGCACACGCCGAGTTTTCCGGCACCATGGCCACGATTATCTGGCTGCTGATCTTCTTCGGGTTCGCATCCATCGCTCCGCTGTGGCCACTGCATTCGTGGTCACCCGTCGGACACGCTGCGGCACCGGCAGCGACCAGCATGCTGCACGCCGGCGTGCTGATGAAACTCGGGCATTTTTCGATTATCCGGGTGGGGTACGAGATTCTGCCTGAAACCACGCAGGTGTTGATGCCGATCGCTGCAGTGCTGTGTGTCTTCAGCATTATCTATGGTGGGTGGGTTGCCTATTCGCAAAACGACACCAAATACGTGATCGGATATTCCAGCTCCAGTCACATGGGCTACGTGTTTTTGGGCATGGCCGCCCTCACCTATGTGAGTTTGACCGGCGCGGTGCTCTACATGTTTGCACACGCGATGGCCACCGGCCTGTTGTTTGCTCTTGCTGGCTGGGTGTATGACCAGACGCATACCCGCGATATCCCATCGCTGGGGGGCCTATCGCGGAAGATGCCGTTTGCGACCGGCTGCTTTGTGGTGGCGGTCGCCGCATCATTTGGACTGCCCGGGACCGTGAGCTTCATTGGGGAACTTATGATCTTGATTGGAAGCTGGAACAAATACCCGGTTCAGACCATCATCGCTGTGCTCGCCATTGTGGTGACCCTAGCGTATCTGTTGCGCATGCTGCGCGGCGTATTTTTCTGGGAACCAGGGAAAGAGCTTCCATATGACGCCGAGTTGAAGTGGGCCCATGTCCAAGACACTAACGGATTCGTGAATCGCATGCCCCTGTTGGTCATGATCGCCTGTACCATTTACTTTGGCATATTCCCCGGTCAATTCATTGACGTCATCGGATCAAGCGTCGAGCCGCTACTCGCCAAGATTCACGGCGGAGCTGACGTCGGGGGTATTCCGTGAATTTTACCCTCTCGCTATCTGGCGCAGACCTTCTTCTCCTGTTGCCGGAGATTTTCCTGACGATCTGGATCTGCATGCTGCTTGTAGTTGATGCCGTTCCGTCTCGTGTAAGCAAAAGGGTTATTGGCAAACTCAGCATCGCCGGGTTGTCTGCCACGCTGGTCGCACTGTTCTGGTTTTACATCAACGGCAAAACCGGGACTCTGTTCAATGGAATGTATGTCCTCGATCCCATGGCGATCTATTTCAAAATTTTCATTGTGGCATCGACCATCCTTGTAGTTTCTATGTCAATCGAGTCGGTCGAACGATTTCCTGCGTTTAGAGGCGAATATTATTTTCTCGTCTTGATGTCGGCACTCGGCGCGATGCTGATGGCGTCGGCGAATGATCTCGTCAGCATCTTCGTTACGTTGGAATTCACCACCTTCGGGTTCTACATTTTGGTGGCCTATCTTCGTGAAGATCCCAAGTCGAACGAAGCAGGTCTGAAGTTTTTCATTCTCGGGGCCTTTACCGCAGGAATTCTGGCGTTTGGGATCAGTTTGATTTATGGGGCGACCGGCAAACTTATTCTGACTGATATCGCCCAAGTGATGGGGGAGCCCTCAGTGGCGCTGATTGCCGGCTTCCTCCTGCTCTTCGCTGCGTTGGGATTCAAGATTGGCGCGGTTCCTCTCCATGCCTGGATTCCTGACGTCTATCACGGGGCGCCTACACCGGTCACCGCATTTTTGTCGGTAGCCCCCAAAGGCGCAGCATTAGCCATCATGCTGCGCGTCTTCTTCGTCACCCTGGCCGGATTTACCGCGGAGTGGATCTGGCTGTTAGTGCTCGTAGCGATCGTTTCAATGACCTACGGAAACATCGTCGCGATCGCGCAAAGCAACATGAAGCGGCTGCTCGCGTATTCAGGAATCGCTCAAATCGGGAACGTGGTCATCGGGCTCGCGGCCGCGAGCAAGATGGGCGGGGAATCCATCATGTTTTATCTGTGGGCTTACCTCTTCGCAAATCTCGGCGCGTTCGCGGTAGTGATTGCGGTGGCCCACGTCATCAATAGCGAAGAAATCGAAGATTACAGTGGGCTCAACAGGCGTTCCCCATTTTTGGCCTTTGCGATGTTACTGTTTTTGCTTTCGTTAGCAGGCGTGCCGCCGCTAGCAGGGTTCATCGCAAAACTTTATATCTTTATGGCGGCAATGAAAGCAGGCCTCATCACGCTCGTCGTCATAGGCTTAGTCAACGTCGTCATATCCATGTATTACTATCTGATCGTCGTGAAGAAAATGTATATCAATGAACCCACCGACCCCTCACCCGTGACGGTATCACCAACGATGACAGCCACAATCAGCGTCGCCATGGCCGGCACCCTGATCTTAGGAATCTGGCCCAAGCCCTTCCTCGACTGGACCGTCAGCGCCACCCAGATATTCAGCCATCTGAACATCGTCACCACGACCCAATCACTGACCCTGCCGTTTGGGGGGTAATGATCTTCGAAGCGTTACGCGTTTTCCGCTTGCCGGACTGATCTGGCAATAGCCTGGCTGGCGCGGGTGCTGAAGGATCGCTGCTGGTCATAGCCCCATACAATTTCCCACGCCGAATCTTCGTAGCGGTCGATGAGTGGCAGGGCAACCTCGTGTAGCATCCATTGACCATGCCGGAGGTCTTCTTTGATGTGCACGTCCCAATAGCCTATGGCTTCTTGGCTGAAGCCGAGACGTTCTCCCGCCTTCTTGTAGTTCTGGAATGCCGCGGGAACTGAAATCTCAAAATAGAGGAGGCTGCCAATATAGCGAAGGAAGTTTCGTTTGCGTTCGCAAACCGTGAAGCTGTGATTGATGTTGGCCAATACTTCCCACGGAACGATCTCAAAGTATGCCTCCGGTTTCGTGTTCAGTCCGAATTCGCTCAACATCGCCGTAAAGAAGGATGAATGTTTTCTGGCCAGTTTGCCGCCCCCGTATTCTTCAAACAGAATTTTGGTGAGCATGGCCTGAACTTCATTTCCCACTCCCCCAATAACCCGCGACAATTGGCTGGCTTCCACCAAACCATCCAGAGAGGCAATCTCCAATAAGCGACGGTATCCGACAGGCGACATCTCGTTGCGAAAGAACAGGCCAGTCGGCGATGGTTCGGGATCTAGGTCTTCGGCGGTACGTTCCCGCAGTGCCGTCTCGACATTGACGTGATTCAACGAGCTGATATCCGTTGCCCGGGCTTCCCACTTCTGCCATGCGGAATCGATTTTAGTCCTCACGGCAAAGAGAAACGCTGAATTCTCATTGGCGTAATTCTCAAGATCGTCATACCAGAACAGTTTTAATCGGTTGATTCGATACAGAACTCGTTGAAGGAAGAGATGTGCATCGGACGACACGGGTTGTTCTTCGTAGGCATCCAGCATCCCCAGACCCAGAACATGCTCAAACGGCTCCACACACTCGGGCGTGTCGGAAATATACCGATCGAGATCAACATGCTGAAGGAGGTGCGTAAACGCCTCTTCGGCTTCGCGATAATCGATATCGGCGAGGGCTTGGGAAGACAACATGTTCACCAGGGACGATTAATTTATAAAAAGGATGTATAAAGGATGTCTCGGTCGGCATTCTAGCAAGCTAATCCATGCCGATCAAACACCGCGGGGTTTAAGTCAGAAATAGGAGAGTAATGTCATTCGAATATCACAATTTGCGGTCGGGAACAGCAGCATCCGACGACCAGTTCGCTCAAGCTGTTCTTGAAGGATTATCGAGACAACCGAAATGCTTGCCATCATGGTTGATATTCGATGATCGCGGCAGCGAGATCTTCACCGAGATTACGAAGCTTGAGGGATATCATCCCGCGCAATGCGAATTCGAGATATTTCGCAGCCACACACAGACAGTCACCGACCTCGTTTCGAAAGGGTCGTTCACGGTCGTCGAGTTGGGCGCCGGAGATGGCCGAAAAACCATGGTTCTTCTTGAACACTTTATCCAGAGCCGGCTGAAATTCGACTATATTCCGATCGACATATCCGAGGGCGCAATCAAGAATCTCGTGAGCTTTTTGGAGTCGACGTTTTCAGGCAGTGAGATGTCGGTCAGAGGCTTGGCTGCAGATTACTTTGATGGTCTCGCCGCGATCGGTGGAAACGAAAACCAACGGAACATCGTGCTGTTCCTCGGTTCGACCATCGGGAATATGAAGATAGCCGAGGCTGAGCAGTTTCTGCGAAAACTCAACGAAGCTTTGAACAGTGGAGATTACGTAATGATCGGGTTCGATCTCATGAAACACCCAAAGATTCTCTATGCCGCTTACAACGACCCCACCGGAGTGTTCGAAACATTCAACCTCCATTTGCTGGATGTTATCAATGACCGGCTCGGAGCGGACTTTATCAAGCGTCACTATGTTCAGCAGGGACAATACAACCCGAGAACACATGCGGTCGAGAGCTACATTTTTAGTACCCGAGAGCAGGTGGTGTCCATTGAAGCATTGGATAGTGAGTTTTACTTCGCTGCGTGGGAAGCAATGCAAACTGAGCACTCCTACAAGTACACACAGCATGAAATTGAAACTCTAGCCGCGCATAGCGGATATGAAGTTGTGAAGCACCTGTTTGATGCAAACCACTACTTTATGGATTCGATCTGGGAGGTGAAGAAGTAGTTCGGGCCGGTGGGTTGGCAGCTTCACCCGGGCCTCATACATACGTTCTGATTCTGCCTATGCCGAGACCGAAGTCCACACGGGTGTATCTGCGCACCAATCGTACGGTGTACCGTCGACTGGCATGGCTTCAAAATAATCGCACCAACGAATTGATCCTCGGGTTGTACGGGCTGACTGGGGATCAGCCAATCCTGCGTTATATGTGGCCAGAGCGCGAAATTGGGGCAGCCGACTTCGGCCCCCTGGCACATGAAATAGGCCAGGCGAAGAAAATCGATGCTCTCGTTGACCACATCACCTGCCGTGCCGATGGGACGTTCCAGATCCAGACCAAGGACTATGAACACACCATCACCCATGACATCAAGCGCACCGAGCCACTCGGTCCCGACACCAAGGTGTTTCTTGAGCTGATGATCAGAACGGATCGGGTGAGCGTGTACGCGCCCATTGACGGACCGCCCAAACATCCCTCTGTGCGCATGGATGTCGCCGCAGAACATCGCGTGTCCTTCCACGCCATGTTCTCAGGCGTGAACAACGACGTAGATTCAGAACTAGCTGCAACAATGCCAAAAGCTAGCAAAAATCACGAGCGCATTCGATTTCATTCCAAAACCTTGCAGGGGACGCTGATGGGTCGGCAAGAATCACTCCCCGAGCAAACGCGAGATGCTTCACTACGTGGCACTCTTCTAAGTATCAAATTCCCTGTCGATGGAAAACGATGGCACATAAAAAGCTTCTTGTTTGAATAATCGCTTCGTTATACCTATGGAAAGCGCACTTGATGCCGGGCAAGCGATGCAGTTTCTGATCGCCTTCACAACCCTATGGATCCTGATGTGTTTCGCCCTTTCTCTGTGGGGCGGGTGGTGGCAATTAACCGACCGGTACAGAGGGACCCCCTCGAAAGCCGCGGCGAAATGGAGATTCGAAAGTGCGTCCATGAGACGCATGGCAGCGTATCCCGGTTGTCTGAAGTTCTCGATAGGGAGAGAAGGGCTTGGTATCTCGATACTCTTTCTGTTCAGAGTCGGCCATCCACCGTTGTTGGTCCCTTGGACGGATATTACGGCACACGAATTGGAGTCTCTGGTCATCAAGAAAGTTCGGCTGAATTTTGCCAAGGAACCGGATGTGCCATTGACGATCAGTCTGAAGCTAGCCAGACAAATTCGCGATACGAGCCCCGCGTACTGGAACCTAGATTTTTAGTCTAAATTCCCGACATGGCAATCAAGAGAAGGAAATGGTGGGCCGCTGGTCTCTTAAGCGGAATAGCGCCTGGGGTGGGACAGATCTACAACGGGCAGTTGAAGAAAGCAGCACTGCTTTATGGCCTGTCTCTGCTCCCCGTGATTGCAGGCTTGCTAATCGGCATACTGGGTTTACTTCCAGTAAACATGTGGACGATTGCCGCTCTTGTCATCCCTTCTTTGCTCATCTACGGCTATATTATCTTTGAAGCTGGCACCACCGCCAGACGACTAAAAGACAGCTATCAAACCAATTTTTATAACAAGTGGTATTTCTATCTCCTCTGCATTGTGATTGTCGTAGTGACAGGGAATGTTGCGTCAGCCACGCTCAAGACGACAGTCGTTCAAGCGTATCGAATGTTGGCGAAGTCAATGGCGCCGACGTTGGCCGTCGGAGACCGCGTGCTTACAGCAAAATGTGATCCCTGCGACCCAAAGCGCGGTGACGTATCGTGTTTCTATATCCAGAAGATGAAAGTATAGACTTTATCATGCGGGTAATTGGGGAGCCGGGCGATCGCATTGAAATTCGAGAGAAAGTGCTCTACGTGAATGCAATCGAACTGAATGAGCCCTATGTGCAACATACAGATACCAGAATATTTCCAGCAGATCAGCACTCGCGAGACACGTTGGGCCCGATCACCGTTTCTCAAGATTCGTACTTTATCCTAGGCGATAACCGAGATCAGAGTCTCGATAGCCGCTTCTATGGATCCGTCACGCGTGAGCAGGTCAAGGGTAAAGTAACATCCATCTACTGGTCCTGGGATCATGACCCGCCAGCCCATGTTCGATGGGATCGTATCGGTAAAGAGATTCGAAACCCGCTTCTACAGTAATCGCCATTTCCAGACCATCGGATGGGCCATTTGCCATGCCATCAATCGTTGACATCGTCTCGTCTCGTTTATATAGTGCCCAGGTTGTCCAGAGCCCTTTTTCCTTCACTTTTCAGTTGCGAATTTTTAAAGAATGATCGAGTGTGAACTATGCAGCATGATGTCCTGATTGTCGGAGCTGGATTAGCAGGAATGCGTGCCGCCTATGAGGCAAACGCCGAAGGCGCCAATGTGGCCTTGATCACCAAGGTGTACCCCGTTCGAAGCCACTCAAACGCCGCTCAGGGGGGAATTAACGCCGCTCTCACGGACCGTGGAGATGCCTGGGAAGAACATGCCTTCGAGACAGTCAAAGGCAGCGATTATCTGGGAGATCAGGATTCGATTACGCTCCTCTCGCAGGATGCCGGTCCGGAGATTATCGCGCTCGAAAATATGGGGGTGATCTTTAGCCGCAATGATGACGGCCGCCTTGGCACGCGGCGATTCGGCGGACAGAAAAAAGCTCGAACGTTCTTTGTTTCAGATTTTACCGGCCAGGCGATTCTTCACGTCTTATTTGAGCAAATCCTCAAGACCAACATTCCTACATATAATGAATGGTTTGTGACCTCCCTGGTCATCGAAGACGGCCAGTGCTACGGCGTCGTTGCCATGGAAATGGAAACCGGTAACGTGCAATTTATCCAGGCAAAATCGGTGATTATCGCCGCAGGTGGGCTGGGACGCGTGTATGAGCCGTCGACCAATGCACTGATCTGTACCGGCGACGGGATGGGACTCGCGTACCAAGCCGGCGCGCCGCTCATGGATATGGAAATGGTGCAGTACCATCCCACAACCCTGAAAGCCAATGGCCTGTTGATCAGCGAAGCGGTTCGTGGCGAGGGCGGGCACCTCTATAATTCCAAGGGTGAACGGTTTATGGAGAAATACGCGCCAAACATGTTGGAATTGGCATCCCGTGACGTGGTGTCACGGTCCGAACAAACGGAGATTAATGAAGGCCGAGGCATTAACGGCTGCGTCCATCTGGACTGCCGGCATCTCGGTGAGAAATTCATTAAAGAACGCCTGAGCCAGGTATGGGAAGAAGCGCATACCTTCTCCAACGTCGATATGACTAAAGAACCCCTCCCAATTCGGCCCGGGATGCACTATCAAATGGGTGGAGTGAAGACGGATAACAACGGACGTTGCTGGGATATTGGTGGTGGTGGCTGGGGAGGCGTTCGAGGCCTCTTCGCTGCCGGCGAGGCTGCCTGTGTGAGCGTGCACGGAGGAAATCGCCTCGGCGCGAATTCACTGTTGGACACTGTGGTGTACGGAAAACGCTCGGGTCTCGCCGCGTCGGCATTTGCCAAGGGCACTCCGTCCAAAGACATTCCCTCGTCCATCATTTCCAAAGATGACAATATGATAAAATCCCTGCTGAGTCGCAAGGACAACAAGGATTCCGTTGCCGCGATTCGGCTTGAAATGGGAACGATGATGAATGAGCACCTGGCGGTCTACCGTGACCAAAAGGGAATGGAGACTGCACTGACGAAAATCCGATCGCTGCGCGAACGCTGGAAAGAGGTGCCGGTTCGCAACAAGGGACGTATCTTCAACACGACCTTGATTAACGCCATGGAGCTTGGCTTCATGCTCGATTGCGCAGAGGCCATTATTGTCGGCGCCCTCTTCCGGAAAGAAAGCCGGGGTGCGCACGTTCGACTCGATTTTCCTGAACGAGATGATGAGAACTGGTTGAAGCACATCTTAACCTACCAACAGCCTGGCGCGGACCCGAAGATAGAGACCCTCGCGGTTCGCATGACGCAGTGGGAACCAAAGCCGCGGGTATATTGATGGAAAAAACCATACGAATTAAGCGCTTCGATCCGGAATCCAAGAATCCTCAGGCCTACCATCAGGAATTCAAGGTGGAGGTCGAGGAATCGAGCAGTGTGCTTGACGCGCTCATTACGATCCGCGAGTCAATCGATGAATCCCTTGCGGTGCGCTGTTCCTGCCGTGGTGCCATCTGCGGCTCATGCGGTCTGAGGGTCAACGGTCAGGGCACCCTCGCATGCAAAACCAAGATCAATAGTCTCCGTGGGAGCAACGGAACAATTACCGTCGAGCCGATGGGGAACATGGCCGTAGTCAAGGATCTTGTGACGGACATGCGGCCGTTCTGGGAGAAGATCCGACAAGTCACTCCCTGGTTGCAAACGACAGGGGACGCACCAACAGCAGAATACCTGGCCCCACCTGATGCGATGACGCATCTCAACCCGGTTATGGGATGCATTATGTGTGGGGTATGTGTCTCGGACTGTACGGCACTAGAGGTTGACCCGACGTTTGTCGGACCCGCAGCCTTGGCCAAAGCCTACCGTTTTGTGGCCGATCCTCGAGACGCTGCCACCAACCAGCGTTTGCGTGACCTGGATGAACCGACCGGGATGTGGGACTGTACTCGATGTATGGTCTGTGTTGAGGTCTGTCCCAAAGGCGTCGCACCGATGGATCGAATCATGGCCTTGCGCTCGAAAGGAATGAATTCTGGTCTCACGGATACCTATGGCGCCCGCCATTCCATGGGCTTCATTGAAGTGGTACGAGACAAGGGCATCCTCGACGAGGTGATGTTGACGATAAAAACGTTGGGCCTATTTAACATCTCACGATTTATGGGGTTACTGCCCGTCGCCATTCGCTCGCTGCTGCATGGGAAGCTCCCGAAACCCGGCCCATTTCACAAGCCCCTTCCTGGGATGCACAACATACGACGCATTGTTGATACTACGGAGAAGATGAAATGAAATACGCCTTTTACCCAGGTTGCGTATCGAAGGGAGCCTGTCCGGAATTGTATCAGTCCGTGATGGCCGTCTATCCAAAATTAGGGATCACCCTTGAGGAACTGACCGAAGCTGCCTGTACCGGTGCGGGCTGCCTACAGGAAAAAGACCAGCTTTTAGGTGACACGCTCAATGCCAGGACCCTGGCGATGGCCGAACACAAGGGCCTTCCCATCATGACGATTTGCAGCACCTGTCAGGGTGTATTCGCTCAAGCCAATAAGCGGCTTAACGATGATCCTGATTATCTCGCTGAAATCAACAAGATGTTGGCTCCGGAAGGCCTCAAATACAAAGGCACTACTGTGGTAAAACATTTTCTCTGGGTGTTGCTTGAGGACCTTGAAGAAAAGGCATGGAAGGATAAGATCGTGAAGCCGTTGAAAACCCTCCGTGCGGCCCCATTTTATGGTTGCTACCTGCAACGCCCTTCTGAGGCGTTAGGGTTCGATGAGCACCCGGAACGTCAAACATCCCTCGAACAAGTCATCGCGGCCACCGGCGCGGAAGTCGTTGACTTTGCAGGGAAGGATCGGTGCTGTGGGTTACCGATTCTCACCATTAACGAACCGAATTCGATGGCGATGGTGCACAAGCACACCACCGATGCCAAAACCTTGGGTGCCGACGTGATGGTCACACCTTGTCCGTTGTGTCACCTCAACCTCGATGGCCTCCAACACACCGCGGCGAGCCGACACAATACGACCATTGACATGCCAATCCTGCACTTCCCACAACTGCTCGGCTTAGCGATGGGTCTGGATTCGAAATCGCTCGGCCTCAAACGCAATATCATGTCCCCCAAGGCGGCACTCGAAAAAGTCGGCGTCGCGCTGTAGCACAGTTCCCGCATTGCTGATTTCCGCAGTGGCAATCTGAAAAACAAACGGGCCACCTTCCTTTTCGAAGATGGCCCGAATGATGGCACTTAGGATGCCAGTATCTGATATTTAACTTTGGCTACATCCCACCTGTCAGCAGGTGCTGGACCCGTTGCTCTTCGTCAACCGCACCGCCGAATACCCCTTTTTCAGCCTTCTTCGCGAAGGCACCTGCATCTGACCCGTATCGCTCATATCCATTGATCGGGTGCTTCAGGCACCCACTGTCATCCAGGTCGAGGGGAGGCAGTGCGATAAAGCACTCACGCCCAAGCACGGCAAAGACATCATCTGAACCGCAGGCGGGCTTACATAGCCTGGTGGACTAAGTTCGCTATCCAATCAGACCCCCTTCCTC
>DTRN01000077.1:16226-34761 GCA_012965905.1 Nitrospirales bacterium | reverse complement strand
AGGGAATGTGTGGCGAGACGCACGAAACGTTGATTTTCAGGACATAAAATTTTCAGTGGGTCCGGGGATTCGTTATAATACGCCGGTCGGTCCGCTTCGGTTGGATCTCGGATATAAACTTCGACGCGAAACTGGGGAGTCCGCAGCCCAGTTGCATTTTACTCTTGGCCATGCATTCTGAGACGACACTCCCACAGTCCAAGCTGAACCTTCGTCCAGTCTGGATCACCCTCCTGTTTCTGTTGCCGTGCCTCGGGATCACCTACGTCTTGAACGAGTGGACCGGCGACACGCCGTACATTCCAAGCCAGATTCTTGTTTTGACCATGGTCAACGTTGATCTGATTCTTCTTGTTCTGCTGGCGCTGTTCCTCTCACGGAATTTGGTCAAGGCGTTTTTTGAGCGTCACTACGGGTCCGGGTTCCAGTCAAAACTCATCTTGGCGTTTGTTGGCTTTTCCCTTATCCCGTCGGGGCTTTTGTTTCTTGTGGCCAGTGGGCTGTTGACGAACAGCGTGAATAATTGGTTTAGCATTCAGGTCGAGCAATCATTGAACAATGCTCTTGAGGTCGCGCAGGCCTATTACCAAGATCAGCAGGTCCAAATTCAACAAAGCGGACAAGCCATACGTGACGAGATCGTGCGTCGGAACCTGTTGTCACCGCGCCGAGAAACGGCATTGCGTAATGCACTCGAACGAAAGCGCGTGGAACATGGCCTTGCTGCGGTCGAAGTCTGGTCCCCACAAATGGATCTTCTTGCGTCAGCAACTGATCCGCATTTTCCAGAGGGCGAGCTAGGAGGTCCGATGGAGCCTGTATTGGAACAAGCCATCGCGGGTGTTCAGGAATTGGCATTCGAAACCACGTCGTTTGGGAAGCTCATGCTGATCGCCGTGCCGATTACCTCTTCTCCGACGGCGGTGGCGTCAGAAGCAGACATGGCAAATGCGATTGTGGTCGCCTACCGTATATTTCCCGAGTCAGTTGTCGCGAAAGGCGACGAGATTGTGAGTTCCTATGAAGATTATCGGCAGCTCAAAGCATTTAAGAACCCTATTAAAACGGCCTACATCGTTTCTTTTGCGGTGATTGCAATGACGATCGTATTTTCAGCAGCCTGGTTCGGCATCTATTTCGCTCGGCGTATCACTGTTCCCATGGAAAAGTTAGCTGAGGGAACGAAGGCGGTTGCGGCAGGAAATCTCAGCGTCCATATTGATGCGAAGGCTGATGGAGAAATGGGAACGCTGGTGGAATCATTTAACACCATGGCCAACGATTTGCGGGTCAGCAACGCTGAGCTAGTAAAAGCACAGAAAGTGGCGGCGTGGCGTGAGGTGGCCCAACGGATGGCGCATGAGATTAAAAACCCTCTCACGCCGATTCAGCTCTCTGCCCAGCGACTACGGAAAAAAGCGCTGGAGGGTGCAGATGGCATCCACCAATCAGTTCAAGATGCGACAGGTATTATCATCAACGAGGTGCAGAGCTTGATGCGTCTGGTGGACTCATTTTCCACCTTTGCACGAATGCCTGAACCGGTGATGGCAGAAGAATCTCTTCATGATGTGATTCGTGATGTCAGCATGCTCTATACGACGGCTCAGCGGGATGTGGAGGTACATTACAGTTTGGATGATGCCGTCCCACCGATCTCAATCGATCGCGAACAGATGAAGCGCGTGTTCGTCAACCTGTTTGAGAATGCGATTGAGGCGATGGATCATAAAGGCCGGATCTGGGTACGCACGCGCTATGATGCTCAACAGCGTAAGGTACATGTCGAGGTGGAAGATGAAGGGAAGGGGATTCCGCCCGAGGACCGCGAGCGGCTGTTTCTTCCGTATTTCTCTAACACCAAGAATGGCACGGGATTAGGGTTAGCAATCGTCAACCGTATTATCACCGACCACCACGGCCAGATTCGGGTGGTGAGCGATGGATCGATCGGGACAACCTTTGCCATGGAATTGGTGGTAGGGGAGAGCGAGGCCGATGTCGCGCCTGTGTCCTAAGGAGTAAACTATGGGTGCGATTGACTCACCGTGGCCTCTTTGTTACGGTCCGCTTCACCCCAATAGAGCCCTTAAAATCCTATTCCCTTAGCGACTGCCCTGATACAATGGCGAATCACCAACTCAGTGGCTCTGTATTTTTACGGTACGGGGGCTTTACACTGATCGAGTTGATGGTCGTCGTAGTGATTGTGTGCGCTCACACTGCTCACCACAGTGGGCTTTATAGACTCTTCCACAACCATTGAACCACCCTCCTATCTGTAGTACCCTTCCAGCATCTGTTTCCATGGAGGCCGTGACGGCCAGGTTTCGTTGCAATGGAACTGGCCTTAAGGGAGAATAGCAACCATGCCGTGGCTGTGTCCTAAGGAGTAATGCATGAGTGAAACCGTCCTCGTTGTCGACGACGAGGCTGCCATTCTTGAATCTGTGTCCGGCATTCTACAGGATGAAGGATTTGGTGTGGTAACGGCGGCCCATAGTCGCGATGCCATGGCCGCGATGAAACAGTGTAACCCTTCGCTTGTCCTTCTTGATGTCTGGATGCCCGATGAAGACGGGTTGACGCTGTTGACTCGTCTCAAAGCGCTGCAGCCGAACATTCCGGTCATCTTGATTACCGGCCATGGGACTATTGATACGGCCGTTCGTGCACTTCGACTTGGCGCGGTGGACTTTCTC
The DNA here is from genome assembly GCA_012965905.1 of Nitrospirales bacterium. GTDB lineage: Bacteria > Nitrospirota > Nitrospiria > Nitrospirales > UBA2166 > UBA2166. The sequence continues at coordinate 32,059 of DTRN01000077.1, read as the reverse complement.
GAAAAGCCGCTTTCATTGGATGGCCTGGTTCAAGCCGTGAAAGGCGCCATTGGGAGTGAAGTGACCAAGGTCGATGTGTTGCCCACAAGCCCGACGGTCACGAATCGCCATCGGGGAAGCAAACGAGTATCGTCTGTGCCGCAGCGAACCGTGGCGAAGAGTGTCGTGATAGGGGGAGTGGGCTTACACAGTGGAGTACGAACCGGTCTGATTCTACAACCCCTTGGATTGAACGAAGGGATTCGGTTTAGCAGTCTTGCGGGTGATGGCGTGGTTGAGGCCCACCTCGATAATGTCGATTTGACTGGATATGCCACCACACTTCTCAAAGGGGGGATGCGAGTACGCACGGTGGAACACTTTATGTCGTCGTTGCATGCCTATGGCATTACCAATCTCTTGGTAAAAGTTGAAGGAGAGCTCCCAATTCTCGATGGCTCCGCCACCGAATTTTGTGAATTGCTTGATTCCGCTGGTGTTGAAGAGCAAGAGGGGACCTTGCCACAGATCGTCATCGAAGAACCAATCAGCGTGACTGCCGGATCAGATGCCGAGATCTCAATCCACCCGTCTGAGGGATTTACAATCACATACGAACTGTCTCACCCACCGCCGGTCGGTGATCAGACCTACACCTTTGAGCTTGATTCACCTACTGCCTTCCGTGACGAAATTGCACCGGCGCGTACCTTTGGATTCTTGAATGAGGTGAGCGCGTTGGAGGAGATGGGGCTGGCCAAAGGTGGAAAGCTCGACAACGTCATTCTCGTGTCGGATCACGGGGTGATCAATACCCCACTGCGGTTTCCCGAGGAATTTGCCCGTCACAAAATTTTGGACATCATGGGGGATTTTTATTTATTGGGACGGCCGATCAGCGGATCGATTCACGCGCGAAAGACTGGCCACACCGAGAACATCGCGCTGTTACGAAAAATACGCGAAACCCTAAGCCTTTAGCCTAAGACGCTCCAATAATACATCGGAATAGGCTCACCTGGAATTTCGAAACCTGTGGTGTAGCCTACCCTGTCAGCAGGCCACGTATCTGGAATAGGTTTGCAGGTAATTGATACGATACGGGTTCCGGATTGCATTCGTTCCCGAAGCAGTGGGAGTAGCCTGGCCAGGGTTTCAGGCAACAAAAATAGAATCACGACCGTTGCGTCCTCAACGCGTATCCGCTCTAAGTCCGCGATCTGTCCAAAATTTCCTTCAAGAAACCGCACCTTCTCGTGAACTCCGGCCTTAACGGCTTTTACTTGCGCTGTCGCGACTAACGCCGCATCGATATCCAATCCAATGCATCGGGCGCCGTAGGCTGTAGCGGCGGCAATCAATATGTCTCCTTCTCCGCACCCCAAGTCATAAAGCACATCGTAGCTGGTCACTTCCGCAAACGATAATGCATCCTCGATAGACTTGTGCGGCATCGCGACGAACCGAACAGATAATTTCCGTTTGAACGGGTTAAACGATGGGAGAATAGATGAAAACCACATCTCTGCGAATCCATTGGGTGCATTTATCGCACCTGTTCAGTCGTCTTCTCAAGTAGCATCACATCGTTCTCTTCACAGGTCAACGCAGCGGGCCATTGAGTCGCGAGCCATTCAAAGGTTGTGCGGGAGAAAAAACACACATGGGTTGGGTCACGTTTATAATACCATTCAGCAAACGCTTCCTGATTTGGCGCGAGTTGGGTCATGATTCCCAGGATTCCGCCTGGCTTTAGGATTGTCCATAGACGATCCAACTCCTCCCTTGGATGATGAAGATGTTCCACCACCTCAGTTACGGTGATGAAGTCATAGGGTGTGTCGAGTACCGCTGGGTGTGGTGCATAGAAATGATCATAGAGTGCCATGGAGTGTCCGGCCTCTTCAAACAGCACGGACAGCGTTGGACCTGGTCCGGAACCAAAATCGAGGCCGCTGCTCCCGGGCGATAATCGGTTCTGCATGGGGATGAATAATCGGCTGAGGAATGCTCGATATTTCGGATCGTCGGGACTGTTCTGATGGGTGTCGTAGCGTGCCTTTTCATCGTCAGCAGATAGAAAGAAATTGGGAGGAACAAATATCAATTGACAGATTTGGCATCGGAGATACTCACGGTGTCTGTCTGTGCAAATCTTGATTGTGTTTTCCGCTTGGCATAGTGGGCACATCAGACATACCACACGCCGTTGGTCATGAAGCAGTCGGCTGAATCGAGACTCATGTGAATGATCAATCCGATCCCAACGAGGCGTAGTTTTGGGACAAAGCACAGGATTCCGTACACGGCAATTGCTATAGGCTCGTGGAGTGGGTGAAACCCGATGCTACAGCGATTGAGGGCATAAAGTGGATTGGCAAGGAGATGATCGAGATCCACGAGCATGGTGGACATCATCACCAGGTAACTGATACGCCAGTGTTTCGCGAAGGCTAGTTTCGCGATGATCGCGGGAATGATGAAGTGAAGAACAAGATGTAGAATGTGCAATCTCTAGCGGAGAGGTTCAGCCGTTTATGTTTTTACCACAATAGTTCCCGCCAGCTTGTCGTGCCAGCCCTGTTTTCGTTTGTCAAAGGCAACCCAGAGAATACCGAGCATGAATGGAATAATTGAGACAAAGTATCCAAAGTATCGCCAAATCACTTGCCCAGTCGATGGTTCATGTCCTGTTTTTGCGTCTGCGATTTTGACACGTACCATCATTTTCCCTGGAGTCGCAGAACGATATATCCAAAAGACGATGATCACGACAGCCGGCATAACCCATGTAATCAGGAACTCCCATACGCCGCCCTCTGTTTTCGCGGAGAGAATCAAGTTCATGGGTGGATTGCCAGTTTTTTCCCAGAGTTGGAGCGCACGGTTAAGGTCCTCAACAATTCTCACGAGATCAAGTAAATAGTCGATGCCATATATGCCAATTAGCAATGGAATGATGAGGACCAAGAACAGTATGGAATCAATGGTGGATGCACCTAGCCGTATCCAAAATCCTGCGTATACCGGATTTGCTACAGCAGATTCAGATTGTGGGATTTGATCTGGTTTCTGGTCCATCGTTTCTTCTTCGTATTGGTTTGAGATTATGTTACCCGATTGTCAACTTGTCTAAGGTCAGTTCAAAGACTGCGCATGGCATAGCGATCTGCCAATTGTCGAGCACTTGGGGGTGGAGTTCGCCGAGGAGCCCACATGGCTTTCCATGTACTGTAAGTTGTCCGACACGGCCATCCATGAAAGATGGATGTGTTATGGGTTCGACTGTGTATGATAATCCGAGGGTGTAAAACAGTAGGTCAACGTAGGAGTGCATTTCGGAAAAATTGGCGTTTGGGTGGGCTAAGAGCGCGCTGAGGGCGTTGAGTGTACGCGTGCCGGATTCGGCGTCCTGGTCTGGTTGTACGATCTCGCCTGCTTCGAAAAGGGAATGGGGATAAAAACTATGCGAAGACGCGGCTTCCACTCGGAGTAACGAAGGGATGATCCACTGCCGGACACAACTATAGGTGAGGGACATCACGTTGTCGACCTCGATGATGGCTGTGTCCGAGAGGTTCATCCGAGCCACCAAGTCTTCCTGTGAGGCCAAGATGTTCGAAAGGGTCTCCTGAAATCCAAACCCAACCATGAGTTCGCGGACTTTGTCCGAGATCATCTCGGCCTGCGAAAGGCCTCCGACGGTGAACTCGGAGGGGAGAGCGGTGGGAAACGTATGGTACCCATTGCTGATCGCAATGTCCTCAATGGCGTCAACGGGGTGCATGAGATCATCCCGATAGGGAGGTTGTTTTACCGAGAGGATTTTCCCGCGTGACTTGACCTGATACCCATACTCGATCAGGGCTTGTTTTCCTTCGTTCATCGTCAGTGACTCGCCAAGAAGTGTCGTGATGTTTTCCTGTGGAACTTCCAATTCTGACCCGCAGTCATAGGGCACTTGAATCGATGCTCCAAATTCTGTCGGCGCGGGATAGATCACCTCTACCGGCACAATTTTTGCTTTACGATCGGCGAAATTGGTTGCCAGTATATTGAGTGCGTGCAGGACCATGCGCAGATCGGTTCCGGTGACTTCAATGAATAGGTTTTTATCACCAACCCGCACTTCCCCAATTTCACGGCTATTGATGATCGGAGGGAAGGAAAGAACAATCCCTTTGGCATCGGTGAGAAGTGGGCAGTGTTGTTTGCCGTCGTGACCGATCAGGGTGGATTTATACTCAATACCTTTGGGGTGGCATTCGAGGATCTCGGTGAGCGTCATCGGCTCATCAAATCCCAATGGGGTGAAACGCGTGCTGTCTGGATCTGCGAGGGCATAGGTGATGGGGAACTGAATCGGATCAAGCCGATACACGCCGATTGACACGCTCTTTCGTTTCCGTCCGAAGATATCGGCTAGTTTCTCTTGCGTTTGGATCAGTTGAGCCAAGCCTTGCTCAGAGAGTGTGTAGCCTGTTGCCTTGAAACCGCCGACATAGGGTCTGGTCACATGAAGGCCGTGCCCGACGACGATCTGATCGAGGGTCTTTTTCGCTGGTTTGAAGAACGAATAGGAGCGGGGACCTTCCTCGAGTTTTACACGAATTTGGCGCGCAATTCCCTCAGCGCACCAGAGATCAGGACGATTGGTATCTTGCAGTTCGACTTTGAGCTCGTCGGTCTCAGCGTCATAGCCCTTGAATTCGCCCTTTGCCAGCAACATCCAGCCCTCAAGTTCCTCAAGGGTGAAGGTGCGTCCGATGAGTGAGTCGAAGTCTTGTTTTGGAAAATCGATCGTTGGCATGGGAGTTAAAATGGCATCGGCTTGTGACGGATGAGGTCGAGGTTGGCCGTAAAGAGATCGCGAATATCATGAATGTCCAGCGCGACCATTGCCATGCGGTCCAGTCCGAGACCCCAGGCGATAACGGGAACCTTGACGCCTAATGGATGTGTGACTTCCGGCCGCAACAGTCCGGCGCCTCCAAGTTCCATCCAGCCTAATTTCGGATGTTCGACATGAAGTTCAACAGAGGGCTCAGTAAATGGGAAATAGGCCGGTGCAAACTTCACCTTTTTAGCCTGCGCCATCTCTTTTGCAAAGAGCGATAAGAGCCCGAGGAGTGTCTGAAAGGTAATGGTGTTTCCAAGCACAATGCCTTCCGTTTGAAAAAAGTCAGTGGCGTGGGTGGCATCAATCTGGTCATACCGAAAGCAGCGTGCCATGGAAAAATACTTTCCAGGAATCTTCGGCTGTGACGCGAGGGTTCGAGATGAGACCGCAGTTCCTTGACTGCGGAGGACCAGACGTCGAGCCCGCTTTTCATTGAAGGGGTAGCCCCAGCCCCGCGATCCCGTCGTCCAGCCATCCCGATGGGTTTGGGCAACCTGACTGATATAGGGTTCAGGTATCGCTTCTGAATATGCGGGACTCTTCACGAAATACACATCATGGATATCGCGGGCTGGATGAAATTGTGGCATATAGAGCGTATCCATATTCCAGAACTCGCTCTCCACGATGGGGCCACGCATTTCCTCGAAACCCATGCTGACCAATGTGGTTTTGACTTTATCCAGAAACGATCGGTAGGGGTGCTTTTTCCCCGCAGCAATACGTGGGGGTCGAAGGGCAATGTTGTAGGGGCGGGGGGCACGGCTTCGCCACGATCCATCTTTCAAAATTTCTGGTGTCAGCTGCGCGTAGCCTTCTTTGACCCCGGTGGTCACCACTTTAGCGGCAATTGCTATCCCGACTTCAGTGAGCGTAAAGGAACGCATGATGTGCTCATCTACCCGAAACGGCTCCTGCGAACGTCCGCGCCGTTGGGAAAAGGTATCGATGATTTTACGTGCATGGTCAGGTCGATCGTCGTAGCTGGATGGTCCGTGAGCGATGTCTTTGATCAAGATGGCGAGGGCAGACGTCAGTGCACTGGTTGGCTGTGTTGGTTCGAGCGTTCCTCCGGGACCTATCTGAAGTGACCTCTCTTTCTTAAGCGCTCCGATGGGACCACTCAGGTCGCTCGCCTGCAAGCCTAGCGTCTCCTGCAGGGATTTCATGGTGAGCAGGCTGCCCTGTTGTTTAGCTTCCGTAGCTCCATTGAATATTCGCTCCAGGAGGGACCCAGATTTAGAAAACTCGGTACCGGTTGGGGTGAGCGAGACGAGTTTCGTGACGTTTTCAGACGTGACCGTGATGTACTGTTTGGCCTGCAGCCAGCCAATGCTCATGCTGACCTGTGCTGGGTCTAGTCCGGTATGCGTGGCGAGGTCAGCTTCGCTGGTGGGGGATTGTGTATGGAGGTCGGTAAGAACGGCGACTTCGAGAGGATGAAGGCTAGAGAGTTCCTGTTTTCCTAGAGAAGACGATTCTTCCGGCGTCATACCCGTTGGGTTTCCACGGGCATTGCCCCTATTCCGGCTTGTCGCATCTGGTGGATGACCGTGGCATATTTTGGTGCTTTGAAAATCGCCGATCCTGCCACAAGAATTGTTGCTCCAGCGTGAACGACGGCCGTCGCGTTGTCTGGCGCTACGCCTCCATCAACTTCGAGTTCCGTGTGAAGGGACTTTTCATCAATGAGATCCCTGGCCTTCCGGATTTTGGTCATGACCGATGGAATAAATGACTGACCGCCAAAGCCTGGGTTGACGGACATAATGAGCAGCAGATCGAGGTCTGACAGAATGTCCTCAAGTGATCCAAGATCCGTTGCCGGATTGAGAGAGACTCCCGCTTTTGCGCCCAAATCTTTGATAGCCTGAACGGTGCGATGGAGATGCGGACAGGTCTCGCGATGGACGGTCAGTATGTCTGCGCCCGCGTCACGAAATTTGCTGAGATAATCGTCTGGATTGGTAATCATCAGATGGACATCGAGTGGCAGCTTAGTGACGCGACGAATGGCTTCGACAATTGGCGGGCCAACGGTGATGTTTGGCACAAAGTGGCCGTCCATCACGTCGATGTGAATCCAATCCGCCCCACCTGCTTCGACCGCCGCGACTTCATCCGCAAGACGGCCGAAATCAGCAGCGAGAATTGATGGGGCGATCTTTAAGGGGTGTGTCATGAGCTACGACGGAGTGCCTCGATTCGATCCTCAATACGTGGATGGGTTGAGAATAGGCTCATGAATCCGCCCGTGTTCCCTGAAATCTTCATCGTCGCCAGCGCGTCTTTCGTCCCGTATTGAATTTGGGATTGTTGTACCCAGGTTCCAATCGCCTGCAAAGCCGAGATCATTGAATCCGGACCATACACCTTTGCAGCAAATCGATCCGCAGCGAACTCACGTTTTCGTGAGAACCAACAGATCGGGATCATCGCGAGGAATGATAATACGATCTGAAGGAAAATATAGGTGGCGAAGTATAACATCGGGTTACGGTCCGCAACATGACGCGCGATGAACTGGCTCAAGAAGTAGACAAAGGTATTCATCAATCCGGCCAGGATGGTTGTGGTGAGCATATCACCGTTGCGGATGTGCCCCAATTCATGCGCAAGAACGGATTTGACTTCTCGCTCGCTCAGGTTGCGTAATAGGCCGGTTGAAACGGCGACCATCGAGTTGTTTTTGCTCGGCCCTGTCGCGAACGCATTGGGATCGGGGGCATCGTAGATCCAGACCTCAGGCATCGAGATTTCCATTCCACGAGCGATTTCCTGGACAGAATTGAAGACCACAGATTCTGCTGGAGAACCCGGTCGTTCAATGCGCTGGCAGGACAACATCATGCGCGCCATTTGCTTTGAAAAGGCCAAACTCACAAATGCGCCGCCGAACCCAATGACAAACGACCATAGCAGCATGGTCTGGTTAATCGATCCTCGAAGATCAATGCCGAACATGGGAAGGACGATCTCAACCAAGACCGTGAAGGTGATCGACAACGTAATAAAGATTAAGACATTTGCAAGAAGGAACAGGAAAATTCCTTTCATTCGGCGCATCACATTATCTCCTCTTAATTATTTACAGCCAGAGGCAAAGGTTCATTCGTTAACATTGATCCCGAGTTGACTCGATGCCCGGATAGGTAGGCATGTACCGGCATCCGTCGTCGCGATGCGGGTTGCAACTCTCGAATGTTAATGATGCCATCACCCGTTGCAACTTTGATGCTGTCTCGCGTTGCGTCGAGGACAGTGCCAGGAGATTGCGACGAAGGTGAATTAATCACCGTTTCGACGTCCCACAGCCGCCACTGCTCGGGTCCATAATAGGTATATGCGCCAGGCCATGGGTCCATTCCACGCACCAGATTCGTAATCTTGGCGGCGCTGTCACTCCATCGGATCATTCCGTCAGTCTTCTTCAATATCGGTGCAAGAGATGCGTGATCCGAATCTTGAGCTTGGGGTGTAATAGAACCAGCCTCAAGTGCATCGAGAGTTTCGAGTATCACGTCGGCACCGACGCCCGCGAGGCGATGTGCCAATTCACTCGCACGCTCTGTTGGGCGGATGGCAACAGGGCGTTGTAGCAGAATTGGTCCGGTATCCATGCCCTGGTCCATGAGCATCGATGTTACTCCTGTTGCCACTTCTCCATTGCAGATCGCCCATTGGATCGGTGCCGCGCCGCGGTATTTGGGAAGCAACGAGCCATGCAGGTTTACACACCCCAATCGTGGGATATCGAGAATGTGTCGTGGCAAGATTCGGCCGAAGGCGACGACCACGCAACTATCAGGTTGCCACTGTTGTAACGCCTCAAGAAGCGCTGAGTCTTTCATGCTTTCTGGTTGTAGAATTTGGATGTTCTCACGTAAGGCAAGCTTTTTCACCGTTGGCATGCTCATCCGTTGGCCGCGTCCTTTTGGCTCGTCAGGCTGGGTGATCACTCCGAGAATCTGGTGGCTAGACCGTAACAGGGCGGTAAGGGTGGGCACCGCGAATTCGGGTGTCCCAAAGAACACAATTCGCATGGGGGTTATCCTGCGACTGCTGGTTCATGCGCACGGATCTTTTCGAGTTTTTTGACACGCTTGACGTACAGACTCCGCTTCAAAGGACTGAGCCGATCTAACATCAAGATGCCTTGCACGTGATCATATTCATGCTGCATCGCGCGAGCCAATAGCCCTTCTCCTTCAAGCGTGAATGGTTCGCCGTTGCGGTCGCGGCCCGCCAGAGCAATTTTTTCAGCGCGTTTGACGTGGTCAACATACTGGGGCAGGCTCAAGCAGCCTTCCTCGTCAATGACCTCGCCCTCTTGGGATAGAATGGTCGGGTTGGCCATCACGATGATGGGGTGTTCTGGATCTTTGACTGCACCGTCAATGACGAAGAGTTGCAGTGCAAGACCTATTTGGTGGGCAGCAAGTCCAATTCCAGGCGCCGCGTACATGGTGTCGACCATGTCGTCGATAAGGCGCTGCAAGTCGGCATCGAATGAAGTAACCTCTTCGCCCTTTTGCGTCAGAACTGAATCGGGATAATGCCGGATTTCGCGAATTGCCATTCTCTAGCCTTTTACATTTTTGATGGTGAAACAACAATCAACGTGAACCTATTTTGTAACATCCTGGAGGGCGTAAAATCAAGATTTTACCATATAACTAGGTGTCTACAGGATGTTGAGAAACCTGACTTCGTTTGCGAGGGATAGTACACTGCCATGCGTGGTACGATCGCCAGAATAGCCCATAGGATGTTTCTTGGTAGAATCACTGTTGAGCGTACGGTGTGGTCCGAACTGTAAATGTCCTATTCACTCTGTCCTGGTAGTGGAGGGCTCGTCACTGGAACAGTTAATAAATGAATGACCATCTATGAAACTCTCGAGTTGTAGCGAAGGAACGATTGAGGCTGAAGTTGTCAGGCGATATTTCAACCAACCTAGCCATGGCAACGCGGGAGCAGTGAGCATGATGGCCCATGAGCATAATCTTCCCGCTGATGCCGCCGTCTATCGTCTACGTCAAGAGGTACAAACCATCAGTGACTGGCTGGATGCCGTTCCTGTGACGGGAAGAGTGCTTGACCTCGGTTGCGGTGCTGGCGGCTGGCTTGCGGTCTTTGCGAATCGATATGCCTCTGTTATCGGGATGGAGCAGAGTTCGATGATGGTCGAGGCCGCCAGAGAACGGATGCATATGTCGACAAACATTGAATTCATTGAAGGTGATGTACGCGCCGAACTTCCGGATGGGCCCTTTGATCTGATCTTCCTCGGAGGGCTGTGCATGTATCTGAACGATGGTGATACGACCACGTTGCTGCGTACCTTGCCGAGTCGTTTAACCAGTGGTGGGTCCATTATCCTTCGCGAGTCTACGGTGCGGGAGGGACGATCCATTGCCGAAGGCGAGTATCAGGCGGTTTATCGAAGTCCCAGCGTCTACCGTACTTTGTTCATCGAAGCGGGCTTCAGGACATCTGAGGTGCGCCGCAACTATGGCTATAATGCCATGGTGACCGGAGAGGCGCTTGTCAACCTGCGTCGCAGATGGATGCCGTTTCTTCCTACGGAATCACCGTTCCTCGGCGCGCTCACGTGGTGGGGCCTAAGGAGTACCGCGCTGGTGAGTTTCTGGCTATTGCCCCGCGTCTTCTCACTCTTGGGCATCACGTGGCCTCAGTTGCAGAATCATTTCTTCCGGCTCCGGTCTGGATCGCGGTGAGACTAGGACAACATTTGCCAACCGAATATGACAGTCAACCCCAGAACGTATATCGTTACGGCGGGATACCAATAGCCCACCATCTTCGTCATGCGGAATGGAGCGATGTGCAGTATGGCCAGTACGACAACGACCCCGTAGAGCACAACCGCGAACGCGTTGTGATTCGAAACACCTTCGAACACAAATAGTGCTGCCACCACGAGAGCGGTAATATCCAGCGATAGGCCCGCAATACATCCATCGGCATCAACGCCGAACACATCGAAATAGGCCAGCCGGATTACACCAGCCATGATGACGGCGAGTGCCCCAGGCAAGAACCACGGATTGAAATCACCGTAGCTTAGCAAGATGATGGCCGGGCATATTCCCAGGCTGACGATGTCTGCGAGGGAATCAAGCTTGCCCCCAAAGGCCTTGAGCTCATCGCTCCGACCCGGAATTCGTCGGGCCACCGGCCCATCGTACCAGTCGAGAAGTACCGCCCAGAGCATCGCGATCATTGCCGCAGGGAAATTGTTTTGGATGGCAAAGTATATCCCGAGTATACCGCAGCATAATCCTGCAAGAGTCATACTGTTGGGAAGGTCTATGACGAACGCGAGCATGCTCGCTCGCTCAGGAGCCCTTGAATTGTCTGAGTTGGTCACGTCGGCGAGAGGATAACTCTCCTGAGGGCCTCCACGAACCTGCGGTTTTCAGGCCTGGTCCTGCTGGCGATCCGGAGATGTCGGTCCGCGTCCGGCATGGTCTTTCCCGCGCAGTGCTTCATGAACATGTTGTGCTCAATGAACATCTTGCGGGTGACGTCAGGGCTAGAGGGCGCGCGATCCGGCAGGCGGCAGAATACAAAATTGGCATCTGGGCAATACACCGTGAGATCGGGAATAGTACAGAGCCGCTCGTACAGTTCATCACAGTCGGCACGTACTAGTTCGCAGCTGCGCGCGAACTCGTTGCGGTATCTGGGGGCCAACCGCAAAAACGCCTCAGCAAAGCTATTGATGTTCCAGATGGGCGTTTTTTCCCTCACGGCCTCAGCAAATTTTATATTCGCGGTCAGCAGGTATCCGATGCGCAAGCCGCCAATGCCGTAGGATTTGCTCATGCTCTTGATGATCGCGAGGTTCCGGTACGTTCCGATTTTATCCTGGAGGGTCGCCTGGTCAGCATCCTTGCTGAAGTCAATGAAGGATTCGTCGATGAGAAGTATGCAATCGTGATTGGCGAGCTTCTCAAGGAGCCGGAGCAGATCGGACTTTGGAACCGCCAGTGATGTTGGGTTGTTTGGAGTGACCACGATAGCCACATCGGCCCCACATTGAATGATCTTCTCCGCATACGCATCCACGTCTAACTGAAACGAGGGGAGCGTGAGACCAAACTCGATGACGTTGTCATTGGGCGCAGCGTTGGCATATTCGTTGAACGATGGCACCGGAATGATAAGCCGTCGACAGAGTTTTCCAGAGATAATGTTAATGAGTTCAGATGCTCCATTCGCGACAACCAGTTGCTGCGCAGGTTGGCGAATCAGGGTTCCGACGAGTCCGGCAATGGTGTCCTGTCCTGCCGGGTAGTTCAACACCAAATCATTGATGTGGTTTTTCAGATAGAGGACAACTCCTTCGGGCGGGAAGTACAAGTTGTAGAGGTAGGCGTGGTCGATAAAATCATAGCGCCAGTAGCTGCCATGTTGGTGACTGATGTGCTCGTAGCGCTGCTCCTGGGAGGCAAAGACGTATTCAGCGGCAAGCCGATCGTTCTCGTCGTCGATCTCGAACCATTTGGTATCGTCGCAAAACACAGCAGACATGTTGTAACTCCGCTGATAGGCCATGGTGTGCAGGATGACCTCATAGAAATCGTTGACGTCGCCGGAGGCGATGAATGCTTCGATATGAGGTACGAAATACCGTACCAGGAATTCACGGCGAAGAAGATAGATATTGACGGTCTTGTAGACCTTGGAATAGTCGAAGCCAGAGGCTTGGTGGCGGGTATCCAGCAATGCCTGGATCTTGTTCTCCTTGTCGACACTTGCCACTGTGCCTGACATCCAAGGCTGATGCCGGGCAACAGCGGCAAGGTTGCCGCCTTCTTGGGAAAGCATTTTGTCGATAAGTTGACGGTCAAAGAATACATCCGATTCAAGCAAGAGAACGTCCTCATGGAGATGCTCACGCGCTCGCCAGAGTGAATACATGTTGTTGGTTGAGGCATACTCCATCGATTCGACATAGACAATCCTCATGTCTCGGAAGTTATCGCCGACCAGCTCATGTATCTTCTCCTTGTGGTGGCCAACAACGATTACGGTTTCGCGTATCCCGACATCACAGAGGAGGGTCAATGCATTGACAAGTATTGGCGTGCCGTTCACTGGAACGAGACATTTGGGTAGGATGTCGGTGAATGGCCGCATCCGCCTTCCGGATCCTGCGGCTAAGATGATGGCTTTTCGTATTGCGGTGCGTTGTCGAGCCCCATCAGTTTCTTCAGGGCTGCTTTTCGCTATTTCGATGGAGCGTTTCTGCATGGCGTGGCTCCGACTATGGTAGCACTTTCACGCGGTTTTCTGTCTTGACGGTGGGGAGCGCCCTAAAATTTGTTGTCCCCACGCGCCTTGCTCCCCATTTAGATTGCGTATAGAATGTCTCGGTTTGAGCATATTTTGTAGATACTGTGTGCGATTTAAGCGATTTTACTGATTATTCGAGGGAGGCTGTAGAGGAATTATGGATGTAACGGCAATGGCGGTGTTGGTTTCAATCGTGTGCAGCTTGATCGGTATTGGCTATGCCATATATCTGACGATGTGGGTTCTGAAACGCGATGAAGGCAACGAAAAGATGAAGAGTATTGCGCAGGCCATTCAGGAGGGCGCGAACGCCTTTCTGAACCGACAGTACATGACCGTCGCAATGGTCGCTGCCCCCCTGTTTATCTTGCTATGGGTCGGAGGGCAATGGTCTAGCGCGTTCGGAGCGTTGACCGCGGTGGGGTTTCTTATTGGTGCAGGGGCCTCGGCTCTTGCCGGCTATGTTGGGATGTATATGGCCGTTCGAGCCAATGTTCGGACCGCGCAAGAGGCGCATAATGGACTGAATGGCGCGTTGCAGGTTGCGTTTCGCGGGGGGGCCGTGACGGGTCTCTTGTTGATAGGGCTTGGGTTGCTCTCGGTGGCAGGATTTTACGCCGTGGCAGAGAAAATGGCCGGACCAGAGGGCGCAGTGCATGCCCTGATCGGTTTAGCCTTTGGTGGAAGCCTGATCAGCGTATTTGCCAGGGTTGGTGGTGGGATTTTCACCAAGGCGGCCGATGTTGGCGCGGACCTCGTTGGAAAGGTCGAAGCCGGTATTCCAGAAGACGATCCCCGGAACCCTGCCGTGATCGCAGACAATGTCGGGGACAATGTTGGTGATTGTGCCGGTATGGCCGCTGATCTTTTTGAAACCTACGTGGTTACGACTGTCGCGGCCATGATCTTGGCCGTCTCGCTGTTTCCAGGACAAGCGGAACCAGTCCTTTACCCGCTATTGCTGGGTGCCGTCGCTATTGTCGCCACCGTAATTGGCATTTGGTTTGTACGTGTGGGTGACAAGGGAAGTATTATGGGGGCTCTCTATAAGGGCCTTGCGGTGTCCGGTATTGTTTCCGGCATCGCTTTTTATCCCATTACGAATATGCTGATGGATGGGGTTGGTGGGATTTCCGGTCTTGCCTATTTTGGCGCAGCGGTTATCGGACTTGTCGTCACGTTGGCGATGGTCGTCATTACGGATTATTACACCTCAACGGAATATTCGCCGGTGCGTGAAATTGCTCAAGCCAGCACGACTGGTCATGCCACTAACATTATCGCGGGGTTAGCCGTGAGTCTTCAAGCCACTGCGGCCCCGGTGGTCGTGATTGGGGCGGCGATTCTGGGAAGTTATCACCTGGGTGGGTTATACGGCGTCGGCGTCGCCGCCGTCTCGATGTTGTCCATGGCGGGGATTATTGTTGCCATCGATGCATTTGGACCCATTACGGATAATGCCGGTGGAATTGCCGAGATGGCAGGTCTTCCTGAGGCCGTGCGAAACGTGACCGACCCGCTCGATGCGGTTGGAAATACCACCAAAGCGGTGACCAAAGGGTATGCGATTGGGTCTGCAGCTCTTGCCGCGATCGTGCTGTTTTCCGAGTATGCCAGAGCGGTGAAGGTGGACGGGAAACAAGTGGCATTCGACCTTGCCGATCCGTTGGTGATTGTCGGGATGTTTCTCGGTGGGATGCTTCCGTTTCTCTTTACGTCACTGTGTATGAAAGCGGTAGGGGAAGCCGGTGGCTTGGTGGTTGAGGAAGTGCGCCGTCAGTTTCGAGAGATCAAGGGCATTATGGATGGCAGTGGGAAGCCCGAACACGCGAAATGTGTCGATATTGTGACCAAAGCTGCTATCAAGAAAATGATGGTTCCGGCGCTTATTCCTGTGCTTGCGCCGATTCTGACGGGGGTGATTCTTGGTCCGGTTGCCCTTGGGGCGATGTTGGTCGGTACGATCATCACCGGGCTGTTTATCGCAATTTCCATGACATCTGGCGGCGGGGCGTGGGATAATGCAAAGAAGTACATTGAAGATGGCCATCATGGTGGGAAACAAAGCCTTGCCCATCAGGCCGCGGTCACAGGGGATACGGTGGGCGATCCGTATAAGGATACAGCCGGACCGGCCATCAATCCGATGATTAAGGTCGTCAATATCGTCGCACTGATGATTGTCTCCCTCATCGCGTAACGATACCTGTCGGCCGTGCTCGTATCTATCCTCTTTGCGGGATCGTGTACGAGGGAGGGCGGAACATGGAACAACGGAAGAAACCGCAGGACACCAGGAATACTACCGAGCCTGAACAGGATGCGACGCCAAGCCAAACCGTTATCGAGACGGGAGAAAAGCTCAAGCAGGACCTCAATTCTCTCATCGATGAGATTGATGAGGTGCTGGAGGAAAACGCCGAAGAATTTGTAAAGAATTACATCCAGAAAGGCGGGGAATAAGCGTTGTGCCACGCGTCGTCCGTCAAAAAATCTGGAACCTGCCACAACGAAACAGTGACATTGAACGGCAGCTTGTCGAGTCGGCCAATATCGGTCCCGTCACCGCATCGGTGTTGGCGTCCAGAGGCGTGGTCACTGCAGATCAGGCGTTGAGTCAACTCAGTGG
>DTRN01000077.1:0-16216 GCA_012965905.1 Nitrospirales bacterium | reverse complement strand
ACGTGGGGAGATGCTCCACGATCCCTTTCGTATTCCGGACATGGAGCGGGCAGTCGACCGCATTCGACACGCCATTCAGGCACAAGAGCGTGTGCTGATCTACGGTGATTACGACGTCGATGGAATCACTTCAACAAGTTTGTATGTCGAATTCTTTCGCGCGCGTGGCTTGGATGTCGCGTTCCAACTGCCGAATCGATTTCGAGATGGGTATGGCTTCAACATGGATACCATCACTCAGCTTCGAGATCGTGGCATCTCTCTGTTGATTACCGCCGATTGCGGCACGACCTCTCGAGATGAGGTGACCTACGCTGCATCATGTGGAATCGATGTGATTGTCACCGATCACCACGAACCTGGCGATGATGCGTTACCTCCAGCCCTCGCTCTGTTGAATCCCTGCCGAGCTGATTCCTCGTACCCCTTTCGAGGTTTGTGTTCCGGCGCGCTTGCTTTCAAAGTCGCCCTGGCGTACGACCAGAAATATGACGGTGGTGGTGACGGAAGTCCCGACGATCTCGAGTCGAGAGACGGTCTGGATCTTGTGGCGTTGGCAACCATTGCCGACATGGCACCACTCGTCAATGAGAACCGGACGCTGGTTCGTGAAGGTCTCAAACAGCTTTCCACGGATGAACGTGTCGGCATCAAAGCTCTGAAGGACGTTGCGAACGTCTCTGGTACCTGCCGTGCGGAGACAATTGGCTTCGCGCTGGCACCTCGAATCAATGCTGCGGGTCGGATGGATGATGCGGCAATTGGCGTTCGTCTTCTCACCACACATTCGTTGGAGGAAGCCCGGAGGATCGCCTCCACGATGGACCGCCTCAATGATGAGAGAAAGCGGACGCAGCATGAAACGGAGTTAGAAGCGGAGGGAATGCTGGGTCCATCGTACGATGGCTCCGGTCCCGTCGTCGTCAGTGGGGTCGGGTGGCATCAGGGTGTGGTCGGCATTGTCGCGGCTCGCCTGGCAGACCGATATTATCGCCCTGCCGTCGTGATTGCACTGAATGAGGATGGGATTGGTCGCGGATCTGCGCGTAGCATTCCGGAGTTCGATCTGTTTCGCGGGATGAATCAATGCCGTATGCATCTGGATTCCTTTGGAGGGCATCAGTTTGCCGCTGGCCTGACCATACGGCAGGAAAATATTCCCGCCTTTCGAGAGGCGTTTACCGCGATTGTGCATGAGTCCATGAACGGAGCCGATGTGGCGCCGCGCGTCAATATTGATGCGGAGGTTGCTCTCAGCGAGATTTCCTTCGGTGTCGTTGATGAACTTTCAGCTCTTGGTCCGTTCGGAGCGGAGAACCCCGAGCCGATTCTTGCCGCTCGTCAGGTTCAGGTGACGTCCTCCCGACGGGTTGGCCATGGGCATCTGAGCCTCAAGTTTCGTTCGCGGAACGGGGTCACGTACGATGCGATAGGCTTTGGGATGGGTGGGCTGTTGGATGATGGGACGATTGGTCAGGGGCCTGTTGATGCCGCCTTCAAAGTGAGTAGGGATTCTTGGCGTGGCACTGATCGCTTACGCTTACAACTTCTTGATGTTCGCCAAAGCTCATGAGTGTCTTGGCATTAGAATGTGACCGTATCGAGGACGTGATCGACCGAGTCCGTGCGTATCACGAGACTGCTGATGTCGACCTGCTTCAACGTGCCTACGAGTTTTCGGCCCGTGCCCATGAGGGGCAACAGCGTCTCTCAGGCGAACCCTACCTCCAGCATCCGCTTGCGGTCGCATCAATTCTGTGCGCGTTGCGGCTGGATGTTCCGCCCATTGCTGCGGGACTTCTTCACGATGTGGTTGAAGACACGGTCTGTACCAGCGAGCGTCTTGAGGAGGAGTTTGGCGAAGAAATTGCTCGTTTAGTTGACGGAGTCACCAAGATTGGAAAGGTCGAATTTAAGAGCGATGAGGAAAAGCAAGCTGAGAATTTTCGAAAGATGCTTCTGTCGATGGCCGATGATATTCGGGTCATAATTATTAAGCTTGCCGACCGCCTTCACAATATGCAGACGCTAAGCCATCTCGACCCAACTCGCAAGGCAGCCATTGCCCGCGAAACGCTGGAGATTTATGCCCCATTGGCCAATCGTCTTGGAATGGGATGGATACGGAACGCGCTAGAAGATTTGTGCCTGAAGACGTTGCAGCCAGAGAAATATGACATGCTCAGAAACAAGGTAGCCAAGCGGTTTCAAGAGCGAGAGTCCTACGTCGATGAGGTGACAGAACTTGTCAGTCAAAAGCTGCTGGAGCATGGGATCAAGGCTGAAATTACCGGTCGACCTAAACATCTCTACAGTATTTACCAGAAGATGGAGACGCAAGGGATTTCGTTCGAGGAAGTGTACGATTTAACCGCTATCCGTGTGGCGACCGACACGCTGATCAATTGTTACGGAATTTTGGGGATTGTCCATTCACTGTGGCAGCCAGTGCCTGGTCGATTTAAGGACTATATTGGCGGCCCCAAGTCCAATCTCTATCAATCGCTCCACACCACGGTGGTGGGACCGAGTGGAGAACATGTGGAGTTTCAGATTCGTACGGAGGCTATGCATCGTGTCGCGGAAGAAGGCATTGCTGCGCACTGGCGGTATAAGGACAAAGGCAACGTCAATACGAATGACGAAAAGATCTTTACCTGGCTGCGCCAATTAGTCGAATGGCACCGGGATCTTTCGGATAACCGTCAGTTCATGAATTCCGTGAAACTCGGTCTGTATGCCGATGTGATTTATGTTTTTACGCCGGAAGGTGATGTCAAGGAACTTCCCGCAGGCGCAACTCCCGTCGATTTTGCCTATGCGGTTCATACCGAGGTTGGCCACCATTGTCTTGGCGCGAAGGTCAATGGAAAAATCACGCCGCTGTCCACGACGCTACATAGTGGGGATTCCGTGCGCATTCTCACGTCATCGACGAGGCTTCCAAGCAAAGATTGGTTAAAATTTGTCCAGACCCCGTCGGCGAAAACAAAGATCAAACACTGGATTCGAGATGCAGAGTGGATACGCAACGTTGAAATTGGGAAGCGGATGGTCGAAAAGGAAATGCGTCGGCAAGGGATGGCGTATAGCGAATTTATGAAACGTCAGGAATTTTTGGTCATTGCAAAGCATACTGGATTCCAGTCCTCAGAGGAGCTGGTTGGAGCGGTCAGCGTAAGAAAAATTTCTGCCGAGCAAGTGGTCAAACGGATGATGGATGAGACACACGGAGAGTCTGGTGTCGACCAGGTCAAGGCATTTCCACACGCACATCCCGAAGCGAAGCCTCAGGATGACCAAAGCGTCAAGATACGAGGCATAAGCGGTCTCCTCTTTCACTTTTCGCGTTGCTGTAATCCTGTCCCCGGAGATCATATCTTCGGATTCATTACCCGTGGACGTGGAATTTCCATTCACGCCTCAGGTTGCCCGAACTTAGATGTTTTGGAGTGTCATAAAGAGCGGTTTGTCGATGTGGAATGGGACCTCTCGTGTGATCGTACCCACCACACCGGCATCTCCGTCTTGACGGTGAATCAACCGGGCCTTTTAGCCAGCGTGTCTTCGACCATTACAGCAGGTAACGTCAATATTACCTCCGCTGATATCGCAGTGACCCATGATGCGAAAGCCGCACAGAATTATGTCGTCGAGGTCAGAAATGCCTCTCAACTGGAGCGCGTGATTAAAAGCATTGAGGAACTTCAAGGTGTGTTTTACGCGAAGCGTGTTCCAGGGCGGCCCATCAGCTCGCAGCGATTTCGACGTTCCAGTCCTCCCAAGTCGTAGTCACGGCCCGCTTTGGAGTCACCCTTGCCAGTGTGGAGGCTCTACGTTGCCCCGGGGCGTCGTTGCTTCTCGCTCACGTTATCCTGCGATGTCTCCTGCCGTGCCTTTGCACGGTCGCCAGTCTGGTCTCCCCAGGGCGCCTGCCATATTGTGACGGACCTTAACAACTTATAATCCCGTTCCTCCTACACAGCAATCTTGACGGTGTTGACATGATACTGTCCTTCCGGCCATGTTGTGGATATAAGTGGTGCTATCAGCACGTAAGGCCGTTTTCGTCGGATAAAGATGGACAAATCACTGAAGTCATTGACAAAATAAGGATAAAATTTGTGGAATTTTTGTTTGACATCTCCACAATGGAGTGTATACTCACAAAAAAGTGGTACAAAGTGGGTGATAATGGGTTAATAATAATTTAGTGAATATAATGTTATTTGAATGTGTGACCGGTATTTAGTTGGAAAAGAGAGAAAAACACGTATCTGTTCTGAAGGACAAAGTTATTGAGTGCCTTAAAGTTGGCGATAGTGGGGTCTACATTGATGGAACGGTTGGTGCTGGTGGGCATGCCGAGGCGCTCCTGCAAACCAGTGCTCCAAATGGAATTGTCATTGGAGTCGATCAAGATGACACCGCCCTCAAAATTTCCGAAGAGCGCCTCAAGGAATTTGGAACCCGCCTTCGCCTGATCCATGGCAATTTCGAACGACTTGCTCAATGTGTTCAATCGATCGGAATCCATGTTGTGAATGGAATTGTCTTTGACCTGGGTCTTTCCTCGATGCAACTTGATGACCCTACACGAGGATTCAGTTTTCAGTCGGAAGGCCTACTGGATATGCGAATGGATCAGGGGATGCCTGGGATGGCATCCCACTTGGTGAATGATAGTTCGGAAGTGGAACTTGCCGGAATTTTTGAGAGGTACGGGGAAGAACGATATGCACGACGTATCGCACGCGGTATCGTGCAGCGCCGTGATGAACGGCCGATTATGACAACGAGTGCGCTGAAGGACGTGATTAGGCATGCGGTGCCTTCACAGTATCGCTCGGGACGCTTGCATTGCGCGACGCGAGTGTTTCAGTCGTTGCGCATTGCGGTAAATAGTGAGCTTGATGTGCTGCCTCGTGGTATTGATCAGGCGGTCTCACTTCTCGCCCTAGGCGGGAGGTTGGCTGTGATCACCTTCCATTCGTTGGAAGATCGTATTGTCAAGCAGAGCTTTCGAGCGATGGCTCGGGCTGCGCACCCGACCGTTGTTGAGCTATTCAAAAAACCACTCCGACCATCTGAGGAAGAACAGCAGCAGAACAGAAAATCGCGAAGTGCAAAACTTCGTGTGCTGGAGAAAGTGGCGTCATGAAAGCCATCCTCGGTGCATCCGTTCTTTCTCTGCTGCTCTTGACCGTTTGGGAACATTCCGAGATGGTCCAAATGGGGTATGAGATTGAACAGATGAAGCGTGAAAAACTCCATCAACACAAACGACAGCAGGCGTTGTTGGTAGAGTACTATGAACTCGTATCACTCAACCGCATTGAACAGTTTGCGACGACGCACCTCGGGCTTGTGTGGCCTCAACCAGGACAGGTTGTTTTGATATCCCATCCCTAGAGGATCGTAAATGGAGCCACCACGCGCCACGCAACGAAAGAATGGCCGCTTCATCTTTTCCGCGGTGTGTGTTGTTCTTGGGTTTCTGGTGCTGGCATCTCGTCTTGTAATGTTGCAGGTCGTTGATTTTCCTGATCTCTCTCGAGAGGCACAAAAACAACACCAGACGATCCGTTCGGTCGAGCCTGGCCGCGGCACCATTTATGATCGTCAAGAGAATGTCTTGGCCATCAATAGTGATGTGCCATCGCTTTTCGGCGATCCTCTGCAATGTCAAAATCCTCGTGAGACGGCGGCAACCGTTGCGTCTGTGTTGGGTCTCGATGCCGCTCACATTGAGCAGAAGCTCCGTAGCCATAAACCATTTGTCTGGATTAAGCGTCGTATTGATGGTCATGCAGTTGGGCAGTTAACCCATATGTCTTTAGATGGCATCGGAGTGATCAGGGAACGACAACGTGTCTATCCCAATGGCGCTCTGCTCGCGCATGTCCTCGGCTTTGCGGGTATTGATGGGTCTGGTCTTGAGGGAGTTGAATGGAAATATGACAAATATCTCCGTGGAAAACGTGGTCAACTGGTGATGGATCGCGACGCGGTAGGAAAGCCCATCTTTTCTGAAGTTCTTGCAGACCACCTTCCGGCTGTGGGACACGATATTGTGTTGACCATTGACATGGGGCTCCAATACATGACGGAAACTGCATTAGACGATGCCATTCAGTCAAGGCAGGCAAAAGGCGGAAGCGTCATTGTGATGGATCCGTTTACGGGAGCCATATTGGCCATGACCGTTCGGCCAACATTTGATCCCAACGCTATTCGACGGTATCAGCCTGCGCAGTGGCGAAATCGTGCGGTGACGGATCCATACGAACCCGGTTCGACATTCAAGATTGTGGCGGCCGCGGCGGCGTTGAATGAGGGGATTTTTCGTCCTGACGACCGTCTGTTTGCTGAAGATGGCCGCTATGGGGTCGCTGGGACCGTCCTCCATGACGAAATTCCTCGAGGGTGGATGACATTTTCAGAGGTGATTGAACACTCGAGTAACATAGGAACCGTAAAAATTGCACAGCGTGTAGGGGAGGAAACGTTTTCACGCTATCTCGAAGCGTTTGGATTTGGGATGAGGACGGGTGTCGATCTTGATGGCGAAAGTTCTGGTATTTTGCGGTCCAGAGACAAATGGAACCGTCGTTCCTTGGCGTCACTCGCCATTGGGCATGAGGT
Source organism: Nitrospirales bacterium (assembly GCA_012965905.1). GTDB lineage: Bacteria > Nitrospirota > Nitrospiria > Nitrospirales > UBA2166 > UBA2166. Next base: position 9,571 of record DTRN01000077.1, on the reverse strand, counting down.
GGCGGTGACACCGCTGCAATTGATTACTGCGGCTGCGGCGGTGGCAAATGGAGGCTTCTTGATGCGGCCATATGTGGTCGCTGAAGTGAGGGATGGAGATGGGTATACCGTTGCACGAACGAAACCGACTGTTCGGCACAAGCCAATCAGCGCTCAGACCGCCGCCGACATGACGGCGATTCTTAGCCGGGTGGTGTCCCATGGCACGGCACGCAAGGCGGCGTTGCCTGCTCATGCGGTTGCAGGAAAAACTGGCACGGCCCAAAAATTTGATCCGGTCCTTCGCCGATATTCTAAAGACAAATTTGTAAGTTCATTTTTTGGCTTCTTCCCTGCACGATCTCCTCAGCTTATCATCCTTGTGATCATCGATGAGCCTCAAACGGACTCGTGGGGAGGAACAGTGGCTGCCCCGGTGTTTCGGCAAATTGCGGAACAGGCTGTGCCATATCTCAGTATTTTTCCGGATACGCCAGAGCGCGAGCTTGTGGCGATGCATGTAAGGTGATTGTACTCGCGGGTATTGTGGATGAGGCTAGACGTGTTACTTGAGGGAGTAGAGCCCTTGGTCGTATCCGGTGCGGCAAATCCCGATATCAGTGCGATTTGCGATGACTCGCGGGATGTAAAGCCGGGAAGTCTCTTTGTGGCTATTAAAGGTTTCCAGTCTGACGGTAACCGCTTTCTCGCGGATGCCGCTTCTGCTGGTGCGGTGTCGGTCGCAAGTGAGAAGCCGCTTGCGGGCTTTACTGAAGTGTTTCCGAATATCGCTGCTGTCCAGGTACATGATTCCCGACACGCAATCGGAATTCTAGCGCGCAATTTTTATGGTAATCCGTCATCGATGTTGACGATGTACGGAGTGACAGGGACCAACGGAAAAACAACCGTTGGGTATCTTGTCAAAACGATCCTGGAGACAGCGGGCCAGAAGTCAGGGCTGATTGGAACCATCGGGTGTGAAATTGGCAATCAACGACTCACCACGTCACATACGACCCCGAGTGCGGCGGTCTTGCAGTCCCTTCTCAACCGCATGGTGCAGCAGGGAGTGAAGGAGGCAGTCATCGAAGTGACCTCTCATGCTTTGGCGCTTGCGCGTATATCCGGCTGTTTGTTTGATACCGTGGTCTTCACTAACCTGACGCGTGATCACTTAGATTTTCACGGCGATCTTGAAACCTACTTCAATACCAAGTTGAGGCTGTTTTCATCGGATTTGCTCAAGCTGACCACGGATACCTCAACCGTTCGAGCAGTCATTAATCTGGATGACCCCTATGGAGACCGAGTGCGGGATGCCTGTGGCGTCTCTGTATGGGGCTATGCGATCGACTCGGATGCAGATATTCGTGCTGAGAATATTGTCGTCACGTTTGAAGGAACATCGTTTACCGCTCAGACTCCTGTGGGCAGCTTTCTGGCTAGGTCGGCGCTGGTAGGACGCCATAATGTCTACAATATACTGGCTGCAATTGGCGTCGGACTGAGTCGAGGATGCTCAATTAAGGTCGTCCAACAGGGTATTGCGTCGTTGCGGTGTGTGCCTGGGCGGTTTGAGAAAATTGATGAAGGGCAAGGGTATGGGGTGGTTGTTGACTATGCCCACACTGGGGATGCATTGGATAAACTTTTGAATACTGCACGCTCGTTGACGGCTGGGAAGATTATCACTGTCTTTGGCTGTGGGGGCGATAGGGATCAAGGGAAGCGCTCTGTGATGGGAATCATCGCCGCAAGGTTGAGTGATCTCGTGATCGTCACGTCAGACAACCCTCGATCTGAAGATCCCGATCAGATTATCCGTGATGTGATGGTTGGGATTGCGGCTTCTGAGAATACCCCTCCCTGTGAGGTAATTCCAGATCGTAAGGAAGCTATTGTTACAGCTATCCAATCCGCCCAGCCGGGTGATTTGGTGGTCATCGCTGGTAAGGGACATGAGGATTACCAGATCGTCGGAGATCGTCGGTTGCATTTTGACGATCGCCGTGTCGCGCGAGAAGCAATCGTGAGTGCGTATGGCCCTCTTCACGATTGAGGAACTATTGTTAGCAACGGGAGGACATCTGTTGTCTGGTTCGAAATCAGGACGCCCATCTCGTCTGAGCATCGATAGCCGAACAGCAAAACCCGGCGAGTTTTTTGTGGCAATTCAAGGGCATCGATTTGATGGTCACCTGTTTGTTCCGGAAGCATTGAAAAAGGGCGTGACGGGTGTACTAGTGCGTGGTGACTTTAAAGCATCGCTTCCAAGACAGCGGCAACGACCTGCCCCGATCATGATTGGTGTCGATGACCCCATCCGTGCGTTTCAGGATCTCGCCGGGTTCCACCGAAGGCGCTTCGATATCCCTGTGATTGCCATTTCAGGGAGTAATGGTAAAACGACGACCACGCAAATGATTGGGAATATACTACGGCAAGAGTTTCATCTTCTGCAAACCAAAGGGAATCTCAACAATCATATTGGAGTACCGCTGACATTGTTGCGCTTGACCCGCCGACACCAACTCGCTGTGCTCGAGATGGGGATTAATCAGTTTGGCGAACTCACGCGTTTGTGCAGCATCGCACGCCCGACGGTTGGCGTGCTGACGAACATTGGTCGAACACACTTAGCCGGTCTCAAGCAGCTTGATGGAGTGGCTCGCGCAAAGGGGGAGCTGGTGGCGTCACTCCCAACGAACGGGTCCGCAATATTGAATGCAGATGACGGCTACTTTCCGTTCTTGAGTTCCCTGGCAAAGGGACCTGTCCTCTCGTTTGGTTTTGCTCCACATGCCGATGTTCACATCACCAGGCTACGGTCACAACGATCACATGCTTGGACCTTTACGTTGCGTCGGCCGGGGTATCATCGGCCAGTTGCCGTACAACTCCCAGCCCATGGCTTGCACAATGTCGCCAACGCTGCTGCAGCGTCAGCTGCGAGCTTCGTGATGGGAGTGAAGTCAGCATCAATCCGCAACGGACTCGCACAGTTTCGTCCCATGGCAATGCGAACAGAGATTGTGCAGTGGAACAGGGTTAAGATTCTCAACGATGCCTACAATGCAAATCCCACGTCAATGCAGGTTGCATTGGAGACTCTGAGTCAAATGAGTGGAACACGGAGGCGGATTGCTGTACTCGGAGACATGTTGGAACTTGGTCGTATGGCAAAGGCCGCCCACGAGGAAATTGGTGTGCTGGTCGCAAATTTAGGCATCGATGATCTTATCGTCTGCGGCGCTTTGGGGACGCACACTGCCACCGGTGCGATCAAAGCCGGGATGTGCCGCGATCATGTCGTGGTTACGCATGATGACCCTGACACAGGATATCCAACTCTTCTGGATTGCCTTGTCGAGCGTTTAGCCCCAGGTGATTCGGTGTTGGTGAAAGGCTCGCGAGCAATGCAGATGGAACGCATTGTCGACGGGTGGAAGCAACGGTTTCCAAGGGGACGCGCGCAAGCGCGATAAGGAGATCTCATGTTCTATATTTTTTTATATCCTTGGGCTGATGAAGTTCCTCTGTTCAATGTGTTTCGTTATCTTAGCTTCCGAACCATCTATGCCGTGGTGACTGCCTTCGTGATCGCGTTTGCATTTGCGCCGATGCTGACGAGACGTCTACAAGCGCTTGGCTTCACAGAATCCATCCGAGTCGATGGACCAGAACATCACACCGTAAAGAGTGGAACTCCGACGATGGGTGGCATTCTTATTGTTGGTGCTGTGATGTGTTCGACGCTGCTCTGGGCAGACCTTCGTAATCCGTATATTTGGTTAGCGTTATGTACCATGCTGGGGTTTGCGGCGTTAGGCATGCTCGATGATTATCGCAAAGGGGGCCAGAGATCGAAACCCGAACTCACCGTTATTCCAAAGCTGATGATCCAGCTCCTCATTGCAAGTGTGATTGGGATCTCTCTATACCTTTTTCCAGCATATTCTACGGTGTTAAATGTCCCCTTCTTCAAAACATTTTCGCCCGACCTTGGATGGTTCTATATCCCGTTTGCAATTCTCGTGATTGTCGGAGCATCAAACGCGGTGAACCTGACCGACGGATTAGATGGTCTGGCTATCGGGCCAGTCATGGTTGCAACGGTGGCCTATACCGTCGTGGTCTATGTTTCCGGACACGCGGGCTTCGCGGAATATCTACTGATTCCTTATGTTGAAGGCTCCGGAGAGCTGGCCGTGTTTACCGGCGCTATGTTTGGAGCAAGCTTGGCATTCCTGTGGTTCAATACGTATCCCGCGTCAATTTTTATGGGTGATGTGGGGTCATTACCCCTGGGAGCTGCGCTTGGTCTCGTTGCCATCATAAGCAAGCATGAACTCTTGTTAATACTCGTTGGAGGCGTATTTGTCATCGAGGCTATCTCAGTCATTTTCCAAGTCGCCTCGTATAAGTCAAGAGGGAAGAGACTATTTCTGATGGCGCCCATCCATCATCACTTTGAGTTAAAAGGGTGGGAGGAGCCAAAGATTGTCATCCGGCTATGGATCATCGCGATATTTTTTGCACTGTTAAGTTTGAGCACCTTGAAACTCCGGTAGTGTTGCCGCAATGCCATCACGCAATGCTCTACGAGAGCTTAAAGGAAAGCACGTCATTGTGGTTGGCCTTGCGCGCAGTGGGCGTATGGCTATTGAATTACTCACCTGGCTTGGTGCACGTGTGACGGCTGTGGACGTGAAGCCCCTTTCCGAAATGGGCGAAATCGCCGATCAGCTTATGCAGCAAGGAATCTCGTGTCACTTTGGCGAAGAGTCTCACTCGGTACTCACCACAGCAGATCTCATTGTCATTAGTCCTGGAGTGCCCCTCGTGTCACCATCGCTCGACGCGGCGCGGCGCGTTGGGATTCCGATCATTGCTGAAATTGAACTTGCATTTCCATACCTCGAAGGGCGGCTTGTCGGGGTAACCGGAACTAACGGAAAAAGCACGACCGTGACGATGGCGGGGGCAATGTTAGAACAGGCGGGTATTCCAGTATGGTTGGGTGGAAACCTAGGAACACCCCTGTCACAGATCGCGTTAGATTGTCTGCGTAGAAACAATCCACTACCAGAATACCTCATTGTTGAACTGTCAAGTTTTCAACTTGAGGCAATTGACATGTTCACGCCATGGCTTGCGGTGGTCTTGAACATCACCGGCGATCACATGGATCGATATTCAACATTTGATGACTATGTGATGGCGAAGGCGAGGATATTTCAGCGTCAAGGGGAAGAGGATTACGGATTGCTGAATCAGGATGACTCCGTTGTGGTGAAGTTAGGTTCCAGTGTCCTTTCCTCTTTGATGACATTTAGTCGCCACCAGGCCGTAGATTCCGGGATGTTTGTTGATCAAGGTTATTTTATGTGGCGTATCAATTGCCGCACGGTGGAGGTCTCTCCTCTTCGCGAGCTGCGGCTTCAAGGAGCCCATAATGCCGAAAATGCAATGGCCGCAGCATCAATCGGATTACTGTGCGGGTGTTCTGCTGATGCGGTTCGCAGAGTACTCCAAACATTCTCAGGGCTCGAACACGCCTGTGAACATGTGAGAGATCGCCAGGGTGTTGCCTTTATCAACGACTCCAAAGCGACGAATGTTGCCGCAACAATTGGAGCGCTCGAAAGTATTGGACGGCCAATTGTCTTGATTGCCGGAGGGCGTGACAAGGCCGCGGACTTTTCTGAGCTTTCACACGCTGTCCGCCGTTATGTAAAAACGGTCATTCTGATCGGTGAATCCGGCCAGACGATCAGGGAAGTTCTTGAGGGCGCTGATGTGGATGCGACTCCGATGTACTTCGAAGATTCGTTGGAGGCTGCAATTCGATTAGCAAGTCGTGAAGCTGATTCAGGCGATGTCGTGCTCTTTTCTCCCGCATGTGCCAGTTTTGATATGTTTCAGGATTATCAACACCGTGGCAATCAATTCAAGGAGTGTGTTCATGCGCTCTCGTGATGTTATGGATCATCGATGGATGCGGTTGCCGTTGTCATGGTCGGCATCGTTGTCTCGACGTGAGCCCGCAGGAGATCAAGTGCTTATCATCGTAACCGTGCTGCTACTCGCCGTCGGGATCATGATGATGTACAGCTCAAGTGCTCTCCTTGCGCAACGGAGATATGAGGATACGGCATTCTTTCTTAAACGACAGTCGATCTGGATTTCTGTCGGGCTAATCATGTTGTATGCCGTATCTCATTTTCAACACCGCTATTGGAGAAAGCTGATTGGGCCTCTGCTATGTATTGGGCTAGCCTTGCTTGCGGTTGTGTTGTTTTCCCCACTGGGCGAACCAATTAATGGGGCACGTCGCTGGCTTCGATTAGGTGTGATGACCATTCAACCATCGGAAATGATTAAAGTTATTTTGATTGTCTACCTTGCATGTTATCTCGCCGGGCGCGGAGAGCGTATTCAGAGCTTTGTGCAGGGAGCCCTTCCGGTCGTTTTCGTGGTGGGCGTATTTGTGAGCTTGATCATGTGTCAACCGGACCTTGGCACGGCAGTCGTTATTCTAACTGTCACCGGTGGAATGCTCTTTATTGGCGGCGTCCCAGTCCGTCATCTAGCCGGACTCTCAACGGCTGCGCTTGCAATGTGTGCGTATCTTGTCACGCAGACAGCATATCAGCGTCAGCGTGTCCTGACATTTTTGAATCCATGGGATGACCCCATGGATTCTGGATTTCAAACCATTCAGTCCATGCTTGCTATCGGGAGTGGGGGCATATGGGGCATGGGACTAGGTGAAGGGAATCAAAAACGCCTGTTTCTTCCGGAGCCCCATACAGATTTTATTTTCGCTGTTCTTGCCGAGGAACTTGGGTTAATTGGAGGAATGATGGTTCTCGGGCTCTATGGCGTGTTGATCTGGAGGGGGTTTCGGATTGCGTGGGGGAGCAATGATCTCCTTGGGTACTATCTCGCGTATGGGATCACGCTTCTTTTCTCAATTCAAGTCTTGATCAATGTGGGTGTTGTGTCTGGAATGCTCCCAGCGAAGGGACTGACCATTCCCTTCTTGAGCTATGGGGGATCAGCGATCGTCATGAATTTGGTCGCGATTGGAATTCTGATCAGTATCTCACGAGCTCGAGAGCATACATGAACGTGTGTATCGCCGCAGGAGGCACAGGTGGGCATCTTTATCCCGGCATTGCGCTCGCACAGGAAATGATGCGTCAAGATGAAAACAGTCAGGTGCAATTTGTCGGCACACAGCGAGGACTTGAGGCACGCGTGCTCCCGGAGGTTGGATTTGAATTGTGCTGCATTGCCGTGCGAGGGGTTATAGGGAAGAACCCTGTGAGGGCGTTTGCTGCTCTTATTCAACTTCCATATGCGATAGGGCAGTGTATTCGTCTCCTACGAAGAAAACGAACTGAGTTGGTCATTGGTATCGGCGGATATACCAGTCCTCCGTTGCTTGTTGCAGCGCTGTGTTTGGGGATTCCGAGGGTGATTGTCGAGCCCAACGTCATCCCAGGAATGGCAAACCGAGTGCTTGGAAGAATTGCCAGTATGGTCCTGCTTGCATTTGAAGAGACCACGCGCTTCTTTATAGGAACTCCCACACGCGTCGTCGGAGTACCGCTGCGACGCGAGTTTCACCGATGTCCTGATATTGCGACGAACGTTGGCCGTCACGATCACCAACGCACCATCTTCGTGTTCGGAGGAAGTCAAGGCTCACGAGTCATCAACCGTGTGGTCGTACGCGCTCTGTCACTCCTCATGAAACACCGCTCCGGCCTACGCATCGTGCATCAGACGGGAGAGGCTGATTGCGTGTTTGTTCGCCATAGCTATGCAGAGAGACATGTGGATGCGACTGTCGTTGTCTCACTGGATGATATGCCCAAAGCCTATGCTTCGGCGGATGTAGTGATTAGTCGCGCAGGAGCGGGAACGATCGCGGAACTTACGGCGTGTGGAAAACCAGCCATTCTTATCCCGTTTCCTTCAGCCGCAAGCCAGCATCAGTTACGCAACGCCGAGCGGATGGTGAAAGCCGGCGCCGCAGTATTGATTGAAGAAACAGGCTTGAGCGATCGATTGCTTGCCGACGCCATACGAACGCTTCTTGACGATGCAAATCGTCTGGCGGTGATGGCGCAACGTAGTCTGGCATTGGCCAAGCCTGATGCGACGGAACAGAGCATCATGTGCTGCAGGGAATGTATTGCGCAACTGTCACGACGGGTTGCCTGATGTTGGACAGGTGATGTTCGGGAAAACACGCCATATACATTTTGTTGGAATCGGCGGATCTGGAATGAGTGGTATTGCTGAGGTCTTGATTGATTTAGGCTATGTTGTGACTGGATCTGATGTTCGTGAATCGGCGACGACAAAGCATTTACGCGATGTGGGCGCGACGGTGATGATTGGTCACGATGCAAAGAACATTAAAGGGGCCCAGGTGGTTGTCGCGTCAACTGCGGTGTCAGCGTTCAATCCTGAAGTTCGTGCTGCCGAAGGAAATAGGGTTCCCGTTATTCCCAGAGCGGAAATGCTGGCAGAGTTAATGCGCCTCAAGCAAGGCATTGCGATTGCCGGTGCTCACGGCAAAACCAGCACCACATCAATGCTTGCCGCGATCCTTGCAGATTCTCATCTTGATCCCACGATCGTCATCGGTGGGCGGGTGAATGCATTTGGTGGAGGGTCGCGATCGGGTCAAGGATCGCTGCTGATCGCCGAAGCAGATGAAAGTGATGGAACGTTTCTCAAGCTTTCCCCATCAATCGTGGTGGTGACCAATATCGATCGAGAACACTTAGATTACTATAAGAGTCTTGACAAGATTCTTGAAGCCTTCGCGCTGTTCATTGAGAAAGTTCCTTTTTACGGTCTGGTTGTTCTGTGCTCGGATGATCCGCTGCTCCGTTCACTGCTCCCGTCCTTACACAAACGGTGTGTCACCTATGGAATGGAGCCACATGCCGATCTCGTTGCGTCGGAGGTGAAATTAGAGCCGTGGAGTTCCACCTTTACTGTGCATGCCGAGCAGCGGTTGGTGGGGAAATTTATGATTCCGCTTCCTGGGAGACACTACGTCGCAAATGCCCTTGCCGCGATCGCCGTCAGCTTGGAACTTGAGATTCCGGTGAAGCAAATCTCAGATGGCCTTGCAGGATTCCGAGGCGTGGAACGTCGTCTTCAGTATATTGGAGAAAAATCCAGCGTGCTGGTGCTCGATGACTATGCCCATCACCCCACCGAGATTCGAGCGACCGTTGGTGCAGTGAAAGAAAGCTGGGGCCGACGACTGGTTGTCCTCTTTCAACCCCATCGGTTTTCTCGAACCCGGGATCTTCTGGATGATTTTGCGGGCTCCTTTGATGGCGTGGATGTTCTAGTCATCACCGAGATCTATCCGGCAGGTGAAAATCCGATCGATGGCGTAAGCGGCACCAGGCTCGTTGAAGAAATTAAGAAAACGAGTGGTGTGGCAGTGTCATTTGTTGCGGAGGCAGATGCGATGGTTGAACAGGTCCTCCCGATGTTGCGTGAGGGAGATATCATCCTCACGATGGGGGCAGGGGATATCTGGAAAGTAGGA
>DTRN01000076.1 GCA_012965905.1 Nitrospirales bacterium | reverse complement strand
TGATGTCTGGGGAGGATCAGTACGAAAAAAGTAAGTGGTCGGGGCGAGAGGATTTGAACCTCCGACATCCAGCTCCCAAAGCTGGCGCGCTACCGAACTGCGCCACGCCCCGCCAATTCTTGTTATAAATTCACGATCAATCCCTTTTGGATATTGACCAGCGCTTCAATGGACTTTTTACCCATGTCCAAAAATCCCGCCAGTTCTTCTGATGTAAACGTCATGTGTTCTGCCGTTCCCTGGATCTCGACAAATCGGCCCGCGCCGGTCATCACCAAGTTCATGTCCACTTGTGCCATTGAATCCTCTTCATAACACAGATCCGTCATCAGCATATTGCCGACTTTTCCGACGCTAATGGCGGCGAGGTAATCGGTGAGGACTTGTTTCTTGATGAGGCCCTTCTCTTTCCCAAACGCGATCGCATCGTGGAGCGCAAGAAAACTTCCCGTAATCGAAGCGGTCCTGGTTCCACCATCAGCCTGGATCACATCACAATCGATCCACACTGTCCGTTCTCCAAGTGCCTCAAGATCGGCAACCGAACGCAGTGACCGGCCAATGAGACGCTGGATTTCATGGGTCCGTCCGCCAACTTTTCCGCGTGATGATTCTCGTGGACTTCGTTGGTGTGTGGAACGCGGAAGCATTGAATACTCCGCAGTAATCCACCCTGTCCCTTTGTCTCGTAAGAAGGGGGGCACCTTCTCTTCTAACGACGCCGTACAGATGACCTTTGTTTCACCCATTTCGATCAGGACAGATCCCTCTGCGGACTTGATGAAATTTCGAGTAATCGTCACCGGGCGATGGGCGTCACATGCGCGACCATCTTTACGGACCATTGATGCTACGGTCATGGTTGTTGGTCTTGATTGATGGCCGCTTTAGCCTGGCGTTTGATTCGTCTGGCGATGTAGAATCGAAGCATCAGGAGCCCCACGATGAAAACACTCACTCCACCGATAAAAATGTCAGATTGCCCGATAACGTACGGCATAGTAACCGAAATTGTGCCGTTTTGACAGGGGAAATTCAAGTGTGTTACGGTGCAATCCGCTATGAAAATTGGCCCAAAAACAGTCGTCGAAATGGATTATGCGGTGCTCCTGGATACTGGGGAAGTCGGGGAGTCGACCTTTGGGCGTGGTCCCATCGAGTTCATTTACGGTGATGACACGGTGGTTCCGGGTCTCTATAAAGCTATATCGGGGCTCGGCAAAGGAGATCGGCGCTCCTTCAAGATTGATCCGACTGAAGGCTACGGCGTCTATGAGGCATCGGAGGTTCGAAAAGTTCCCAGGGCTGGTCTCCCACCTGAGGTGACGCCGGAGCCGGATATGAACCTCCAGGTGCAAGATCCCACAGGTCGATATCGCTTAGTGACGATTAAGGAAGTCGAGGAAGAAACGCTGACGGTGGATTTCAATCACCCGTACGCCGGAAAGACCCTGACATTTGACGTGTTGATCCGGAATGTCCGTGAGGTTACGGACGAAGAATTGGAGCAAGGTCTTACACCGCAAATGGTTGAGGGGCAGGATGAGCCGTCTGCATTTTCTAATGCAGGGCAAAGGCAGCCATCTGGTCTTGGGCAGAACATCATGGGCGATGAAGAGCCACCCGACTACCCCGAAGCGTTCAACTGAACGCTTCGCTCTTGCACCGCAAAAACGTGAGCACTAGGACTTCGAGGAAGATGTGGTCGTCGATGTTTTGCTCTCTGACGTGCTGCTCTCGGTCGACGGTGTTGACGTGCTGCTTGAGGAAGCGGATGAATCGCTTTTTGTAGAGTCACCCGCAGTTTTATCCATTTTTGGTGTGTCTCCAGATTTCTTATCCCCGCTTTCTTTTTCCGTATCAGCGGGTTCCTTTGAATCAGGTGGTTTCGATTTATTGGAATAGTCAGTGATATACCACCCACTCCCCTTGAATGAGAGTCCGGGGGCTGAGATCAGCTTCGTGACCTTGCCGGAACATTGTTCACATTTCTTGATCGGCTTGTCAGAGAACTTCTGGATCACTTCAAAGCGATGCCCGCACGCAGAACAGGAATATTCATACAATGGCATTAAGACGCCTCCCTTTTGGACAACGATACATATGTAGATCTCATGACGTCACCGTCTGAAGTTTCTGCACCGCGAGGCGTATGCGGTCGAGTCCGGTTTTGATCTTCTCGCGACTCGTTGCATAGGAAATGCGAATATGCGTAGGAGCTCCAAACGGATCGCCCGGAACGATGGCCACGTGAGCTTCGTGGAGTAAGTACGTCGCGATCTGTGATGACGACGTCATAGACTGATCAGAAAAACGGGCACCTATGAGCGCTGACACGTTGGCAAAGCCGTAAAACGCGCCATCCGGCTTGAGGCAACTGATTCCCGGGATGGTGGTCAATTGTGTGTGCATGATGCCGCGTCGCTCGGTAAATTCTTTGACCAGTGGAGCGTAGAAATCACGGCCCTCACGCAAGGCTCCAATCGCCGCCTTCTGTGCGATGGAACTCGGATTGGACGTGCTTTGGCTTTGGATCATCCCCATCGCCGAGATAAGCGGTTTGGGTCCTGCGGCGTATCCGATTCTCCAGCCGGTCATGGCAAAGGCTTTGGAGACACCGTTGATCACCATCGTCCGTGCTTTGATCTCTTCTCCGAGTGAGGCAATGCTGCAATGTGCTCGGCCGTCGTACACGAAGTGTTCGTAGATTTCGTCAGAGATCACCACAAGGTTGTGCCGAACCGCAAGTTCAGCAATGGCTTCTAGTGTCGCCTGGTCATAGACAGCTCCGGTTGGATTGGATGGGCTGTTGATCACGAGCGCTTTGGTCCGAGGCGTGAGAAATTGCGTGAGTTGGGCAGCCGTCGTCTTAAATCCCGTCTGTTCGTCTGTGGGGATGAATACTGGAACGCCACCGTGAAGGCGGACCTGGTCTGGATAGGTGAGCCAATAGGGTGAAGGAATCAGGACTTCATCCCCAGGATTCACCAACACCTGCATGAGGTTGAAGAGGGAATGCTTAGCGCCACACGACACGATAATCTCATCGTTGGCATACTCCAGATGATTGTCATGAATCAATTTTTCTGCGATAGCTGTTTTAAGCGGGGCAATGCCGGATGTGGCGGTATATCTGGTAAAGCCTTCCTCGATTGCTTGGATAGCGTCATGTTTGGATTGAGACGGGCTTTCGAAATCAGGTTCCCCTGCGGCGAGACCAATGACGTCAATTCCTGATGCCCGCATTTCATTGGCATAGGCGGTGATCTCTAATGTGGCGGAGGGGGCAATTCCCTGTAGTCGATCGGCAAGTTTCATCACGGCATCTTCTTGTATCGTTTCAACAAACGATCGGCAACGTCGGCGGGAACAAACCGCTCCACGTCGGCGCCGAAAACGGCCAGCTCCTTAATCGCACTGGATGTGAGATAGGAATATTCCTCGTTGGGAATGAGAAACAGTGTTTCGATGTTGGGATGCAGCTTACGGTTAATCATGGCCATTTGGAGTTCATATTCAAAGTCAGTGGAAGTGCGAAGGCCGCGGATGATCGCGGGTGCTCCCTTCCGTTCCACATACGAAACCACCAAACCGTCAAACGCTTCGATAGTGATATTGGAGAACGTCGTTGTGGCCAGGCGAGCCATTTCAACGCGCTCTTCAATCGGAAACACCGGTTGTTTTCGAGAACTTTCGGCGATGGCGACATAGAGATGATCGCAGAGGTGGAGGCTTCGCGTAATGATATCGAGATGTCCATTCGTGATGGGGTCAAATGTCCCTGGAAACACAAGCGTTTTCACAGTTCTGAG
>DTRN01000075.1 GCA_012965905.1 Nitrospirales bacterium | reverse complement strand
GCCATTGGCTTGACCATCGTTCCGCATGGGCCCGCGCATGCTTTGACCAAAGTGTGCGGTGACATCAACGAAAATGCCACCTGGACGGTGGCAGAACACCCCATCGTAGTGACCTGTCCGACAACGCTCGCTGTGGGAGCGACACTTACCGTAGACCCTGGAGTTCAGGTGCGATTTAAAAAGTCGTCCCGCAAGGGTAAACCGGGCCTCGTTGTCGAGGGGCAACTGATTGCGAAAGGAACGGAGGAGCAACCGATCATTTTTACCTCGGATGCGCGTAAACCGTTTCAGGGGGACTGGGCAAGTCTCAGGTTCTCAAAGACAAATATCGGCACCCAACTCGACGCGAACGGCAATTACGTCGGGGGATCGATTATCGAGTTTGCGGTGATCGAGCTGGGCGGCGGAGGCGGAAAGATTGGCGTGGTTGAGGTCCATGAGACCGCCCTGTTACTTAATAACGTTGTGATTCACAAAAATGCTGCAAGCGCTGTACGAGTCAAAAACGGGACCGTGACCATTCGCGATAGTCTGCTCCAGAGCAATTCCAATTCGCAGGCCTTTGGGAGTGGTGTCCTGGCGCATTCCTCAGCGCTGACACTGGAACGAACTGATGTCATCAAGAACCATGTGGCTGGACAAGGCGCCGGTGTCTTCGCGCATGATTCCACCGTATCGGTGACAGATGTTCGGTTCATCGAAAACCGCTCTGATGCCAATGGCGCAGGATTATTTGTCACGGATTCCACCCTCACTGTTACCAACGCGGAGTTTGACAAGAACGTCACGGTGGGAAGAGGCGGCGCCTTATATGCGGCCAGATCCACTGTCACGGTTGAGAATTCATGGTTTACAGAAAACGCGACCCAGTTTCTTTCCTTTGGCCATGGAGAAGTTCAGGGTCGCGGGCCGGTCAAGGTCCGGGGTGGTGCCGCGTATTTCCGTGACGCGGACGTGACCATCAGCGGAACCACATTCGCGAACAATAAGGCAGACATGGAGTGTGGAGCGTTGGGGTCTGAAGGAAGCAAGCTGGTGATATATAATAGTGCCTTTCTGCACAATTGGTCGAAGGAAAGTGGCAGCGCCATGTGTATTGACGCGTCGAAGCCTGGATCGTTAGTTTCCATGACCTGGATCGAAGGCAATGATTCCACCCACCGTGATTATCCAAGTACGGTGTTTTTCCAAAATGGTCCGTTACTTCAGATCTCCAACAACAACTTTTTTGTGGAAGAGACACAGGTGGCGTTTCACAATCTGACCAACTTGACGTTGAAGGCCCATCAGAACTGGTGGGGAACAACCGACGAGGACAGACTTCGCACCGGGATTGTTGGAGGATCTCGTAATATGCCCTCAGCGGAGAATATTACGTTTGTTCCCATCAAACAAAGCCCGGTAGAGATACCCGAGCTAAAGCTTCCGGTACGCAAGGGATAAGCCAGAAGCAAGCCCTTCGTTTGAGCTATTTACAGCAGCGATGCCACTTGATCGCGTAGGGGCGATCGCTGGGCCAGGGATGGCTCTCTGTGATGCAACGGTAGTAGCCGCGGTCAATCGACGAAAAGACCTTTGTCGACGTTTCGAACACCCAATTGGCCAACCACTCTGATTCATCGTCGGGAGGCGGCAACTGTTCAACGCCGTTTGATGGCGACGTATCGCAGGCATCCAGCCATTCGGTATTGGTGCATAGCCGTTTTTCCTGGGCTTCGCACCTTTCTGCCGCGAGGTACCAGCTGACCTGACTTCGCACCGGGATTTTATCGATACAGAAGGTCCCGAGATCGCTCATATCTTCCGGGCAAGCCGGCCGAAACCCAATCGTTCCTGTTGCGGACATCAACTGTTGCACCGGGACAAGCTCCTGTCCAGTCTTTGTCGTAATGCGTAGCCAACGTGGACTGTCCGGGAATAATGTATCCAACCCCCCTGGGACAGTAGAGAATGGAGTCACATTTCCCAGAAGTGCATGAAATGATCCCGTAGATGAAATGAGGACATCCAGGGCTTCATGCCACAGCCGTTTTCCCTCGTCTTCAGCGTCATACAGTTCAAAAGTCAAAGAAGTCAGCTTCCCCTGTAACACGGCAATGCGAGTTTCCGGAAGCTGGCCTTTGTAATGAATGATGGGGCTGACATCGTCCCCATCTGTCGAATGGGCTGTGGAATGGGAAAGGAAGCAGAAAACAAGGACGAGGCTAACGATGCTAAAGAAGGGTCTCGCAGGTAGCCAGCGTATCATGCTGATCTACCCCTTTAGCGTAGAGAGTTTATTTTGAAACACAACAGCGAAATGGGCGGCCGATCAGCGGCCAATCGCTTGGTCGAGGTCCACTTCCGGTGCGGCAGCGGTAATACCCACGGTCAACCGAATCAAACACCTTATCGGTTGTCTCGAAAACCCACATATTCAGCCATTCAGATTTCTTATTCGGCATTTGGAGAATGCCGTTATGCGGAAATGCGTCGCACGCATCCAGCCACTCCTTGTTTTCACACAAGCGCTCGTCCCGTTGCTCGCAGGTATCCGCGGCTTTGTACCAATGGGCAAGTTTGTCTTGAGGTTCTCGGTCGATACAATATTCCCCCTGGTCAACCATGTCGGCGGGGCAACTCATCATCTTACCTTCCTCTGCCCACCCTTGTGTGAAGGGGAGAAGCGCGAGAAGTGTGGTCCCAACAAGAACTACGGTCCATTTGCATAAGGTGTGTGTCATTGAGATAGTCCTGCTCTCCCTATCATCGTCGATCGTGGGGTGTTAGTCGTGAGAGTGGCCTGAGTCGTGACTGTCATGGCTTGGCGCCTCATGGCCGTGACTGTGTGAGTCCATTCGAAAGTGATCGGTATCCGCGGTATCGAGTTGTACCTTGTCGAAGGCCGCATGCTCGCCGAGTCCACAATACTTATGCGGCATTTGAACATACGCTTTGGTGTCCGGTTCCCCGTTTTCTTCGGCCATGTCGGCCAAATAGCCTTCTGCTTTTCTCCTGACGGTTGCAGAGACACGGGCGTGGTTCACGGCGTCCTTGATATGCGCGGTTCCTCCGCGAAGCCCTGAAACCATGTGAATGTGATGGGTGTGAATCATGCCTTCGTGGGCGTTATGTATTGACATTTTCACGAAACAGATGGTCTGTTCACCGAAACCTCGAAGTCTCCGGCTCGCGGTGGGCGAGCGTTGAATTCCCGCAACAATATCAATTACTTTCTTCCCTGCGGCGACCAAGCCCTGCCCAGCCTTGCGAGCCTTATCTCCTTCCGCCCGCGCCTTTTTAATCCCTGGTACAGTTTGCGCGCGGTTCATGTGGAGAACCAAAAGCTGATGGCCGTTCGCCATCTCTTTCATCGCCTCCTGAGCTTTTTCAATCTCCTTGTTAAGGGCGGGATCTTTTGCAGCTATCGCCGTCCCAGAGACGGTGACGAAAAACGCAATGGCAATGCTCGCTGCCTGAAGTGTCCTCATCATCTGCTTCCTTCTCCTTCGTGCAGAGCTACAACGATTAGAAACGAATAGAACAAGGGGGGCCGAAGCCCCCCTTGTCTTTTCGGTTGCGGCGCCAAATTCTTGAGGCGACGCTTACTTCTGGAACGACGCCGGCTTAGCCAGCGATTTGTCTTTTGCGAACATGGTGTCTTTGTCCGTGAGGTTCAAAGCCGTAATAGACTTATCGCCCTCAGGCAGGACTCGGAGGAGGCCCCAGAGACCGGCTTCCATGCCCACCATGCGTGTATCCATATACAGGAAATCGCCGGTCATATTTGCCGTGCCACCGGCGGTGATGTGAACCTCCATCTTCTCGCCGGAACCG
>DTRN01000074.1:12677-13339 GCA_012965905.1 Nitrospirales bacterium | reverse complement strand
CCCAGGCGAGGTTTTCATCACGGTGTCCTTTCTGATTTGGGGTTCTCATCATTCAACCATAAGATACTAAGCCGCGTAAAATGAGACGGTGAGGCGTCTAGTTTCCGCGTGCCTTATCGGTTATCATGCCGCCCATGAATCGCACCTCACTTCATGCCAATCACACTGGGCTGAACGCCAAGATGACGGATTTTGCTGGATGGGACATGCCCCTATCGTATTCCGGTGCATTGGATGAATATCAGGCTGTGCGGACGGCCGTCGGACTCTTCGATGTTTCCCATATGGGCCGATTCATGGTCGAAGGCGACGGGGTCCCCTTTCTCCAACGCCTCACCACCAATGACGTCGAGGCCCTCACCCCTGGACAGGCACACTATTCGATGGTCTGCAATGATAATGGCGGAATTCTTGACGATATTTTTGTGTATCGTCTCGCAGACGATCGTTTTTTGGTGTGCGTGAATGCATCGAACCGAGAAAATTTATGGGCATGGTTTCAGCGCCACGACGACGCCAACATTCTTGCGAGTGGTGCGATTCAGGATCAGACAACCACCATGGGTCAGATTGCCATCCAGGGTCCCAAGTCCAGGGTCTCAAGTCCTAAGTCCAGGGTCCTAAGTCCAGGGTCCTAAGTCCAGGGCCCCAAGTCCAGGGCC
>DTRN01000074.1:0-12667 GCA_012965905.1 Nitrospirales bacterium | reverse complement strand
GCAGACTCGTTTCCAGCGCTGCCACCGCGTGGGTGTATTGAAACTAAATTTCTGGGCAGTCGCGGGATGGTCGCACGAACGGGATATACCGGCGAACATGGCTATGAATTGTATCTCCCAGCTGGCGATCTCCCGCAGATATGGACCACACTTCTGGCGTTGGGAGCCCCTTCAGGAATCAAACCATGCGGGTTGAGCGCGCGCGACTTGCTTCGCCTCGAAGCCGGGTTTTTGCTGTATGGCAACGACATTTCAGAAGACACGACGCCGCTCGAAGCCGGTGTGGAATGGGTGGTGAGATATTCGAAACCAGACTTCATTGGGAAAGACGCTATTCTCAAACAGAAAGAGACCGGCATCTCTCGACGACTAATCGCATTTGAAATGCTCCAGACAGCGGTGCCGCGTCGAGACTATCCCATTTCTTCCGGTGAGCAGGACATCGGCATCGTGACCAGCGGAAATTTCTTTCCCCACAAGCAACAGGGCGTGGGTATGGGCTACGTGAAGACGCCGTATTCAACACTCGGAACCGAGATCTCCGTTGCCATACGCTGCCGCTCTGTGCCTGCAGTGGTGGCAAAACCGCCGTTTCATAAGAAAAAGTAGACGATGTTTCATTCCATCACGCCACACGAAGAACAAGACATGCTGAAGACGATTGGCGTGTCTTCGTTCGAAGATCTGCTTGGCGATGTGCCGAGCGCCGTCCGTGTGAAGGGATTATTGAATGTCCCGCCACCGCAATCGGAACTGGAACTTCGACGACGACTCAAAACGCTCGCAGACCGGAACATCAACGCTGATACTGCGGCATGTTTCCTGGGTGCCGGGGCATATGACCACTCGATACCATCGGTTGTTCCGGCCCTCGCATCACGCTCGGAGTTCGCCACCTCATATACCCCCTACCAAGCGGAACGAAGCCAGGGACTGTTGCAAACGATTTATGAATTTCAAAGCATGATCTGCGGGTTGACCGGTCACGAGGTCGCCAACGCCTCACTCTATGACGGCGCGTCGGCATTGGCCGAAGCGGCACTGACGGCCATGCGCATCACCAAACGAGATCAGATTGTGGTCTCCGGAACGATTCACCCCCATTACCGCAGCGTGTTGAATACCTATCTCACGAGCGTGGGAAAGATTGTGGAAATTCCTCACGCGAATGGAGTCACCAACCTTGAGGGACTGAAGGGCGTCATCGACGAAAGTACCGCGGCCGTTATGCTCCAATATCCCAATTTCTACGGATGCCTTGAGGATCTCAGCGCGGCCTTCCAGTTGGCACACGAACATCAAAGTCTCGCGGTTGTATCGGCCGACCCCATTGCCCTCGGTCTATTGAAGCCGCCGAGTGAATCCGGCGCGGACATTACGATTGGTGAAGGGCAAGGGCTAGGCAATCCACTCAGCTATGGCGGACCGTATGTTGGATTCTTCGCGACGCGGAAAGAGTATGTTCGCCAAATCCCCGGCCGACTGGTCGGACGCACGGTCGATACGCAAGGGCGCCGCGGGTTTTGTTTAACCCTCCAGACGCGAGAACAACACATTCGACGCGACCGAGCCACGTCGAACATCTGCACCAATCAGGCGCTAATTGCGCTGCGCACGACGATCTATCTTGCCGTCATGGGAAAACACGGGCTTCGCGCCGTTGCCGAGCAATGTGTCAAAAAGGCGCACTACGCCCACCAACAACTGTGCGCCATTCCCGGCGTTGCGCCGGCTTTTCCACATGCATTTTTCAAAGAGTTCGTCGTCAAACTTCCGTGTTCCCCAGCAATTATCAACGAACAACTCACGCGTGTCGGAATCATTGGTGGACTTGATCTTGGCACATACGATTCATCGCTGACCAATCACATGATGATTAGCGTGACGGAAAAGCGAACGCGCGATGACATCGACCTTCTCGTCGACACCATAGCTGGATGCGTCAAGAATGCGTAAAGAGATCTACAAAGGAAAAATCGTGGACCTCCGAGTTGAAACCACCACCCTTCCTAATGGAGCGACTGCGACACTCGAAATCATCTCGCACCCCGGAGCCTCAGCCGTGGTGCCGCTCAAGGATGCATCGACCGTGATCCTGGTTCGCCAGTATCGTCATGCCGTGGGTGGCTACATTTACGAAATTCCCGCCGGGAAATTGTCCCCCGGCGAGGACCCAAAAGACTGTGCACAGCGCGAACTCGAAGAAGAAATTGGATATAGGGCATCAAACCTCGAGTTGGTGATCAGTTTGCTAACCACCCCTGGGTTCACCGATGAAGTCATCTATATATACAAAGGAACGAACTTGATTCAAGGAACTCAACATCTCGGGGATCACGAGGTGATCGAGGTGCTTGAGATGCCCATGGCTGAAGCGATTGCCAAGATTCAGGATGGAACTATTCGCGACGGGAAAACCATCGTCGGGTTGCAAACGGTCTGGCTGCAAATGGGGAACCGCGCATGATCGAGCCGACCATATTCGAGTTGAGCAGCGAGGGGCGGCCAGGGTACCCGTTGCCACCCCTGGATGTTCCTGACACCCCGGTCGAACAGCTGCTTTCTCCTGATGTCATTCGCACACCCCCTCACCTTCCAGAAGTCAGCGAGTTTCAGGTGGTGCGCCACTTCACGCGCCTCTCGCAAACTACCTTCGGCATCGACCAGGGCTTCTACCCCTTGGGCTCCTGCACCATGAAGTACAATCCCAAGCTGAACGAAGAGATTGCCAATTTGCCCGGCTTCGCCGATCTCCATCCACTGCAATCGCCCGAACATTCTCAAGGCGTCCTCCAACTCATCTATGACCTGGAAGAACTGTTGAAAGAAATCGCCGGACTGGACCGCATCTCGTTGCAACCTACCGCCGGCGCACAAGCCGAGTTTGCCGGCATGTTGATGGTTCGCGCGTATCATCAACAACAGAGCGGCACCGCACGCACCAAGGTCCTGATTCCAGATTCGGCACACGGCACCAACCCTGCCAGCGCAATCCTAGCCGGGTACAAGATTGAAGTGGTGAAGTCGGGTCCAGATGGACTCGTTGACGTTGAAGACCTCAAACAGCTCGTCGATACCGACTGCGCGGCACTCATGCTGACCAACCCGAATACCCTCGGATTGTTCGAACGCGAAATCGTGAACATCGCTGAGATCGTACATGCCGCCGGTGCGCAATTGTATCTCGATGGAGCAAATCTCAACGCATTGGTCGGCATGGCCAAACCAGGAGACATGGGCTTCGACGTGGTGCAT
The DNA here is from genome assembly GCA_012965905.1 of Nitrospirales bacterium. Classification (GTDB taxonomy): domain Bacteria; phylum Nitrospirota; class Nitrospiria; order Nitrospirales; family UBA2166; genus UBA2166. Next base: position 9,412 of record DTRN01000074.1, on the reverse strand, counting down.
TTTAATTTGCACAAAACATTCTCGACGCCACACGGTGGCGGTGGTCCGGGCGCAGGTGGGCTGGGGGTCAAAGCACATTTGGAACCGTATCTCCCTGCCCCAATGGTAGAGCGACAGGGCGATCGATATATTCTGGACCAGGATCGGCCTCAATCAATCGGACGGGTGGCGACGTTCTTTGGCAACGTCGGCATGCTGGTCAGAGCCTTTACCTATATCAGTCGGTTGGGACATACCGGCCTTCAAGCCGTTAGTCGACTGGCGATTGTGAATGCCAACTACATTCGCAAACGTCTGGAAAATCACTATCACATTCCCTACAACCGCCCCTGTCTTCACGAGTGCGTAGTCTCGGCCAAAGACTTCACATCCAACGGCATTCATGCATGGGATATCGCTAAGCGACTGCTCGACTATGAATTCTACGCTCCCACGGTCAACTTTCCTCTGATCGTGGAGGAAGCCCTCATGATCGAGCCGACGGAAACTGAGCCCAAGGCCAGCCTCGATGCCTTCTGCGATGCCATGATTGCCATCGCGAACGAAGCGACAACCAATCCTGATCTGGTAAAAAACGCACCGCATACGTTAGCCGTCTCAAGAATTGACGAAGTCACCGCCGCCCGCCAGCTCGATCTGCGCGAATAACCACGAACGCATTCTAGAGCGCCTTGCCTCGGAGTTCGTCATTGACACGACCCACCATATATTGATATACGTATTGCATACGTATACAACTCATGGACAGGGGTCGTGCAAAAGAAACTCACCATTACCATTGATGAGAAGGTCTATGAAAACCTCCACAAGGTTATTGGCCGTGGCCGTATCAGCCCATTTATTGAAGGACTGGTGAGACCACACGTGCTGGAGCAAGACCTGGATACCGCATATCAGCAGATGGCAAGCGACGAGGAACGTGAGGCCGAGGCTTTAGAATGGTCTGAGGGGACCATTGGCGATGTCAGCGATGACCCGCGGTGAGGTCTGGTGGGTCAGTTTCGACCCTTCAGTTGGAGGCGAAATTCGAAAAAAGCGACCGGCAGTCATTATCAGCAACGATGCTTCAAATACCTATCTGAACCGCCTGCAAGTCATACCCCTCACAAGCAACACCAATCGTTTATATCCAAGCGAAGCATTCGTTACCCTGAAAGGCAAACAGAACAAAGCCATGGCTGACCAGTTGACCACCGTCAGCAAGACTCGCTTAACGAAACGCATAGGAACACTATCTGGCCCTGACCTACATCAGATTGGTCGGGCGATGATGGTACAACTCGGGTTAACTGATTTCAGCGATCAGCCATGACGATACACATGGGCTCCTTCTCGCGTGACATCACCGTCGCCCGACAACTCGATCTGCGCGAAGCACCTTGACCACTCAGTACACAACCTCACCCCTTTCAACCACTGAACAGCCTCGCCCTCAAGGTGTCGCTGTTCCGGAACTCTCTCCGCTTATGCAGCAATACAAAGACTTGAAGGCTGACCATCAAGATTCAATTCTCTTCTTTCGAGTCGGCGACTTTTACGAAATGTTCTACGACGATGCGGTCTACGCCTCGAAGATTCTCGACATCGCGTTGACCTCTCGGGACAAGAACAAGGCCGATCGAGTCCCGCTCTGCGGCTTTCCCTACCATGCCGCATCAACCTATATCTCGAAACTCCTCAAGGGTGGCCACAAAGTCGCCCTCTGCGAACAAACCGAAGACGCGAAGCTGGTCAAAGACAAGCGGCCGGTGCGTCGCGAGGTCGTTCGCGTCTACACCCCAGGAACATTGGTTGAGTCTGAACTGCTGGCGACACATGAAAACAACTATCTTGCTGCGCTGGCTCCCGAGCGCGATCGTGTCGGTCTTGCCTATTTGGATCTTTCAACGGGAGAGTTTCGGGCGACGGAACTCGTCGGCCATGATCTCTCTCATGCAGTGATGGATGAACTGACCCGGATCGACCCACGCGAATTGCTTCTTCCCGATGGCCCCGGTCATCCCGCACTTCGAACCCTAGACCTCACCCGTTTTCAGACGGTGAGCCATCTTCCGGCTGCCACGTTCGATGAAACACAGGCCAAGAATCTTCTCACCGAACACTTCAAGCCTTCGCCTCACAAAGCAATGAGTCCCAACACCACTCCAGTCGTGACATCGGCAGCCGGCGCACTCCTTAGCTATGTGAAAGAGCTTCAACCACTGCATCAACTTTCACATATTACTGCTCTGCACATCACCCCGCCGGAGACCACTATGGTACTGGACACCGCCACTCAACAGAATCTCGAACTGGTCCATTCCTTAAATAACCGAACAGCAGAAGGATCGTTACGTCGCGCCATCGACCGCACCCTCACTCCAATGGGAAGTCGCATGCTACGAAGCTGGATGGTGCGCCCCTTGATCTCTGTCGATGCCATTCAAAAACGGCAGGACGCCGTCGCAACATTCTATGCCGATCTGTCGCTTCACACGGCACTCCGTGAGGGACTGGATTCCGTATATGACCTCGAACGGGTGACCGGGCGCATCTCCACGGGTGTCGCAAATGCGCGAGATCTCCTGATGCTGAGCCTATCCCTGAGTCATCTTCCAACACTCGGCCAGCACATTGCCAGCTGCACGGCACCGCTCATTCAGGAATGCGCCACGACCTGGGACGCGATGCAGGATATCCATGGATGGATTGAAGCCGCCATCCAACCCGAGGTGCCAATGACCATCAAGGAGGGCGGAATCATCCGAGATGGCTACCACGAGGCACTCGATGAACTTCGAACGATCAGTCGCGACGGCAAAAGCTGGATAGCGCAAATGGAGGCGACGGAGCGCGCCAATACCGGCATCGATTCGCTGAAGATCAAATACAATCAGGTCTTTGGATATGCGATCGAAGTGAGCCGGGCCAACCTTGCGAAGGTACCGGAGCACTTTATCCGACGACAAACGCTCGTCAATGCAGAACGTTTCGTGACGCCCGAACTCAAGGAACTCGAAGGAAAGATCGTCAGCGCCGATGAGAAAATCCGCGCATTGGAGTTTAAGCTTTTCGACGAACTTCGCGTGAAGATCGAGAAAGAAACCTCGCGCATTCAAGCCATGGCCCATACCATCGCACTTCTCGATGTGCTGACCTCATTGGCTCACTTGGCGCAGGAACGTCGCTACGTCAAACCAGACATCGCGGACGATTTGGAAATCCTCATCCACGACGGTCGCCACCCGGTGGTCGAACAAGCGATCGGCCCTGGCACGGCACGATCAGAGATCAGCGGATTTATTCCCAATGATGTGTGCCTAAATAACGAAACCCAACGGATGCTCATCATCACCGGTCCGAACATGGCGGGAAAATCAACCTACCTTCGGCAGGTGGCGCACATCGTCATTCTGGCGCAGATGGGAAGCTTCGTGCCCGCACTCACAGCGAAGATCGGCATTGTCGACCGCATTTTCACGCGCATCGGCGCGTCGGATAATCTGACCGCCGGCCTCAGTACGTTCATGGTCGAAATGACTGAAACCGCCAATATCCTGAGTCACGCGAGCTCGCGAAGCCTCATCCTTCTCGACGAAGTCGGACGGGGAACCAGTACCTTTGATGGGCTGAGTATCGCCTGGGCCGTCGCAGAATACATTCACACCTATCGCGGCCTCCAAGCGCGAACGCTCTTCGCAACGCACTATCACGAACTCACCGAGCTTCCCAACAATCGAGCGGGGATGAAGAACTATCACATCGCAGTGCAGGAGAAAGGTGACACCATTCTCTTTCTGCGAAAAATCGTTGAGGGCAAGGCCGATCGCAGTTATGGAATCCACGTCGCGCAATTAGCGGGATTGCCGATTCCGGTCATCGTGCGTGCAAAGGAAATTCTTGCGCAGCTCGAGGGCCAATCCAGCGATCCCATTGAGTCGTATCCGCACCAGACGGCGAAATCCGAACCATCGTCAACACTGGCCCGCTCCAACAAGGCAAAGGTACACAACGTTCCTGATGACAGTCCGCAGATGGGGTTATTTTGAACACACTTCGTTTTGCAGGGGGAACGGATCGTGGCCGACGACGTGACCACAATGAAGATGCGTACTCCATTCACCACGGAGCACGTGGAGGATTCGTCGTCGCGGATGGCCTCGGTGGTCATGCTAGTGGAGAAGTCGCGAGTCGGCTTGCCTGTGAGTCGATCGACAATTCGTTGTCCCCAATTCTCAACGGCATCTCCGGCGATATGGAAACTCAGAGCGTAGAAACGGCCGTTCTCAACGCAATGGGCGCGGCGAATGAGACCGTTCGCGAAGAAGCCGCGAAAGATGCGATGCTGACCGGCATGGGCTGCACGTTGCTAGCCGCCGTCGTTCACACGACCCATGCGACCATTACTCAGGTTGGAGATTGCCGCGCATATCGGTGGCATGCGGAAACCCTCACCCAGTTGACCACAGACCATACCGTGGTTGCCGATATGATTGCTCAAGGCTTGCTCACGCCTGAACAAGCCCAACACCATCCCCACTACCACGTCCTCGAGCGTGCGGTTGGAATCGATGCCACACTTCATGCAGATGTGCGAACGATCACCATCCAACCGGAAGACCGTCTGCTGTTTTGCTCCGACGGACTGTGGAACATGCTTGACGATGATCAACTTGCTGCAATATTGTCTGAGACTAAAGATGCAGAGCCGTGTGTATCGCACCTCATCAATGAGGCAAACCATATGGGTGGAGAAGACAACATCACCGTGATCGTCATTGACGTGATCGAGGGAGGGCACACATGAGTGAAAACCACACGCCAAAGATGCAAACACAGGATCTCAAAGCGATCGTCGAGTCGTTGCTCTTCGTGTCATCAGAGCCCATGCCGCTTAAACAGATCGGTCAGATGATCGATGGAGTACCCTTGGGCGACATCCAATCCGCCATTCAATTCATCCAAGAAGAATGCGATACGCCGGGCCGCGGCATTCAGTGCGTCGAAGTCGCTGGTGGATTTATTTTTACCACCCAGCCCGATTGCGGCCCATGGGTGAAACGTCTGGTGGCCGGAAAGCCGAAACTCTCCAAATCTGGATTAGAAGTGTTGGCCATCGTCGCCTACAAACAGCCCATTACGCGACCGGAGATCGAAGCCGTGCGAGGTACCGACACTGCCGGGGTGATGCGGACACTGCTTGAACGTCGTCTGGTGCGAATTCTCGGTCGGCGTGAGGGAGTAGGACGCCCTGTGATCTACGGGACAACCAACGACTTTTTGAAAACGTTTGGGCTGAACAACCTCAACGACCTTCCACCAATCCAGGAACTACCCCAACCCGCCTTAGGTGCTCAAACCCGACAGCCCCAACAGCAGGTGGTGAATTTCGACTAGCAGATTTTCGGCACCCGTACCGTGTTTAGAGGTGTTACGGCATGAGCGGGTGGAAATCCTCGATGGAGTGGAACTGGTCGGAGGGACGTGGGGGCTCGACCATGCTGGGTTTGGACCGATGGAGAAGATAGCGGATACCGTGTTCGCGTGCAGCTACAAGAACCCTTTCTGAATCGTCGACGAACAGCGTTCGTGCGGGATCGTAACCAATGTCTGCCTGTGCGTGATCCCAAAAACCTTGGTGGTGTTTGGGAATGCCAACTTCGCTTGAACACAGCATCGTTTCCAAGTACTGATCGATACCGGTCTGCTTCACTTTGATCGCCAGCGTGCGGTGGTGCGCATTGGTGACGAGATGGGCCGGCTTGCCAAGCTTCTGCATGTGCTTGAGAAACGCATCCGCGTCAGGATGCAATGATACCTTGTGTGCTTGTTGCTCGGTCAGTCCAACCACGTCCAACCTCAATTCACGTCCCCAATATTCGACGTCAAACCACTGCAAGGTTCCCTCAACGGCTTTGTACCTCGCAAATAGATCCTCCTGCGCGGCATCCTCGGTAATATCGTTGGCCAATGCATATTGCGCAGGGAGAAACTCGCTGAAGAACTCGTTGTCAAACCCGAGATTGAGGAGAGTGCCATCCATGTCCAAAAGGACATGATCGATATCATCCCAATTTGGCCATGGCCCAAGTGCAGTGTTACCAGTCATCTAATGCACCTGCACCAAGCTGTCCGTAAACTCTTCAATATCAAACCCGGAAAAATCGGTGTGGCTTTCTCCAACCCCAACCCATTTCACCGGAACGTTGAGTTCCTCCACGATCGCGACGACAATTCCGCCTTTGGCGGTGCCATCCAGTTTGGCCAGCACGATGCCGGACACACCCACCGCTTCTTTAAACAGTCGTGCTTGCGACAAAGCATTCTGTCCAGTGGTGGCATCAAGTACCAGAAGCACCTCGTGGGGTGTGCCTGGAAGGACCTTGGCCATAACACGATGCATTTTTTCGAGCTCGCTCATGAGATTCTGTTTGGTCTGGAGTCGGCCGGCAGTATCGATAATGACCACATCTGCTTTTCGGTTCTTCGCCGCCGTTAGGCCGTCGTGAACCACCGCAGACGGATCGGACCCTTGCCGATGGCGAATCACATCGGCGTGTACCCGCTGGCCCCAGATCTCGAGTTGGTCGATGGCCGCCGCACGAAAGGTATCAGCGGCAACGAGCAACACCTTCTTTCCGCCCTCACGAGCACGGTGCGCGAGTTTGGCAATCGTGGTGGTTTTCCCGACGCCGTTCACTCCAACCATCATATAGACATAGGGGCTTGGCGTCGCTGGGGGAGGCACCACATCGGTGTAGCCTCGACACAGCTTGAGAATGTCGATGATGCCGGCATGGACAAGTGTTTTCACTTCGCTTCGTTCAAAACCCGGTGTCAGATTGTTCTTTTCTTGAATACGTTCGAGAATCCGAGTGGTCACGCTGATACCCAAGTCCGCCTGGATCAAGATGGCTTCGAGTTCCTCGATCATATCGTCATCAATGATCGGACTTCCAAGCATGAGATGATTCAAATTGTCGGCAAGGGTCCCACGATCTTTTGTGAGTTCCTCCCCAATGCGTTTCAACCACCCGGCCATACTTAGGTCCTACTTACCCTCACACCCGCCATGGTCAAACGCCGAATAATCATGCGCTCCTTGGCTCTCATGCGTCTGGCCGCTTGCGGGCTGCGTTCATGATCGTATCCTAAAAGATGAAGGATCCCGTGTACAAGCAGGCGGACAATCTCACCATGAAGAGCTGACTTCCGTTCTTTCGCTTGCTGTGTTGCTGTCTGGAGCGAAATCACCACATCACCAATTAAATGTTCAACGCCGCCTCGCAGGGGAGCTTGGGGAAAGGATAGGACGTCCGTCGGCCGATTCTTTCCTCTATAGAGAGTGTTCAACTTACGCATCGCGCGATCATTGATCAACACCACACTCAACTCGCCGCGGTGCTGCTCGGCGTGACGAAGAATGGTTTCCGCTGTGGAGATGAGAAACTGAGAGCGAATTCTGAAAGTCCGCTGGCGGTTGGATAGATGAACGGTGAGCAGACTAGAGCTCACCATCGTCATGATGCATGGGGTTTCTCATGGCGCGCACCACGTGTCTTCTGTGTGTTTCGTCCGTGACGATCGTAGGCTTTAATGATGTCCTTCACCAAGCGGTGCCGAACCACATCCTGTTCGCTGAAATGCACGAATTCGATCCCTTCAATATCGGCCAGGATCTCTCGGATCTCCTCCAACCCAGAATCGCGATCTCGAGGAAGATCGATTTGCGTCACATCCCCTGTCACCACCAACTTCGAGTTGAATCCAAGCCGGGTGAGCAACATCTTCATTTGTTCAGAGGTTGTATTTTGCGCCTCGTCCAAAATAATAAACGAATCGTTCAACGTGCGTCCTCGCATGAACGCGAGTGGCGCGATTTCGATATTTCCGATTTCAATAAGCCGAGTGGCCTGCTCTAGCTCGACCAGATCGAACAATGCGTCATAGAGAGGCCGAAGATAGGGATCGATTTTGGCATTCAGGTCACCGGGTAAGAACCCCAGGCGTTCACCCGCCTCAACCGCTGGTCTAGTGAGGATGATACGCTGTACCAGTTTCTTGTTGAGCGCCGAAATAGCTGCGCCCATCGCCAAGTATGTTTTCCCTGTTCCTGCCGGCCCGATCCCGACGACAATATCCGACTTCCCGATGGCTTGAAGATAGGTCCGCTGAGCGACTGATTTTGGATGGACCGTTCGTTTTGCCGTGGAAATGCGCAGGCCATCTGAAAAGAGTGAACGAACCGAGCCCTCTGGAACATCTCGAACATGCTGGATCGCAGAATGGACGTCTTCGGTGTCGATACGAAGCCCTTGATTGACCAGTTCACTCAGATCGGTGATCAGTCGGCCAGCTCCGTTGACCGCGGTTCGCGGTCCTTTCAGCATGACCATTTCGCCACGCGCCGAGATGCGAATTCCCATCTCCTGTTCAATAGCCTTGAGGTGGCGATCGTGGCTCCCGAAGAGCCGGGCCGTATCCGTCCCCTCCTGAAGCTTCACCTTGAGAGTGGTCGTGCCGTCCAAAGCGGGAAGGGAGTTCCTTCTACCGATTCGCCGGAACGGGCCGGCGAGAGATGTCGGGGAATGTCAACATAGGCGAGAACGATTCATAACGCTATCATGCCATTTCAGGACAATCAAGCACGCATTTCAGCACATCGCGTGATGAGTGTCGCGACCAAATCCGCAAGAACGACATCCTGCTGATCCTTTGTCTGCATATCGCGGACGACCACAGATTTCTTTTCAAGCTCATCGTCACCAACGATGACTGTCAAGCGCGCTCCAGAACGATCCGCTTGTTTCATCTGACTCTTGAGGCTGCCGCCTGCATAATCCATATCCGCCGCAACACCCTGCGTACGTAGCCGATCCAACACCGGAAGCATCGCTGATGTCGCGTTTTCTCCGAGCGCGGCAATGAAGACGTCAACGTTTGAGGCCGAATGTATCGTCTCCTTCACCAACAAGACCAGCCGTTCAAGCCCGATGGCAAATCCGATGCCAGGAATCGCAGGGCCACCAAGTGCCTTGACCAGGCCGTCATACCGTCCACCCGCTGCTACCGCGTCTTGCGCACCAAGGTTCGTGCTGATCACTTCAAACGCCGTTCGGTTGTAGTAATCCAAACCCCGCACCAGCCGCGAGTTAAGGGAGTACGGAATATCGAGCTTGTCCAATCCCGCTTTCACCACATCAAAGTGGGTGCGGCAATCCTCACAGAGATGGTCAAGCATGATCGGAGCATCGGTGAGCACGGCCTTGCAGCTCTCCACTTTGCAGTCCAGCACACGCAAAGGATTGGTCTGAGCGCGCCTCTTGCAGTTTTCGCATAAGCGGTCTTCGATCTTGTTCAAAAACCCTTTCAGCATTTCCAGATATGCAGGCCGACAGGCTGCATCCCCCAAGCTGTTCAGATCCGTCCGGAA
>DTRN01000073.1 GCA_012965905.1 Nitrospirales bacterium | reverse complement strand
ACAATCCCAGTAATGCGATAGTCAATGTCCGGATGTAAAGCCTGTTCGTGTGTGACAAGTTGCTCAACAGCACCATAGATATCGCTGGCCACATTAGGATTTTCTACAAGGGAAGGAAAGAGGACTCGGGCATTCACCTGCGTCACTTCGGCATCGGAGGAAAGAAGCAATCCATTGATCGACGGTTCAGCAAGGGCGACCTGTTGTTTTTCGTGCAGCGATTCCTCGGTCAATGGCAGCGCAGAAATAAGATCATCAACAAGGAGGTCATCCTCCATGACTTGGGTATGTTGATAGTTGGTGACAGAATCAACCCGGGTGACGTATTGGGTCTTCCAAAGGGCCGCCGTAAGGGATCGGACAGAGGCAAGCACCTCGTTCGAAAAGACCGGCTTGTTAGGATGATGGATAACGACGGCTACGTTATCATCTTGGACATATATGGCTTGAAAATCGTCGAACGCACGAAGCTGCGGGTTATCGGGGCCAAAAAATACGCGATAGCTCGCATTGAATCCGGTATTGGGAATGCCCGCCGCACCAAGTCCGAACAGGAGAAGGGATGCGCTGATGAACACCCAAGGAAAGCGTAGAAGGCGCTGAGCATACCATTCGGCAATCGCTTGGTCTAATCGCGTATGGTTCACACCTTACCCAGAAAACAGCCAGGGTGCAGCTAGCTTCTGCTTTGCTTCATAGGCGGCAATATCGCCCTCGTGCTGTAAGGTGAGGCCGATGGTATCTAATCCGTTGAGGAGACAAGATTTACGAAAAGGATCGATCGTAAATTGCAACACGTTGCCTTCCGGCGTGGAGATGCTTTGGGCGTCGAGGTTGACAGTCAGCTGATATCCCTCTGTGGCAGTAACGGTATCAAACAACGCGTTAATATCACCGTCAGGAAGTACAATTGGCAACATGCCATTCTGAAAACAATTGTTGTAGAAAATATCGGCGAAACTCGGAGCAATGACACATCGAATCCCATAATCAAGCAAGGCCCACGGCGCATGCTCGCGGGATGATCCACAGCCAAAATTATCTCGACCGAGCAGAATCGATGTCCCAGAAAAACGTGGTTGGTTCATAAAAAACGTCGGGTCAAGGGAACCATCTGATGTGTGCCGCCAATCATAGAACAGGCCCTCTTTCAGCCCCGTGCGTTTGATGGTTTTGAGATATTGTTTGGGGATGATTTGATCGGTATCGACATTCAGTCGATCAAGTGAGGCTACAAGCCCGGTTACGGTTGTGAAGGGGTCCATGAACGAATATCCACAAAGTGTCCTTCAATTGCCGCCGCAACCGCCATTGCTGGGGACACAAGATGGGTGCGTCCGCCTTTTCCCTGTCGTCCCTCGAAGTTTCGATTGCTGGTGGATGCACAGCGTTCCCCAGGTCTGAGCACATCAGGATTCATGGCCAGACACATCGAACACCCCGCCTCCCGCCATTCAAATCCCGCCTCTTGAAAGACCTGATCCAAGCCTTCATCTTCAGCCTGCATCTTGACTAAGCCTGAGCCCGGCACGACCATGGCGTGAACACGCTGATGAACCTTTTTCCCTTTCGCATAGCTCGCCGCAAGTCTCAGATCTTCTATTCTCGCGTTGGTACAGGAGCCGATGAATGCCTTATCAATTGCAATCTCAGTCATCGGAATTCCAGGCGTGAGTCCCATATAGTCCAATGCCTGCTGTGTGGCAGCACGCACTGCATTGTCCTGTATAGATCGCGGATCCGGCACACGCTGATCAACGGCGGTTCCCATCCCTGGATTCGTTCCCCAAGTCACTTGAGGCGCAATGTCCGCAGCCTGTAATTCAACAACCTTGTTAAACGTCGCGTCCGAGTCGGTATTGAGTTGCCTCCATGACTCAACGGCGTCGTCGAATACCTTGCCGGTAGGCGCAAGCGGCCGACCGCAAACATAATCAAACGTATGTTTATCCGGCGCAATCATTCCAGCGCGTGCTCCAGCTTCAATTGACATATTACACAAGGTCATCCGGCCTTCCATTGAAAGGGCTCGTATGGTGTCACCAGCGTACTCGACAACATATCCAGTCGCTCCCGCTGTCCCAATTCTCGCGATGATGGCAAGGATGATATCTTTTGCCGAGCAATGTTGAGAGAGGGTGCCATCTACCTGCACCAACAGCGTAAGCGGTTTGGTCTGCAGTAAACACTGGGTTGAGAGGACGTGTTCAACTTCGCTCGTCCCAATACCAAATGCCAGTGCGCCAAATGCCCCGTGGGTTGATGTGTGGGAATCCCCACACACAATCGTCATCCCCGGCAGCGTGAAACCCTGTTCCGGGCCAATCACATGGACAATCCCCTGCCGTTGATCAGCAAGACCAAAGAACGGAATCCCCCATTCTCGACAATTGTTTTCCAGGGTTTCTATTTGCTTTGCACTGATTGGATCTGTAATGCCATGACTGCGATCTGTGGTTGGGACATTGTGGTCCGGAACCGCCAAGATAAACTCTGGATGCCGTACCGTCCTCCCCGCAAGTTTCAATCCCTCAAACGCTTGCGGCGAGGTCACTTCGTGCACGAGATGCCGATCAATATAGAGCAATGTCGTCCCGGCCTCATTCTCACGGACAACATGCGCATCCCATATTTTCTCGAACATCGTCTGCCCTGACATCACTGGCTCTCTTCGGGATCCACGTGTTTTTCCGAAAAACGAAAACGTTGCCGCTCTCGCTCAGGAATAATTACGGTCGTGATAAACACAAGCAACAGGCCAAGACCGAAAAACCAACCCAAACGGCGCTTCGTCGTTTCCCGTCGAATGCGCTTTTTGGCTTGGAATCGCACTTTCTCTTCAAGATAAATTCGGTGCTTTTCCTCCGGGGTGAGTTGCATTTGATGTCGGCCCATGCGTTTTCCCCCTACGCACTTTCAAATGCTTGTTTGAGCAGGGGTTCAACCTCGCCTTTGGCTTCCATGGGATCGAGCACGTCGGTGTCCCCGTAGAAGGTCCCATTGATAAAGACCTTCGGAAGCGTCGGCCAGTTTGTCATCTTTGTCAGAGCCTCACGTTTCACCGGATTTTCAAGCACGTCGAGCAGCTCGTATTCATACCCATACTTGTCAAAGAACTGCATCGTTTCCGCTGTAAACCCGCATTTGGGTTGTGCTTTCGTCCCTTTTCCATAAATAAGAATCTTGTGCTCTTTGACTTCTCGATCGATTTCTTCCTGAATAGGATCCGACATGGTACGCTCCTCCTTATATAAACTCTACGATTCGTCTGTGGCTTCGGCGGTAATTTCAAGCGCGTGGATGCGACCGTCTTTCATCGGCTCATCCAATGCTTGATAGATCATACGATGCCTATCCATAATCGGTTTCCCTACGAACGCTTCGGAAACCACCTTCAGCTTAAAATGATCCATCGTGCCCTTGAGATCGATCACTGAGACAATCGCATCGGGCATGGCATGTTGAAGATATGAGGTCATAACATCAGTTGTAATCATGAATATTTTTCTCCTAATAAATAATAAATGGCATCATGCATCATAGCAACGAGCCTGACCCAAGCGCAATTCACGGTATGAGCTTACGATGAAAACCGACGACTTCAATTATGCGCTCGACCCATCCCGCATTGCACAAACCCCTATCGCTCCGCGAGACCATTCCAAACTCATGGTGCTGTCGAGACACAACCGCCACATCCAGCATCGGCACTTTCGAGACCTTCCCACTCTGTTAGACCCAGGCGACACGCTGGTCATTAACGACACCGCCGTGATACCCGTTCGACTCATCGGCCGCAAACAGCCAAGTGGGGGGCGGATCGATTGTTGTCTCATTAAGGAAACGAGCCTTAATATCTGGGAAGTCTTTATTCGTGGCAGGGTCCGTGTCGGACAGGAGATCGAGTTTCCCAATACCATCACGGCAACGGTCACCCCCGCGAATCCGGAGACAACACGAAAGTGCCTTACCTTCAATGGCACCCACAACCTTCGCGATCAACTCTTTGAAATCGGCCTCCCTCCACTCCCCCCATACATCAAACGAACACCAGACGCTGAAGATTTACAGCGTTACCAAACAGTCTATGCCAAAGTTCCTGGCGCCATTGCCGCGCCAACTGCTGGATTACATTTCACATCGGCGTTACTCCAGCGTCTTCGTGATCGTCAGGTGACAATCCTGAATGTCACTCTGCATACGGGTCTTGGAACATTTCTACCGGTACATACAATTGACGTCAACGCCCACCACATGGAGCCTGAGTGGTTCCAGGTTTCTCCTGAGACATTGCGTGCAATACGGAAAACGAAAATACGCGGCGGACGCGTGATAGCGGTAGGAACAACCGCAGTTAAAGCACTAGAGACTGTTGTACAACATGATGCATCAGAGGAGCCCCACTCAGGGGAAACGGCCCTATTTATCTATCCGGGGTTCCAGTTTCAGACCGTTGATGCGCTGATTACCAATTTTCATCTTCCACGGACAACGCTCTTAATGCTGGTATGTGCATTTGCCGAAAAAGCATTCGTGCTTCAGGCATACGAAGAAGCAATGGACAACGGCTATCGCTTTTATTCTTACGGAGATGCGATGTTGATACTATGATTCGCTATTGGTTGTCGTCATCAAGTGTTGTGGCTTTCTTCTTGAGTGCTTTCTCGGTGATATTTTCTAAGTCTTTGGCTTTCTCAAGCGCGCGAGTCTGCCCCTTGTAAAGCGATTCTGGCGCAGACGATGTCTCCGATGTTCCCTCTTCACTTTTCGTACACCCCACCGCGAGAATAAAAAAGAACGCAAACCAAACTAGAAAAATAGATTTCATCACAAGCCTCCTCTTTCAATGTGCCTTCCGCTTACTGAATGCATATAGTACCATTCGCGCTCAATGAAACAACTGCATACACTCATGGACCGATGGTGGGTAGATTTCCGAAAATGGAATCCAAGCGCCGACGCGGTCTATCAGTTACTCTCCGCCCAGGAAGGTACCGTTACACACGACCATATTGCGTTACGAACCTTTGACGACCACACAGTGCACATCGACACCGTGATGGCTCCCTTGGTGGCTGCAGGATATGTCTGTAGGGCCGAATATGTATTTCCCATGACGCATGTCTATTCACAGCATTATGAACATGACGATGCCACTCTTCCAAAGGTGTTCATTAGCCAATTGGAGGCGCGCCACTTTTCACAAGAGTTGCAAATGACGCTCACACGCCTCATCGACCAAATTCCGCGCGAAATTCTAGGGACATGGGACTTCTTTACGACGGCACGGCCATGGAAGACATCATTTGCCGTCTATGAAACCCTCAAGAAGGAGAGTGAATACGCTGCATGGGTGTCAGCCTTCGGATTCCAACCCACCCATTTTGCGGTCCGGATGAATGCGTTCGTGCAGTATAACGAACTCACAACGCTGAATTCATTCTTAAAGAAACACGGATTTGTACCCAGCACCACAGGAGGAGAAATCCAAGGGTCGCCTGATGTTTTCCTGGAACAATCATCGCTAAAGGCAGCTGAGACCATGGTTGAGTTTTCTGACGGGACATACCCTATTCCAGGCACCTTTTACGAATTTGCCAAACGCTATTCCATGCCGGGCGGGACCCTCTTTAACGGCTTTATCACCGCATCAGCTGAGAACCTCTTTTAAAGCACAGATTCGTCATCGTGCTCGCTTGACGAAAGAAATCCACCGTAGGTAGGCTGTCTCACGTGAGAAAGATCAAACGAAAAGGCTCAGCGCAACGTCGCAAACTATTTCCAGCCTTTGTGATTGGATACTCAAACTCTGAACCTCCGCCTGCGGGCTTTCTTGCTGCGTGGTTTACTCAGACCTTTGAAGAGCAGCTGGACATTTCATTTCCGACCGCCAACGGCACGACAACATTCGACGCCTTTATTCACCATCGGAACGCCAAAATTGACACACAGTGCTCTGCTGACATTGCAAGTACCTGGCATGAACGTCTGGAATGGATACATACCAGTGTCGCTGAAATCTACCCTCCCAAGACATCAAAGCTCCATGGTCAGGACCAAATCCTTCACCTTGCACGGCTCGCCCGTGGCCTGACGGAACTGACAGACGGCACCGCCTATGACCTTGGAACGGGAACCTATGTGAATCCGTCCGACTGGATGACTCAACCACTGAATGGTTTTCACCTTCTTGACCACGTCCGGATCGAGCAGGTCGACCGTCCCGATGAGGGGCGAGTCTGGTTTCATACACGAGGCCTTGGAAAGTTTGGCTTTGAAGAAATCGAAACGTATAAGTCCGTGGGCCTTTCAGCGCAGCCGGCGATTGAGACCCTCGAGATTATTGCAGAGGCAATTATCCTCCAGGGGGATCCGTTGCGCACTGGAGACTCGATTGAGATACCTATAACCGGGCAAACCGCAGAGATTATCCGCTATCGAACCGACCCGACTTACGGGGTACAACTTAATCTTCGTGAAGTAGTGTGGAGCTAAGCAAAAGCAACCGGGAAGCAACCCATGGAAGACGAACAAACAAGCACATTAACGCGAAACCGTATCCTCACTGTAACCGCCGTCATATTGAGTATTTCCCTCGCTGTGGCAGGATACATTTTCCTCTACCACCCACCACTCGATTGGCAGGAACACCTCGAAGTCATTGACGAAAAATGGGGAATTTTCGACCCGTCGTATCGAAATTTGACAGGAAAGGTGAAGCACATTGGCCCCTACCCCATCACGTCAGCGGAACTAGTAATTGAACTTAGAGACATAGCTGGAAACGTGAGCTACACCGGAAGCAGGCAGCTTGTCGATCTCTCAGACCCTCCGATACATCCCGGCAACGTCAAGCGATTTACCGTTCTTCTGAAACGCACCAGAGCGGATAAAATCGACGACGAGCAGACTACCTACCGCATCGACATCCACAAATATCAGAAAAAGTTGTTTTAAGAGATTGGCCAGCGCGGCGCCTGCCTAGGCATCCATGGCACATCGGAAACCGATGTTCGGGCGTTTTCCTGATGGTTCTACTTTTATCCGTGCTGTGGAGCGAAGCCGATTTCTCGGATCCATGTATGAGCCGCCACGTGCTACACGGTGCATGCCATGTGGCGGGCCAACCGGGTTTTTGGTTTGGAACTGCATGTATGCATCTTCCGCGAACCAGTCTCGTCCCCACTCCCATACGTTCCCAGCCATATCATGCACCCCATAGGGACTGACTCCGCTTTCGAAATTTCCCACCCGGGTGTGAAGTGCGGCCACGCCTTCTTTCTCCTGCCGCGCAATCCCCTCTTGCAGCCACCACCGTTGCCACCATTCTAACCGCGTCAGTTCGCGATCTGCCTGATAGCTACCATTGTTGCTGCGGTTTCGATCCCAGTCATTCCCCCACGGATAGAGCCGAGCATCATCTCCTCGTGCCGCCTTCTCCCACTCAGCCTCTGTCGGAAGCCTCCGCCCTGCCCAGACACAATAGGCTAGTGCGTCGTCCCAGCTCACATGCACGACCGGAAGGTCTTGCGCAGCTTCTGGAACCTGATCTCCATCCCAGACGTCGAGATTGAATACTATCTGGTCGTCTTCGTCCAGGTTACCCTTGGACGTCATCACATCCTGTGTACGAAGCTGTTGCAGCCCATCGCGCGTTGCAGGCTCTTCCGGCCGCGACTTTTTCGACACTTCTTGAACGGGAACACGATGCCCCGTCGCGTTGACGAATTCGAGATATCGCGCGTTCGTCACTTCATACTGATCGATATAATAGGCATCGAGTTGGACTTCATGCTGCGGCCACTCTCGTTTCATCCATTCCAATTTACATAAGGGGCCACACTCTTTCACGGCGTCCTCAATCTGCTCCTGTGTGCTTCCCATCACAAACGACCCTGCAGGAATTCGTACCATGGGAGCACCATCGTTTCCAATTTCTATTGCCGATTCCCCTTGCCACAGCACAAACCAGACTACGGCAGTGGCAGCAATGCCCAATAGACCAATCCCCAATGCGATTGCCGTAAACATTTTCGCTCTTACTCGCTGAACGGGGGTACGCTGTTCATCCGTATGGCCAACTGATTGAGAATCTGCTTTATCGTGTGAGGGTGTCTTCGACATCCGGGTGGGTTGCCTCAATCAGATTACCGAGAAAGGGATGACGCTCGGCCAGTCGCTCTTTCATCAGCCATCCAATCCGGCGATAGGAGGCATGGCCTTTTACACCAGTACGCAGTCGCGAAATATATTCGGCTTCCGCAAAGTCCATCTTGAAAAGGCAGCGCATTCGACCGGCAAACGGGAGCAAATACGCTTTAACTGTGTCGGTAACATCGTGAAACCCATTGATCTCCTTCAACACTGCATCAAAGGTCTCGCGCACCTGTGTGTCGAGTCCGGCTTGACCAAACTCCTGTGGAAGCTCATACCCATGAATTGTGGTGAATTCTTGGGGAATCTGCTGACATCGACGATGGCGGTGGAGATCTCGCCATCCTCCAACATCCATCAAGATGTCGAAGACAAACGCGTATCCGGAATGAAATTCTCGCAACAATTCATCATAAGGTCCGCGACGACGCAAGCTCAATTCGACGACTTCATTCTTTGTGTGCTCTGGCCACGATTCAACGGCTCTGAGAATCTGGCGATAGGAATAATGACTCACCCGATACATCAGCGTCGTGACAAGCTCGTCTAAAGGATGATGAGGATCAGAAAGCTCGACGGAATCTGCCGGCTCAATCTGCTCGAATCGCACACGCTCACGGGCAACCTGTGTGAGATCAGCCATCGTCTCGCGGTAATAGTATTGTGCTTTTGCATGCCGCGCTAATGTTGGCGCAAGCGGCTCGTTGGACACGTGATTGCCGCCCTCAAGCTCATTCCAGATATTCACGGGCGATGACCGGCATGCCGAGACCAATTCCTCCCCTATGGCAACAAGCTCGGGAATGTGGGAGGAGAGAAATCGAGAAATCTGCTTTTCAAGTGTCCGTATGCTGACCACCTGCCCGACGTTCGTATAGCTTGCCAACGGAAGAAAATAACGCGTCACATCCAAGGTTCGGGCTTTCATAGTCCGGTCGTAGGCAGCGACCGCCATCGACTCCGGTCGGGGCGTGGATTCAAGAAGATGCGCGTTGATGGGTTCAAAAAATGAAGTGTATGCCGCTGTCAGCCGGTCTGCAATGCGTACAAACGAGGCCTCAAATTCTGAGTCCTTGATTTCCGGAGGAATAAACACGCCAGTCTTCGAGAAGTCCTGATACCGACTTGATTTAGCCTGTCCATCCCATAACGGCTCATCTTCAATATGAATGGCTGCAAGTTCTGTGATGTTTTCGAAGCAGATGGTCACATGGCCGAGGTCCGCAATTGATCCATGCCCATATGCGAAATAGAATTGTTCCCAGAAACGCTCAGATGAGTGTTCGTGGACCCATCGAAGGCTCTGTTCGATGCTATCCGGAGAACGACTATACCGAGCCAGCGCATAGGCAGATTTCTCCGGTGGCATTGGGGCCAACGCAATGACCTTCCGCGATATATCCACTTACGATCCGATCGTTTCGATGAGTGCCGCGGCTAATAACGGCAACATGATTTCGTGGTGTCCCGTCAAAGCATACCCACGCCCATCAGGTTTGGTGGGGCGAGTGACCACGTTGACACGCGGTCGGTAATGTTGAATGAAATCCATGTTGACGGTGGTGATGTCATTGAGGGAATGGCCGAGATTCCTCGCCAAAGTCACTGCCTTCAGAAACACTTCCGGGAGGATTACGGCCGAACCAAGATTGAGATACACTCCTCCACTCATTCGCGCAACGAGGGAGGTGAGCGTACGAAAATCTCGCAGCGATCCTTCTCCAATTGCTGCACCATCCACCGCAGGATGCATGTGAATAATATCGGTCCCTACCGCGACATGAACGGTTACCGGAATGTCAGTCTCGACCGCGGCGACGAGGAGACTCATCGAGCGATGTGGACAATCATGCGTGGCCATAAACTGTCCGACCGCTGCCCCGATTCCAAGGCCGCGCGCATGCCCAGCACGAATCGCCTCGTTCAACATACGCCCGGTTTCCTCAGCCATACCAAAATTTCCAGTCAGAACTTCACTGTCCACATCTTCCGAGGTATGGCCGACGAGGGCAAGTTCAAAGTCATGGATAATGCCTGCGCCGTTCATGGCTACCCCATTGATGATGCCGCGTCGCATCAAATCAATGACAATGGGATTCAACCCAACTTTAATCGGATGCGCTCCCATGCCCATGACCACGACCCTACCCGCTGAATGCGCGTCTGCGATTGCCTGAACAACCTCACGGAAGTCTTTGGCGCCAAGAATGGCCGGAAGACCCGAGAAAAAATCCTGAAGCGTTCCCCCCTGTACCCATGGGGTTGCGGCATCGGAAAGTGCCACCTTACTCGGACGTGTGTCCAGCGGCACCGTTTTTACCTTGGAAAAATCGAGAAGATCAGACACGCGCTGTCATCAGAGAATGGGATGTGAACACATCAGAAACGACATGGAGGTAAATGGCCGGATACGACTTAAACAGCACTCACACATCACACCACAAAACACCCGGAGTGTACACGAACAAATGAAGGATTGTAAGGTGGAAATTAACGCGAGCGGAAACCGAGCTGAACTAGGCAATACAAGAAATAGACATTACTTGATACACACTGCTCGCACCTGCTTCAAGTCAATAAGGCCCCTGGTGACCTTCTGAATTCCGTCTTGTTTCAGCGTACGCATCCCTTCCTTAATCGCCTGCGTTCGAAGATCTTCCATCTTCGATCTCTCCATGATCATTTTCTTCAAGGGATCGGTGCCAATCAAGGCTTCATGAAGACCCACTCGCCCTCGATAGCCTGATTTATTACACTTATCACAGCCAACAGGCTTGTAGAGCTTAAGGTCAGGGTCATCTAAGTTCAATTCCGAGGCAAACTCTTCCC
The DNA here is from genome assembly GCA_012965905.1 of Nitrospirales bacterium. Taxonomy (GTDB): domain Bacteria; phylum Nitrospirota; class Nitrospiria; order Nitrospirales; family UBA2166; genus UBA2166. The sequence goes on along the minus strand of DTRN01000073.1, from coordinate 23,924 downwards.
CATATTCAACCGCCAGCTCTTGGCGCTCTTCTTTTGAAGGGCTATATGCCTCTTTGCATGACTTACAGAGGGTTCGTCCCAAACGTTGCGCGACAATACAAAGCAGCGCGTCGGCAAAACTAAAGGGATCCAGGCCCATATCCAGCAGACGCGTGATCGTTTCCGGAGCACTATTCGTGTGCAAGGTACTCAACACCAAATGTCCGGTAAGAGACGCCTCAATGCCGGTGCCCGCCGTTTCCTCGTCACGCATCTCACCGACCATAATCACATCAGGATCCGCACGAAGAAACGCTTTCATCGCTGTGGCGAAGGTCAGCCCAATTTTCGGAAGCATTTGGACTTGTCGCAGCTGATATTGTGTAATTTCAACCGGGTCCTCAGCAGTCCAAATCTTGCGGTCCACGGTGTTGATATAGCCCAACACTGAATGCAAGGTGGTTGTTTTGCCGGAGCCGGTGGGGCCGACAACAAGCATCAACCCATACGGCTTGGCAGCCGCTTCTTGCACAGCAGTGAGATTGTAGTCTGAGAATCCCATTTGAGCCAGCGGCAGTGGTTCCGACGCGGGAAGAATACGCATGACCACATCTTCCTGGGCGCCTTGGGTTGGAACCGTTGCAACACGAAGCTCGATGTTTCTTGTCCCATCGATTCTAAATTTAATTTTTCCGTCCTGCGGTTTCCTCCGCTCGGCAATATCCAGCGAAGCCATAATCTTCAGTCGAGACGTCAGAGCGCGCGAATGGCTTGCTGGGACTTCCTGATACTTAAAACAGGCACCATCAACCCGGAAGCGGACCACGCAGGGGCGTTTTCCCGGATAGGGTTCAATGTGGATGTCAGATACGCCCAGTCTGTATGCATCGCGGATAATCTGATTGGTTACCTTAATGATGACACTATCGGAATCCGACAACTCTCCTTCGACGCTTTCACTTTCCTCATCGTCGTCAGCCTCAAGATCTGTCAGCAGATCCTCAATCGAGCCCTCCTCACTGACAATTGTGCCCTGCGCATGGGCAATATATTTGAGGACGTCCTCTCGCAGCCCGACGACATACTCAATCATGAGTGGCTTGAGGATCAGCTTAATGCTGTCAAGTTTGGTGAGGTCCTGGGGATTATCGATGATCACCGTGGCCTTGTTGTTTTCTAACTTAATAGGCATCCACAATTGCCGTTTCAGAAAGTCATATTTATCCTGCACCTTAGCCGTCAGATCGAGCGGGATCGTAGTCGTCGCGTGAAACTCCATGAACTCGCAGCGATAATGCTGAGCCAACGACTTCCCGATATCCGTCTTCTCGAGCCCATAGTCTGCGATTAGCAGAGATTCGACATCGTGCCCCCTCTTCCTCGGCGTCACCAAGGCAGCTTCCAAGTCCTCAGGCGAAATGAGTTGTTCATCAAGAAGAAGATCGAACCGCGTTCGGACTCGACGTTGGACTTTGGTGTGATTGTGAAACGCAATACCAAGAACTTCTGAGACTGATTCCGCCCATCCCGCATCCTCGGCCGTAAAACGGTTGCCTGTCGTTTTATTGATGAGCTGCAGCACACCGAGAATTTTCTGCTGAAACGAAATGGGAACGCACAAGACCTGTCGGGTCACGTACCCCGTCTTCTTGTCCCAGCTCCCATCAAACTCCAGCTCAGCATGAAGACTCTTGATCTCCACGACATCATAGACATCACGAATATTCACAGTCTTTCCTGCCGAAGCCACAAATCCTGTAATGCTCCTGTTGCTCATGGGAACACGAATCTTGAGCACTTCATCAGTCGTCTTGGTCTTGGAAAAAATTTCCTTGCGGTTCGGCGAAACGGCGTAGATAGTTAGCCGATCGGCGTCGAAGAGGGAAAGAATTACAATTTTGAGATCGATGACGATCTCATCGATATTTTTGGCCGCGTTGATCTGGTTGATCACAGCGATCAACCGCTTATCAAATGATTGTTTCGACTGGGGAGCAAGAACGTGGGGCTTGTGTTCTAAAGTTGGCACAAGACTCTCCGCTTGAAATGAAACTATGCGCTGTCAATAAAAATTAGTCTACAAACTGGCTAGGACTAAGTCAACAAGCTAAACGCGCCTCTAACTGCACGAGTGACGTCCGTCATTGCGGTGGCAAAGTGAGGGATGGTATGCTTCCACCCTTTAGTTTCTGGGGAGCAAACCATGAGTGGAACCTATATGGCCATCTCGGCTGTCGGTGTCGGTTTTATCATCTTGGTATACCTCTTGGTCGCTCCCACACCCGAGAAGAAAAAGCAGCCATCGCAGCCACAGCAAAAAAACAAAAAAAACAAGTAGCAGCACTTACGCAAGCGTCCGAAATACGGTCCGCGCAGCCCTGATCGTCCGTTCGATCATCTGAGGCGTATGTGCGATCGAAAGAAACATCGCCTCGAACTGTGAAGGCGCAGTGTAGATCCCTCGATCTAATAAGCCGTGAAAATAGCGCGTAAACACGCTCGTATCCGAAGTCTTCGCCGTGGCAAAATCAACCACCGGCCGTCGTGTAAAGAACAGACCAAGCATCGACCCGACACGGGTTGAACACACAGGTACTCCAGCACGGCGCGCCTCTTCCTCGAGTCCTGCCCCTAAGTGTTTTGCACACACCTCTAACTGTCGATACACGCCTGGAGCTCGCAGGAGGGTGAGCGTTTCAATTCCAGCCGTCATCGCCAACGGATTTCCGGACAGCGTTCCCGCCTGATACACCGGCCCAAGCGGAGCAATACGCTCCATAATCTCCCGCCGCCCTCCATAGGCACCAACCGGCAAACCACCCCCAAGAATCTTTCCAAGACAGGTGAGGTCCGGAACAATCTTGAACAGGCCCTGCGCCCCCCCGCGATGCACGCGAAACCCGGTAATCACCTCATCAAACACTAACAAGCTGTCGTACTGCTTCGTAAGGGACCGAAGCCCTTGAAGAAAGCGTGGTCGTGGCGGCACCACCCCCATATTTCCCGCGACAGGTTCAACAATGACACACGCGATGTTCTTCCCTTCACGTTCAAAGATCCGTTTGACGGTCGTGATGTCGTTATACGGTGCGGTGATGGTCTGCCGCGCTGTCATGGGCGGGACACCCAGACTATCTGGGACGCCCAGGGTCGCAGCTCCCGAGCCTGCACGCACAAGCAGATGATCAGCATGACCGTGATAGCACCCCTCGAACTTGAGAATCTTCTCTCGCTTGGTAAATCCTCTCGCCACACGAATGGCACTCATCACCGCTTCCGTACCGGAATTGACCATGCGGACGAGTTCGATCGACGGAAAGGCAGACTTGACGAGTTTGGCGAGTTTGATTTCGAGTTCCGTCGGTGCACCGAAACTCATACCATTTTCCGCTGCACGGGTCACCGCGCGCACAACCTGGGGATGGGCGTGTCCTAAAATCATCGGCCCCCATGAAAGCACATAATCGATATAGGCCCGGCCGTCCGCATCGTAAATCTTGGCGCCTTTGGCCCGCTCAATGAACGGCGGAGTCCCCCCCACAGATTTAAACGCCCGAACGGGGCTATTGACACCGCCGGGAAGATGCCGCTCGGCCTCCTTGAACAAACGAATCGATTGCGCGTTACTCAATGTGGTCTCCTTTCAACTGAGTGCACGTAAACGTAAGCTACAGAAAGTTTTTTATGTACTACTTTACGTATAGTAATATAACTACATATAATTAATACAATATCATAACTAAATAATATCGGTCATTGTGGATGGTGCAAAACTAAACCTATCGGGCGCGCGAATGAGCTGCGGCCATGTTGCACTGGCGGCATTTCCGAAGAGGAGCTGCGGGTGGGGCGAAAAACGCTGTTGGTTTGCAGGGGTTCGATGGTGAACGTATGGTCGTACTATTGAGGAATGACCTTGAATATCACCATAGAACCAGCTTCTGATTTTGCCGCGTCTGCCAGCGGAAGAAGCGTCATATTGACCATCTGCGTACTTCCAGCGAACTCCAGTACGCTGTCCACGGCCATATCAACGGCGTGTGTTTGTGCCACGTGTTCGAGCTTTTCAACAACCTATGCGTTAGGGCCGGCAAATACCTCGTGCGCAGGCCGATGGAGAATGTCCTCTAAGGTTGCACACATGATCTTCAAGCCCGAAGTGTTGCAGGTCATAACGTTGCCTTGGTTATCAAACGTGATGACCCCATCAGATACTATTTCAACCGAGCCTTGTTTCCCTTCATTCATATTCTCTGTCGCGTCAAACATCTGCGCACTCTCAAGCACGGAAGAGATCTCTGCCGTGAACGCTTTTAAGCGTGATTCGTCTTCGTAGGTGAATGGGCCGGTTGTTCTGCTGAGCGCTTGGCTTGCCCCAATGACCTCACCACGTTTGTTAATCACGGGCACGCATAGCACGGACCGGGTGACAAAACCCGTTTCTTCATCGAACTCTGGATTGAATCGTGAATCGACCTGCGCATCTGGGATGTCTATGGTCACTCCCGTCGTAAACACATGCCCAGCGATACCGCGATCACTTGGGAATCGGATCTCGTTGACGGCATCATCACGAAGGACCCGTGAGAAGAGTTCATCGGTTTCCGACTACTAGACATCGAATTGTGGCTATTGTCAAGTTATCCCGTATGTTTCGTGCTACCACGACGTTGTAGATCCGGAGACCGGTTGTTACAATACGCCCACAATCACCACATGGCTTAATATTTGATGCCGGAAAGGAGATCGAGACGATGACGTTTTCGACAAAGAGAGCACTCACAGCAGTCATTTTGGTGATGCTGGTCTGTCAGCTTTCCATGATACCTTCCGTCCGTGCAGAATCCACAGCCTCTGTGGCGAGCGCTGGGATCGGCGCCTTTTTCGCCACGCTGCTGTACACCCCCGCAAAAGTGACATACGCAATCCTTGGTGGACTAATTGGAAGCGCAGCCTATGGTCTCTCTGGTGGAGATGAGCTTGCCGCCTGTCGCATCTGGACCCCAGCGTTTCGCGGGACATACGTCTTAACCCCCGCTCATCTTCGCGGGCAAGAACCGATCCGCTTCGCGGGACTCCCCCTTCAGACCGAAGAAGGACCTCAGATGGACCTGACAGACACAGTAGCCCCGACACAAGACGCACAAACAGAATAAATGAGACCTATTATCGGCATCAGCCCAGATTTCCATGCTGGCGATGAGGGTCATTCGCTTGGGGGAGGCAGCCCTACTTATTACGTACAAGAGCGCTACACCAAAGCTCTGGAACACGCTGGCGCGATTCCAATTATTCTTTCATATGCTCACATGAACACACTCCGTCCTCTACTTACCAAACAATTACATGGGTTGATGATGATTGGGAGCGGATCTGATCTCGATCCTCGATGGTATGGGGAACCTCCAATATGTTCGTATCCCATTATGAGCACCGCGCGATCAGAGTTTGATATCGCGCTAGCCAAAACCGCTTGGAAGACAAGTCTCCCCTTGCTTGGAATCTGTGGGGGTATGCAAACAGTCAATGTGGCACTCGGAGGCACCCTTGTTCAAGATATCGCCACCCAACTACCTCGCGCCTCGAACCATAAGCCAGATGGACCCGTCGCCCGTACAGCTCATTCCATATCAATTGCTCCAAAAAGTCGTCTTGCCAGAATTGTTGGCCGTCGTCAGTTCCGTGTGAACAGCTGTCACCATCAGGCATTGAAGACGGTGGCTCCACAGCTCACAGTGAGTGCCACCGCTCCAGATGGAATTATTGAGGCAATCGAGGCACCGATGCGTACATTTTTTGTTGGGATCCAGTGGCATCCTGAGCATCTATACGCGCGCTCCGAGCCAAATCAACGACTGTTTAGTGCGTTTGTACGTGCCTCCCGTCGTCACGCCAGCGCTACGCATTGAACTCCCAACGCGTGTGATCTACTTATTCCCGCATTTCCAGCATACCGGTCAATCACCATGATAGTGTCCTCCGAAAAATCCCACTCAGCGCTCGCCGCATATTTGCTGGGACAAGAACCATACTACGCTGAGGTTGGCGGAGAAGTTGAGCTGTTCAGCACCGCCGCAAGGCTCAGGATGCCGCTCCTCCTCAAAGGACCGACAGGATGCGGGAAATCCCGATTCGTCCAATCAATGGCCTATCGGCTCGGACGACCTCTTGTGACCGTTGCATGTCACGAAGACCTCACAGCTTCCGATCTCGTCGGGCGATATCTGCTGCAGGATGACGAGACAGTATGGATGGATGGCCCCCTGAGTCTTGCCGTGAAGCACGGAGCCATCTGCTACCTAGACGAAATTGTCGAAGCAAGAAAAGACACGACGGTGCTCATTCACCCGCTCTCGGATGATCGACGCATTCTCCCGGTGGAAAAGCGCGGAGAGGTTCTCAACGCAGTAGACGATTTCATGCTGGTGATGTCATACAACCCCGGCTACCAAAGTGCGATCAAGGACCTCAAACAGAGCACCAGACAACGATTTCTTGCCATCGAGTTTGACTATCCTCCACCCGACCTCGAATGCCAAATTGTCGCCCACGAAACGGGAATTGATCCCAGCATGGCGGCACGTGTGGTCAAACTTGGGGGAAAGATACGCAATCTAAAGCACCATGGCCTCGATGAGGGGGTAAGCACACGACTGCTGGTTTATGCGGCAAACCTCATTCATCAAGGTATATCTCCGCAGCAAGCATGCGATGCAGCCATCGTCCGCCCAATGAGCGATGATGCTGAGACCCAACGTGGGATGCATGACCTCGTCTCCGCCATTTTCTGACGGGTCCTTACCTCAGCACATCGCCGGCCTTGACCTCGGCACCAATACAGTACGGCTTCTTATTGTGCGCGCGGAATCCGATGCACGGCTGACCGCGGTGTATTCAGATCAGGTTATGACGCGGCTAGGCGAAGGATTGCAGCAATACGGAACGTTACAGGATGCGGCCATGGATCGTACGATCCAAACGCTTCAGCGTTGGCGGCCAATTCTGCTACAACACGGCATCAATCAACCGCTTGCGATAGCAACGAGTGCGGCACGAGACGCCACAAATCGAGATGACTTTCTTCGGCGTGTGCAAACGGAAGTGGGATTTGAGGTTGAAATCCTCTCAGGCGAAAAAGAAGCACGACACACACTCCTTGGTATCGCTGCCGGACTCTCGCCTACCGTCACTAACATTCTCCTCATAGACATCGGTGGAGGCAGTACAGAATTTATCTCAGCTAGAGACGGGCAATCCGATCGACTCTATTCAACTGATCTTGGTGTTGTACGTTTAACTGAGCGATTTCTCACTTCCGATCCCATCCCCGACGAGAAACTCACTGCGGCTCAAAATTTTATCGTAGACTGGCTGCAAAAGGTCAAAGCGCGCCTCGGCAATGTCGGTGAGAGCATACTGATCGGCACAGCCGGAACGATTACGACATTAGCGGCCATGGATCAAGAGCTGGCAATCTACGACCCGAGAAAGGTTCATCAATACCAGCTGCCACTCGCAACGATTCAACGGATCAGGAAAGCATGCCTATCTAAAACGATTGTCGCACGTCGAACGATGGTAGGATTGGAAACCGGGCGAGCGGATGTCATTGTTGCAGGAATCCTCATCCTTCAACTCACCATGGAAGAGTTCGGATTCTCAAGTCTTCTTGTCAGCGAATATGGATTGCGAGAAGGTATCCTTATCGATCAGATACGCAAGACTGCGGGGAAGACGGTTTCCCTAGACTTGTTCGCAAACCTCCATCGAACCGAGGGACAATCATGACACGTACATTCTACCGACCACAGTACCAACTTTTAATTCTCCCCTTCATTATCATGATGTTCTTGTTCACGGAAAATGTCTCTGCACAGAGCCAAATTGCGGAGTTTAATATCGTGGCAACAGTGAAGGGCTTTATCCCCGATGTCATCGAGGTGCCGCAAGGAAGCGAGGTTCGATTAATTTTCACAACGCCCGACACCGAACATTCAGTCACACCGTCCGCGTTTGGCGTGGAAAAAATCATGATCCTGCCAGGCGGCGAAATGGTCCTTGAATTCATTGCAGAAGAATCAGGAACATTTAAACTCGGGTGCACAACCCTCTGCTCCTATCGCCACTTTCTCTTCATGCGGCCAGTGCTCACGATTCGTGTAAAACCGTAACTTCTCACGAACACTCTCATCGAAACGGCGTGGCATTCTCCCCAATCAAGGTATGTGACGTTGCATCGGAAATGACGACCGTGGCTTTCTTCCCAGGGCATATTCCTTCCCCTGCTTTTGGAAATACGGCCATGGTGTTGCCATCGGTCCTTCCCATCCACTGATCGGAGGATTTTCTCGCGTCACCTTCAACCAGAACCTCACGCTCCTGTCCGATCACGGCACGATTTAGTTTAAGCGATGTTCGGTTTTGCAATTCAACTAAGCGAGAGACTCGATCTACTTTCACTGCGTGTGGAACATCGTCGGGATAGCGTCGCGCCGCAATCGTATTCTTTCGCTCTGAATAGATAAACGTGAATGCCGCGTTAAACTCGACTTCTTCCATCACGCGATAGGTGTCCACGAAGTCTTCCTCAGTCTCCGAACAGAACCCCACAATCACATCTGTCGTCAAGGTAAGATGCGGACAACGATCTCGCATTCGGCTGGCAAGGTCGATAAACTCTCGTTGTGTATAAGTCCGATTCATCAGTGAGAGCATTCGATCGTTTCCTGACTGAAGTGGAAGATGGACATGTGTACAAATGCGTGGATGGTCAACAATGGCATCCAGAAGCTTGTCAGGAAAATCCTTCGGATGTGGCGAAGTAAACCTCACTCGTTCAATGCCGGAAACATCCGCGACGCGAACGATCAGATCGGCGAAATCCGTCCCATTTACAGCATATGAATTCACGTTCTGGCCTAACAGGGTGACCTGCTTGATTCCATTGTTGACTAACTGTTGTACTTCAAAAATAATACTATCCGGATCTTGGCTACGTTCGCGTCCCCGCGTGTAGGGCACGACACAAAAGGTACAAAAATTATCACAGCCACGCATGATGGAGACCCACGCTGTTACGCCATCAGTCCGTTCAGGGATGATATCAGCATAGGTCTCATACTCTGATAACGTGACTTCTATCCCAGAACGATGTTCTTCAAGCGCCTTCGTAAGAAGGCCGGGAAGTTTGCGGTACCCATCCGGACCGACGAGCACATCGATAACCGAATCGGCCTCCATGAGGTCATCTTTGAGGTTTTGGGCCATACATCCCAGCAGGCCCACGACCAGACCACGCTCGCGCTTGAGTCGTTTTAATCCAGCAAGTCGACCATAAATCCGTTCATGTGCTGACTCCCGAATCGCACAGGTATTCATCAGAACTACATCTGCGTCATCGAGGTGTGTTGTGAACTCAAAATCATGTTGCAAGAGGATGGTGCGTACGATATCGCTGTCATACTCATTCATCTGACAGCCAAATGTCTCTAGATAGACTGCGCGGCTCATGACACCATCACCAGGTGTTTTTCTGATCTCGAGTTTCGTGCAACTAATGTCCCCACTGCTTTATCGCCCATCATCCCGGCAATGTGAACCGGTCTTAGCTTGTTTGCTAACTCTTCGTCCGCTCGGACACTCACACGGACATATGTACCCGTGAGCCCAATCCAACAACCATCACTGTCTCGCTGTTCGAACAGAACGGACACAGTCGTTCCGATATACCGTTGGCAACTGGCAAGTCGTTTGCTTTGGGAAATGTCTCTTAACTTCCTACTTCGCGCTTTAACGATACGTGGATGCACCTTCTCTACAATTTTTTCTGCCGCTGTCCCTGGTCTTTCTGAGTAGCTGAACACGTGTAAATAGGAAAACGGTAGCGCATTAACGACGTCGACGGTACGTTCAAATTCATTTTCGCCTTCCCCCGGGAAGCCGACCATCACGTCAGTCCCGAAACACGCTCCAGGAATGATGTGTGCAGCTTTCTCGATGAATTCCACATATTCACAAACCGAATAGCGTCGCTGCATACCACGCAACACGTCGTCATCTCCAGACTGAAGAGGGACGTGGAGATAGTGACAGAGGATAGAAGATTGAGCCATATGCTCTAATAAGGCATCTGGAATGGTGGTGGGTTCGATCGATGAGATCCGGATGCGAACAATCCCAGAAACCTTCTCCAAGTATTTGATCACGTCAAGAAACGAATTTCCCTCCGACTCATACTGTCCAATATTGACCCCAGAAAGCACAATTTCTTTGTGGCCACGATCTACCAGCGCCTGTCCTTCCCGCAACAGATCGTCCATCGTGCGGCTGCGCTCCCGTCCTCGCGCAAACGGAATATTACAAAACGAACACATAAAGTCACACCCATCCTGTACTTTCAGGGTAGCTCGAGTCGTTTCAAAGTGCCCAATCCCATCAATCACAAAGTCATTGCGATTTGGATTTCCACGAACAATTTCCGGAGCATTCCGTTTCTCAAGTGAGGGAATCAAGTCGAGCACAGCCATCTTGTGTTGGCTGCCGACGATCAGATCGACTCCGGGGATCATCCCTAGCGTGCTCGCACCGGTCTGTGCGTAACATCCGGTCACCGCAATAAATGCATTGGGAGAACGCTGCAGGGTTTGTCGTATGGCACGACGGCAATCCGCTTCCGCTCCATGAGTCACCGAACAGGTATTGAGAATGAACAGATCAGTGGGCTCCCCAAAAGGCACCACCTGAAACCCTGACGTTCGAAGTTGGTGGGAAAAAACAGCGGTTTCAGATTGGTTAAGACGACACCCAATCGTATGTAAGGAGGCACGACGTTCCATAGCCTTAGTACACTTTAACGCGTCACGCGTGACGGCGGAGAGGGAGGGATTCGAACCCTCGGTAGGCGTTAACCTACGACGGTTTAGCAAACCGTTGCCTTCGACCACTCGGCCACCTCTCCGTCCTGTCTTGTAATCTAAATGTTGGCGGAGAGGGTGGGATTCGAACCCACGGTCCCGTGAAGGACTGCGGTTTTCAAGACCGCCCGATTCGTCCGCTCTCGCACCTCTCCGTTAATGTTTTTCAATCTTATCTAATCCTCCCATATAGGGCTTCAACACTTCTGGAATAAGGACAGATCCATCTTCCTGCTGAAAGGTTTCGAGAATCGCAACCACGGTACGCCCAATGGCCAAACCCGATCCGTTCAGGGTGTGGACGAACTCTGTTTTTCCATCTGCCGGTCGAAACTTAATTCGCGCACGTCGTGCCTGGAATGCTTCGAAATTCGAACATGACGAGATTTCACGGAATACGCCTTGCGCCGGCATCCAGACCTCTACGTCGTAGGTCTTTGCCGCAGCAAATCCCATGTCGCCCGAGCACAATGTGGCCACACGATAATGGAGTCCTAATTGCTGCAACACCGTTTCGACGTCGGTAAGCAGACGCTCAAGTTCATCATACGACTCCTCCGGCTTGGTAAAACTCACCAGTTCCACTTTATTAAATTGGTGTTGCCGGATCAGCCCGCGCGTATCTTTTCCATATGACCCGGCCTCGCGCCGAAAACATGGAGTATTGGCAACATACCGTAATGGCAATGCCGACTCACCAAGAATTTCTTCACGATGGATATTGGTAATCGATACCTCCGCCGTCGGAATCAGAAACAAATCATCGCTGGGGATATGAAACAGATCATGTTCGAACTTCGGCAACTGTCCTGTTCCTGTCATTCCCGCTCTATTGACGAGATAGGGCGGGATGACTTCGGTATACCCATGCTGTTGCGTATGTAGATCAAGCATGAAGTTAATCAAGGCTCGTTCGAGTCTGGCCCCATCCCCTTTGTACACGACGAACCGACTGCCAGCCATCCTTGCGGCACGTTTAAAGTCCAAGATATCAAGTGACTCCCCAAGTTCGACATGCGGCTCAGGCGAAAACGTAAGCTCGGGGACAGTTCCCCAACGCCGACACTCAATGTTCGAGGTCTCATCCACTCCAACTGGCACGGTCTCGTGTGGAATGTTCGGAATCTGGAGTAACAGATCGTTCAATTCATCCTCTGTCGGAGTGATCCCCGCCTCATCGTGCTTGATTTGATCAGCAAGCTCTTCGACTTCTCGCAGTATCTCTGGGTTATCAGGGCTCCCAGCGCGTTTCTGTATTCCGATCTCACCGAGAAGAGTCTTTCGCCGATGTCTTCTTTCTTCAACACGCGTGACAAGGTCTCGCCGTGTCGCGTCGAGTTCGCGCACACGATCCCAATTGACCTCTTGTCCCCGATCCCCGAGACGCTGTCGAACCTCATCCTCGGACTCTCTGATCGCACGAATATCAATCATCGACAATGCACATTTCAATCAAACAGTTAAAAGCGTAGCACCTCCCCAGAAATGGCGTCAAACCACGAAGGATAAGGAAAAAAGAGGCGTGAACACTACTCGTCGTGGCCGGCATCCTCAACATTTGTTTGACTGACTCCAGATGGTTTCGGCCCGTCCATGTACTTGCTCACCGCTGCGTCAAACATTTCAATTTTAGCTTTGGTATGGAGTGTATCGAGGTGACGTTGAAATAATTCCCGTCGAATCAATCGCTGCTCGTTTTCCCCCAACGCATCGAAATCTCCTGGCGATTGAATGTCTACCAACTTGATCAAGTGATACCCAAACTGTGTTTTGACTGGGCCCCTCAGCTCGTTTACCTTCATGGAAAAGGCCACGTCTGCAAAGGCCGGCACCATCATTTGGTGCGTAAAAAATCCTAAGTCCCCACCATTGCTGGCCGCTGATGGATCTGTGGAGAACTTTTTCGCAACCGCTGCAAAGTCCATTCCCTCCCCCAACATCGATCGTGCTTCTTTAATGCCATCAATGGAATTAGTTACGATATGGCTCGCTCGAACCCTTTTATAGTCCTGTTTATGGGCATTATAATGCGCGCGCACGGCCTCGATATCTCCTTGCGCTTGAAGCATCCGGCTAGCCATTTCACCCACCATCGCCTCGCGGCGCGCCTGTTCAATCCGATCGAGCACGGGGGTCAAGCGACCAATGTGGTTTCGCTGCGCTTCCTGATACAGGACTTCCTCGGCAATGATCTGTTGCAAGACGATTCGCATTCCTTGTGGTGTCTTCGCTCGCTGCTGTTCCTGAGTAGAAAGCGTCTGTATTCGCTGGTCGAGACGATCTGATGAAATCCCGATTCCATTCACGTTCGCCAAAATCTCAGCCTGCACGCTTCCCCCAATAAGCATGACGAAGATCGCTCCCACCATTCCAACTTTCCACTGTGTTCTGCTACACCGCATTACAATTCCTCCTCCTCACCGGCATGAACTAACATGCATTTCACATCAAAAAACGTCAGATGACAATTCTTATATCCTGCAATATTGCCTGTGCAAAGGCAAGGTCGCGTATTTCATTGACTTTCCCAAACTGCACGCCCTATCATGCCCTCACGATGGCTATAAGCGTGACACGGCAGACAATACTGGTCATCGCGGCTTCCATCCTTTTGGTGATGAGTGGCTGCAGCCTCAATACCTTAATGGTAAACCAGATGTCGCCAATGCTGAAGGCGGCTCTCCCGTCATTAGAGACGGAAGAAGATTTTGAGGTTGCACGGGACGCCATTCCCGCACAGTTGAAGCTGCTTGAAGGCTTTCTCGAATCCTCCCCGAACAATCGCCACCTGCTCGAACTCCTTGCTCAAGGATGGGGGAGTTACGCCTTTGGGTTCATCGAAGATGGGATTGAAACAGTCAAGGACAGTGATCCGGATCGTGCAGAAGTCCTCACTATCCGTGGGCGGGGACTATATCTCCGCGGCATGAATTATGGGCTTCGCCTCTTAGCGCTCGATGATGATCATTTCCCTGCGGTGATGGACCAATCACCTGAGGCCCTCGAGGCGGCATTACAAAACATTAATGACCGCGATCTCGTTCCTGCGCTTTTCTGGGCCGGATTTGGTCTTGCCGGAGCCGTGAATTTGGGGCGTGATCAGCCCGAACTCATTATCCGTCTCCCACAAATCGAACTGATATTCAAACGGGTACAAGAACTTGATGAACATTTCTTCTACGCCGGAACGCACCTCGCGCTTGGTTCCTTCTATGCCTCTCGAATTGGACTGTTTGGGGGAGATTTTGAAAAGGGAAGGGATCACTTCGAACGGGCAATCCAACTTAATGATACCTTTCTCATGCACAAAGTGCTCTACGCGTTCTACTACGCGCATCAAACCCAAAACCGCGAGTTGTTCGAACAGTTACTCACCGACGTCGTGACAACGCCAGCCACCATTCTTCCGGAGCAACGCCTCGCCAACGTGATTGCCCAACGACGTGCTCAGCGTTATCTGTCCTGGGCAGACGATCTCTTCTAATATTCTCCAGTTTGTAGCCCCTCAATTAAAGTAATTCTTGAGATTTTCCGACATCCTCTACAGCACGCCGACGTTGCCAGAGGTATAACAGCCAGTAGGCATGTGAGCCGATCGCTGCGAGCCAAAGGAACCACTCTGGCTTCGATATCAGCGCAAGAAACAGAATCAAGACAGAAAAATCTCGATTCGCCAATTGCGCGAGAAGATTGTTTATTCTAGATTCTGTGGCGGCATTGGCTGGAGAATCTCGAAGCATCACGAACAAATCAATCAACATGCCCGTTGCAGCCATCAATCCCAACACCAAGTAGACCGATCCTTCCTCGTTATATGCAGTCCACGTAATGCCTGCGACAATGGCAACGTGAACCACGTTGTCCGCAAGCACATCCAAACGATCCCCAAATGGTGATTCAAGATGTTTGATTCTTGCGACCTCACCGTCACAACAATCGACCACCGATGAAAGCTGCAAGAGCAACGCCCCAATGATTCCTGCGGTGTTTCCGCCGTAGGCAAATGCGACTGCCGAAGCCAAGCCGATGGACATGGCCAGGAGCGTAATGGCATTGGGAGTGAGGGGAGTCTTCAGGAAAAGCTTGGTCAGAGGACGAGAACACTTGCGATTGAAATACCGATCGACAAGGCCATCTGTACGAACGACTGATGCCACGGATTACACCTCGGCAACCAATCGTCCATTTTCGCAACGTAGCGGGAATATTTCGAGATCGTGAGGACGACCATTGCTATCTCCTGTCCGGATATCGAACGCCCACCCATGAATGGGGCAACGTAGTCTATACCCGTCGAGCGTTCCTCGAATCAGGGGTCCTCCACGATGTGGGCATATCGCGTTGACAGCGTAGCATTGCCCATCGACGTTAAAGATCGCGATCTTCCGGTTCTCGACCACAACTTCTTTCCGCCCGCCTTCTTGAATGTCGTCGGCATCCGCCAATACGACCGGCTGAGAAGCTGCCGCATCTGGCGACTCACTCATGCAAGATATCCCCAATACCGCATAATCTTCATGCAATCTTCTTCACTGTAGGCAAGATATTTCAGCATCGTATCCAGCCCATCACAGGTCCGCTCAAGATTCGTATCCATGCCTGGGAAATCCGGCCATCCTTGCTCGTTCTTGTGTTGCATAATCCAATCCATGCCGGCTTGGATCGCGGGATCGCATTCGCGTTCGATTCCAAGCATGCGCGATACCAACATCAGGGATCGCGTACAGTCCATGGTGTGATCGACGTTATCGTTGTCCCAGGATCCGCTCTCTGACTGGAGAGACAAGAGAAGTTGCGCGCCTTTACGACATGGGCGACTCACCCGCATGACGTTTTCGATCATCACGTCGGCGACCAATGAATCCTGAATAAGGTGTGCGGTAATCTCGACGCCCGTTGGGTGAAACTCTTGGTCATACCACCCACCATCGTCCGCCTGACTATCGAGGATGAATTGCATCCCCTTCTTCCAAGATTCCAGCACCTTTTTTCGCATCGTCGTACCGAACTCTTTCCCTAACACGAGCACAACATTGAAAAAACTCACGGGATGACTGGTGGCATCTAGATCTGCCCAAGAAGGATCACACCATCTCCCATCCGGCTGTTGTGTATCGAGAAAATACCGTATCGCGAGCTGAACGGACCCCGAAATGCGCTCATACTCCAAAACCTGGTTTCCGCGAATCAGCATGAGGCCGCAGAAGGCAGCCACCCAAATCTTGCTTTCGTTAGCAGCGCCGGTTTGCCCCCACCCACCATCCTCGTTTTGCTGCGCGCCTAGCGCAATAAACTCAGACGTCGATGTCTCAACCACCTTTTTATGAATCAACACACGCAACGCATGTGCCACCAACTCCAAATCATGTTCCTCGCCTGTCGTCGGACTCCAATTGTCATATTCCGTCCGCAGGTATGCATATTCGCTTTCAATAATGGGCTCTATCTCTTCCGGAGTCATCTGTCTTTCCCTTTCTCCTACAATACCGACACATCGTGAGCTTCATCGAGACGGATAATACCCGGCAACACATCGGCCTGGGCTCGATCCCGATCCGCCACACAATCAATCTCTATCCACGACATATCGCCGATTTCTTCATATCCAACGTCGACACGTTCAAAAAATTCTCCTAGCGCGTCCTCATACTCAATATCAAGATTTCCACTTGAAATATACGGGTTGAGAGTCTCACCAATACATTCCGCATGTGAGGCCGCAATCTTGAGAAACCCAACACCCTCTCCGTGGGAAACTGCGCCAACGGGTGGTGTTTTCGTCAACGCGACAACCCGTCCCTCACGCACCATGACCATTCGTTCCTCATCACGTTGCGTCACATGTTGATCCACAAGAACGGCATTGGGATGCGCAGACTCCAACAAACGAGTCAGAAAGACCCTGGGAAATAGAACATCGGCATCCATAACCAGAACATCATCATCACATTCTGTTCGAGCGACCCATAACGAGTAGATACTTCCTCGGCGAAACTCCTCGTTGATGACCCACCGGATCGACATCGAAGGAGCGACAACCGTCGCTTCCTCCATAATCTGTTCCTTGCGATACCCCACCACAATCGAGGCATTGGTGATCCCAACAGATTGGAGCCCATCCAAGTACCATGCAAGAAGCGAACGGCCTCCAAAAGGCATGAGGCACTTCGGCATGGAGTCAGTCACAGGAGCCATACGTCGCCCAACACCCGCCGCAAGAATAATTGCTCTCATGTTTCGACACCCGTGTTCTGACATACCTGTTCCAGCGCGCCAATAAATCCTTCGAAGTCTGATTGTGTTAATGCCCCCATATTGGCAACGCGAAAAATCTTGGAATGCAACGCGCCCTGCCCAGCATAAATCACAAACCCTTTGGCTTTGAGTTGATCGTGAAGTTCAACATAGGTGAGCGGTGCCGGCAACCAAACCGCCGTGATGGTATTAGAGCCATGTTCTTCTGGAACCAGACATTGCAAAGCGAGACCGCGAAAACGTTCCCGAAGATAACGCGAGACACGATGATATCGATCGATCCGCTGATCAACCCCTTCGTCCAAGAGTTCTACGAGGGCCTCGTGAAAGGCATAGTGGATTTGAACCGATGGGGTAAACGGAACTGAGGGAACATCGTCCTCCCGGCAATAGGAAGGAAGGTGCAGGAATACCGACCGCTTTGGATACGTCCGCATGGTTTCCATGAAAGCATCCCGCACTAACAGGAACGAAACCCCTGGGAACCCTTGAATGCACTTTCCAGCTGTCCCGGCAAGAATATCGATATGGCTCGCTTCAAGGTCAATGGGCTCTCCCGCAATTGCACTCACCGCATCAACGAGAAAGACCTTTTCATAGCGGTGGGCAAGTTCCCCAACAGCCTCCACTGGGTTCCGTAATCCGGTTGTTGTTTCGTGGTGCACCATCGCGATGACCTGAATCGATGGATCATCATTGAGTGCCATCTCAATCTGGTCGAGCGGCGGCGGTTGGGTCCAATCAGAGGCCAATTCAAACCGGCCAAGACGGTACGCTCGGGCGATCTCTGCCATTCGCTCGCCATAGACTCCGTTCTTGATCACAAGGACCTTCGTTCCCGGTGCGACAGCCGACGAAATCGCGGCTTCGACCGCCGCAGTACCGGAACATGAAATAACGACAGCGAGATAGTCTTGATCGTGCGCAAATGCCTGAATGAGCTTCGATTGGATGTCGCGCAGAAGAGACGAAAACTCCTCCTCACGATGACAAATGTCATCACGAAGCAGCGCTTGCCGCACACGCGCAGACACGTTTACCGGCCCGGGATTCAGAAGAATCACGGTGGCATTCCGTTGGCAGCTTTGATAAACCGTTCTGTCATCGCATCAGGATCGACATCGACACGTGGGACTTCACCTACTTGTGTGGAGACCTTGACCAACAAGAACCCCGGTCCCTGAGCGTTCAACATCTGTTCAACGGTTGGTCTCACGAGGTGCTCTTCCAGCACCCGATTCACGGATGCATATCCACAGGATTTGGCAACAGCGTCGAGCGGCACGATATTGGACAGGGTCGCTTGATCTCCAGTACTTCCATAGACTTCATTGTCAAACAGAATGTGCAGAAGATTTTTTGGTTGATGCGCTGAAATGGTGGCGAGAGTCCCCATGTTCATAAGAACACTGCCATCACCGTCCAACACCACGACGGTCCGTGTAGGTTTGGCAAGAGCAATACCAACACCAATGGCAGAAGCAAGTCCCATCGATCCAATCATATAAAACTGTTCGGGACGATCCCGAAAGGCAAACGCTTCCCGCGAGGGAAATCCGTTGCACACGATCACCAGCTCATCCGTGAGCTTGCTGAGAACGGCATGAATCGCTTCGGCACGTGTCATGCCAGTACACCTTGCGTCAACATCAGGGCTACCGGAGTCCGCTTCGACTTCATATGGTCCCGTGCCCATCCAATATCATTCTGAAGGGTATCCGTAGCAATCAGCCGAGAAGGAATAGAGATTGTGTCAAGGATCTTCGTACAAACCTCACCCATGACGAGGTGTTCTGGCGCATCATTCCCCTGATATCCACGCCAAGAAATCAGCAAGAGACAGGGCATGGCATAAATGAGATTGAGTGACGTTAACGCATTGAGACAGTTTCCAAGACCAGAATTCTGCATCAGAACAACAGGTTGCTTTCCTCCAAGAAAGGCTCCCGCGGCTATGCCAACAGCTTCATCCTCTCGAACAGAAGAAACATAGCGTCCTTGAGCAGTCAACACCGCAATGATACCGGCCAGCATCGAGTCCGGCACTCCAGTATAAAAATTAAAGTCTGAATCAACCAGCATTTGAACGACGTCAGTAGATGTCATGATTTGCCCCTAGTTCTCCTCTAAGGTTTGTCATTTAAGCCGTAAGACACCACTAAAAACCGCGGCACAATATAACATTCCCTCCCCTACTCAAACCAGTTGCAATATTTTGAGTCGACTAATAAGCCGCGCTTTCCTTCACAATCTCAAGGATTTTGTCCCCAAAAACCCGCGTTAATATTGGACCGACACCCGACACGACCAGTAAATCTTCTTCATTTTCCGGCTTCGCCGCTGCAATCGCACGTAACACACGATCAGACAGAATCCTGAAGGCTGGAATCTCGCGCTTTCTGGCTTCAGCGAGCCGCCACGTCTTGAGCGCCACAATCAGTTCCGGCGCAGCATCTTTCACAGATGGTTGTGGCTGTCGTTGTGCCTTCCTTGGCACGACTGCCGCCTTGCTGCCGCGGTCGTGTCCACGTTTACGGCGAGGTTTTAACCTCGGTGCGGGGTGTTCAGTGAGCCGAATCCCGGCAACCTCCTGCTGTTCCGCCGCATAACCGCCCTCAGTGAGATAGGCGCGCTGAAAGTGAATGACGTGCCCCTCTTTCTCGAAGCTGTCATCATTCACCTTTATGAATCCGGCGCGTGACAGGCCCAGCAAAAGCCCCTCAAATGTTCGGCGATCTGTGGCGTTGTCGGAACACGTTCCCCGGTACAACTGCCCCGTCGAGAGTCCATTGCGGCCTCTCAGAACGCCTAAGATTTTACACATGGTCTGCTCTTCGTCGGGCGTCGGCCGTCGAGACGCACGCACCATACAGGAGCCGGGCGCACAGACATCGCAGAGATCACACGGTATTTCAGAATCAGTCCGATCGCCAAAGTGTTGAATGAGATGCAGCATTCGGCACTCGTGGCCGTCGGCATATCGTCCCATCTGGTTAAGCTGAGCAAGCTTGTGATCCTTCTGAAGTTGATACGTCTCCTTCCAGGACTCTTCACCACGCACAATGTTCTCTTCAGGATCGACAACGGCGCCTCCGTGAACCCAAAGCTTTTCAAGGGCGCGTTCAAATATATCTGCGGCAAGGTTAACCTCGTCACGCACAAGCTCTTTGGGCTGGGCTCCGGCGTGTAACGCCTCAAAGATTTTTCCGAGAACCACTGGGTCAGGGTAATCGCGGTCGTGGAAAAAATTGTGTGTGCGTCGGTCTCCATATGAGTGAAGCAATACGGCACGGCAGGGTTTACCGTCTCGGCCCGCACGGCCGATTTCTTGGTAGTAAGCTTCTAGGCTGCCGGGAAGAGCCGTATGTATCACCGTACGGATATTTGGTTTGTCCACCCCCATGCCAAACGCAATGGTGGCGACAATGACATCCAAGGTTCCCGACAGGAATTCCGCCTGGACACGCTCTCGTTCCGCTGAAGACATCCCCGCGTGGTAGGCGGCAGCCGGAAAGTCCTCGTGAAGTGCCTCTCCGAGAAGATCAGCCTCTTTTCTACTCGGAACGTACACAATGGCAGGTCTTCCACTATCCCGGAGAATCCGTCGAACCGTCTCACGTCGCTCTGATGGCCGCATCTTAGCGACTTCGGCAGCAATGTTGGTGCGTCGGAAACCGTGAATGAAACGCGCAGCATTCTCCATGCCTAGTTGAGTGACAATATCGTTCTGAACAACTGGTGTAGCCGTTGCAGTCAGAGCAATGACCGGAGCCGGCCGAAACTGGGGAATACGTTGGCCCAGCATACGATAGTCCGGGCGAAAGTCATGACCCCAATGCGAAATACAGTGCGCTTCGTCAACTGCGACAAGAATAGGCTTGCGCTTCACAAGCATCTCAGAAAAGCCGGAAACGCCTAAGCGCTCCGGTGCGATGAAAAGAAAATCGAGATGCCCTTCAAGATATTTTGCGGTGATGTGTTGGAATAAGCTTCTGTCGCGTCCGGAGTGAATGCGTTCGGCTCGTAAACCGACTTCCTTCAGTTTTGCGACCTGGTCCTCCATCAGCGCGATGAGAGGCGAAATGACAAGGGTCGTCCCTGCCCGAGCAATACCGGGCAATTGGTAACAAAGCGACTTGCCTGACCCGGTCGGCATGACAAGAAGAGAATCTCTCCCTTCGATGACGGTTTCACAGACTGCTTCCTGATAGGGGCGGAATACCGAGAGGCCAAATGCGGTCTGCAAGAGATGGTCCAGAGTTTTCATTTCACGTTTACCCTGCAATCGTCGGTTTGAAATGTCAATCACTCCTCCCGTGAGTTATGATGTGTCGCATGTGTGGCCGCTATACACTTACCACCTCATCTCACCTCATTGAAATGCTATTCTCGGTCGAGAGCACGCAGGAACTCAAGCCACGATATAACATCGCACCAACACAGCAAATTCCTCTTGTCCGCATCGCCGCTGGTGGTGTGAAAGAACTCGTGGAGCTACGCTGGGGTCTGATCCCCGGCTGGTCGAGAGAGCGAAAAGCAGACCATGGAATCATCAACGCACGGGCAGAGACCGTCAGGATCAAACCTTCATTTCGTGGACCGTTCCGCAGTCGACGATGCTTAGTACCTGCAGACGGGTACTACGAGTGGCAGAGCACAGATGGAGGAAAACAACCCCATTACATCCGCATGAAGGATGGTGCGCCCTTCGCACTTGCCGGCCTCTGGGATTTGTGGGTGGGAAAAGGCGGAAGCACCGCTATCGAATCATGCACCATCATTACAACAGTGCCAAATCAGATGCTATCGCCGATCCATGCTCGCATGCCTGTTATCATCGGTCCGGAAAACTACGGACAGTGGCTGGATCACGAGACAAGCGATGTGGAGAGCTTGCAGATCCTACTGCGCCCATTTCTGGAAGATGCGATGGAAGCCTATCCAGTAAGCCAAGTCGTGAATAATCCTAGAAATGATACCGAAGAGTGTTTAGTCCCGTTATCGTAACGCTTAAGCATAATGTCACGTGCTCCGCTTTCACTAAATGTACCCCTGCATTCGGTAGACAGCCAGCCCCACCAGCTCGTGAATCATCCATGTGATTCCGCTTAATGCACCTGCTGAGGGCAAGAAACTGAATACGCTGATGGTGCCAGAGGTCCTGAAATCTACGGGATAGACGACGGGGAAGAGCCCCTGCTTGTTGAAGGCTGCTTCTGACCTTCGCATATGGAACGCAGACGTGATCAGAAGGATCTTGCCATACCCGCGTTCGCGAGCCAGTGTGGCGGTATTGACGGCATTTTCATGTGTGTTTCGGGAGGTTGGATCGATGATGATCTGGTCCGAGGAAAGACCAGCCTCCATCGCAAACTCCCTAAGGAGCACGGCTTCACTTTTGCTTTGATCCAACAGACTTCCACTTCCGCCCGTAATGAGGAGTTGATCCGCGATCCCACGTCTCACCACGGAAATACCGGCTAAAATTCGATCGACTCCCTCTTGAAATTCGAGATTGCCTTCTGTGCTTAACCCGAGGTTGAGCATTCCGGTCAGCACCACGGCAACATCATACTTCTGCTCAAAAATGTCAGGAGAGGGACGCGGACCTTCCAGCCATCCCACCAGCGAGCCTGATGTAATCGGCATGCACAGGACATAGAGGCCCACTATCAGCGCCCCAAATACTGCTCGGGTGTGCTTGCGATAATAGAGCGCGAAGACGGCAATCAAGGCGAGAAGCACCAAGGTTAAAGGAAAAATGAAATACTGTAATGTTTTGGATAAGACAAAGAACATTGCGTGATGTTAGCCTCTCCTCGGGTCGACTGAAAACGTGAATCGGGCCAGCATGTGGATGCCTTGCCTCACGCGAAAAATCCTTTTATCATATTCAGAGATACAGAGCATCAAGTACGCATCGCCTGCTGTGGGAACTGATATGACAATGCCACTGAAAAAGGGAATATTTCTTATCGCAGACCCCAAGCTTCGTGATCCCAATTTCAGTCAAACAGTTGTGCTGCTGTGCGAGCATAACGATCAAGGCTCCCTTGGGGTCGTGGTCAACCGACCGACAACGCTCAGGCTATCTGAGGCCATTCCAAGTATCGACGGCACTCGTTCGACGTTAGATGTCATCTATTCGGGCGGTCCCGTTCAACCGGACCACATCATGACACTGTGCCGTGGTGAGGAGCAGGTTCCGGAATCTGAACACGTAGCCGACGGCATATATCTCGGAGGCTCGTTAACCGTTCTTGAAGACATGCTTGCCTCCTTGTCGTCGCCAAATTCTATTCGCGCCTATGTGGGGTATGCCGGATGGAGTTCAAACCAGTTGGAGTCTGAATTAGGGGAATCATCCTGGAAGCTGGTTCCCGCAGATCAGAAATTCATCTTCGACATGGAACCCGCCCGAGTGTGGTCAACGTTGCTTGCGTCTTTGAGCGAAGAATATTCTATTTATGCGAGTATGCCTCCAGACCCAACAATGAATTAATCCCAAATCCCTTTCTTTTTTATTTCGTAAGGCCACACCGCACAGGTTGCCCCTGTTTTCTGTGTCTGAATACATTCGTAGCAGTCTGGAATGCAGTGGAGCAGATCGGCCGCTCGTCCCTCCTCAGCTTTTAGTACCCAGTCGGGATCTGCAAACATCCCACGTGAGACAACAATCCCATCCGCAACGCCTCGAGTAATGACCGTCTCGCCCAGCGCTGGATCATAGATCCGCCCGCAGGCAAACACCGGGGTCCCGCGGATCCCACGGTTAAA
>DTRN01000072.1:9588-13365 GCA_012965905.1 Nitrospirales bacterium | reverse complement strand
AGAGACGACAAATACGCTCCTAGCCGTCTTGGAAGACCCCCAGTTTTCACCAGTTGAGAAGACCGCCGAACGTAGAACCCGCTTGCAAGACATTCTGCTCACGCGATTTGACTATAAAGCCATGGCCAAACGAACCCTGCCGAAACACTGGAAGGAACAGTCTGTCGAGGAAAAACTCGAGTTCACCTCACTGCTTAGTGCCCTGCTCATGAATTCCTACATCACCATCATAGAATCCAGGTCGGACGAACAGGTGGAATATCTCGACGAAACAATCAGGAAGGATTTTGCCAGAGTCAGAACTAAGATCGTGACCAAATCAGGCACCATACCCGTGGAGTACCGCATGCGCCACAAAAATGGGGAATGGCTAGTCTATGATGTCATCATTGAAAGTGTCAGCCTCGTGGGGAATTTTCGCAAGCAATTTGATCGGATTATCCGCTCTGGGTCCTTCATCACATTGATCGAACGCCTTCGAGAGAAGACGTCGGCCTCTCCCTATCCCTCTCCCTCTCCCTAAGTCACGAGCTATTCATGCGCTGTACCTGGCATTGGCCATGGCTTATCGCCGGCGTGCTGTTGGTCACGGGAATCTGCCACGCGTCGGAGACCGAGACATCTTATTTTTTTCTTCCCATCATCGCAACGTCTGAGAACGGCGGCAATGAATACGGCGCGCTGCCGGTACTGGTCTCCCGCGACGAGAATGATGAGATTCGTACGATTGTGGCCCCAATGTATGTCTTCAATGAGTTTCTGGGGTCTCGAGCAAGCCTTAACTTGATTGGGTTTCCAACCGATGACAGCGATTATCGCCTGATCGCGTCATACACGGAGACCATCGAACGAAAACTTGTTGCTCGGTATCGCAATTATTTCTTCGGACACCCACGTGTCACCCTTGAAGTGGAAGGCGGATTTTTTAAAGATGCCACCGCACGGTTTTTTGGGCTTTCAAACAAGAGCCGCCAATCAGATGAAACCAACTACACGAATCAGGAAGGCCTCATGCGCATGACGCTTGGATATCAGCTTACGGATCACTTCGAGATCCAACTGACAGAGCGTTTTCGAGATGTTGATATTCAACGAGGTGGTATCGATTCTCTTCCCTTTATCGATGACACCTTCCCTCTGATAGCCGGGATTGACGGTGCAACCATCGTCGGACATCGCGTGGGCGCTCTCTACGATTCGAGGGATGATCGGGACACCCCAACTCACGGCACGTTGATGACTGCATTTGCTGAGTTGAACCAAAACATCGGAAAAGATATTGGAGCCACGTTCCAGCGATACCACGCCGAGTATACGGGTCTCTACCCAAGTCAACTCTCAGAGCGATTTACGTTTGTGACTCATGCCAAAATTCAGGCCGTCTTTGGAGATGGGGTCCCATTTTTTGAACAAAGCAGTCTCGGTGGAGAAACAACTCTTCGAGGATTCGGCGTCGACCGCTTCATCGGCAAGCATTCTGCGCTCCTTAACGTTGAGGAGCGCATTCAAATCCTCAAAAAACGTATCGCCGGAACCATGACCGAATTGGAGATCGCGCCCTTCATCGATGTAGGTACGGTGTTCGATACATTTGGATCCGATACGTTCGACCGGTGGCAGATAAACCCGGGAATCGGCTTCAGAGGCATTGCCAGACCCAACGTCGCTGCCAGAGTCGATATTGGATTTGGAACCGAAGGGGCCGCCGTCTTTGCAGGCCTTGATTTTCCGTTTTGACCCGCTATTTGTAGGGACAAACGGCCATTGACAGCTCGTTCGGCTTTGTGGGAAACTGCGCTCGGTTTTGCAGCGCAGCCTGGCGTTTTTCCTGGTTATTTTGCCTAAAAAGCTTTCCGCTAAGAGGCGATATGTCCTTGCTCAGTTCGATTAACAGCCCCACCGATCTCAAGAAGCTTTCCATTAATCAGCTCCCAACCCTTGCCGAGGAAATTCGTGAGCAAATCATTGACGTCACGTCTAAAGTTGGGGGCCATCTTTCATCAAACCTAGGTGTTGTTGAGCTCACCTTAGCCCTGCATTACATTTTCGACACACCCAATGATAAAATTGTCTGGGACACCGGCAACCAGGGTTACACGCACAAGCTTATTACTGGTCGACGGGAGAGCTTTCATACGCTGAGACAGTTTGGGGGTGTCAGCGGTTTCTGTAAGCGTGAAGAGAGCGAATTTGATGTGTTCAATGCCGGTCACGCGGGAACAGGAGTTTCCGCGGGAGTCGGCGTTGCTGAGGCACGGGATCTTCTCGGCCAGAAACATAAAGTCATCACAGTTGTTGGCGACGGCGCGCTCACCTCCGGCATGACCTATGAAGGCCTCAATCATGCTGGGATGATTCATCATGACTCTCTTGTAATTCTGAACGACAATGCGATGTCAATCTCGAAGAACGTCGGAGCAATCTCCGCGTATTTGAACCGAACAATCACAGGAACCTTCGCGACATGGGTGAAAGCAGAAGCGAAGATGGTTTTGAAATCTATTCCTCGCATTGGAGAACCACTTCTCAAAGTAGCCCACCGAGCGAAGGAGTCAGCAAAAGGGCTCATTCTCCCCGGGCTCCTCTTTGAAGAACTCGGATTCCGCTACGTTGGCCCCATTGAGGGCCATGACTTCGATCAACTGCTTCCCATACTTGAACATGTCGGAAAACTCAGCGGGCCAACACTTCTCCATGTAGTGACGAAAAAGGGCCTCGGATATGAGCCCGCGAGAAAAGACCCTGTCTGGTTTCATGCCTGCTCACCATTTGACCGCTCCACGGGTGAACCCAAAAAGGCCAGCACTCCGCCATCATATACTTCTGTTGCAATCAACGCGCTCATTCGTCAAGCCAAGAAGGACTCGCGCATCGTCGCCATTACTGCTGCCATGGCTGGTGGAACCGGTCTTGACCATTTTGCCGAGGCCTTCCCCTCGCGGTTCTACGATGTGGGAATCGCCGAACAACATGCGGTCACGTTTGCCGCGAGCCTTGCTTCCCAAGGCATGCGGCCAGTCATTGGCATTTATTCAACCTTTCTCCAGCGTGCTTTTGATCAGGTGGTACATGATGTTGCGGTTCAAAATTTGCCGGTGTTCTTTTGCATCGACCGCGGTGGGTTAGTTGCCGAAGACGGAACGACACACCATGGTGCCTACGATCTCGCGTTTTTGCGGCACATTCCTAATATGACAGTCATGGCACCCAAAGATGAGAACGAACTTCAACACATGATTCATACCGGCCTCACCATTGACGGCCCAGCATCTGTCCGCTACCCACGTGGGAACGGTCTCGGCGTGACATTAGACCATGCGCTGATACCCATACCGATTGGAAAAGGTGAACTCCTCAGCTCTGGCGGAGATATTGCTATTATTGCCCTTGGAGCCGGAGTGGCCCCAGCCGTGCAGGCAGCTCAGCGACTCAAGTCTGAAGGGATCGCGGTTGCAGTCGTGAATGCTCGATTTGTGAAACCGTTCGATGCTGAACTCATCACTCACGTGGCTAGCGAAGCGAAAGCAGTGATTACCGTTGAAGATGGAGCCCTTCAAGGTGGTTTCGGGAGTGCGGTACTCGAGTGCCTTGCAGACCACGATGTTAACAATATCAGAATCAAGCGCATCGGAATCCCAGACATCTTTGTTGGCCAAGGCCCACAACAGCGCCTCCGCGAGCAATGCGGCATTACTGCCGACGGCATCTATCGTGTCGCGAAAGAGCTGCATCCAACCTTTGAGAATGTCTTGGTCACCTCGTAAATCACTTTCCGCT
>DTRN01000072.1:0-9567 GCA_012965905.1 Nitrospirales bacterium | reverse complement strand
AGCCGAAAAACCCGCCAGATTCACGTGGGTGGGATCCCTATAGGTGGCGATGCGCCCATCGTCGTCCAGTCGATGACCACGACTGACACTCGCGACATTCAAGGCACCATAGAGCAAATTCACCAACTTGAGAATGCAGGATGCGAGATTGTACGGGTAGCTGTGCCAACCAAAGAAGACGCACAGGCATTGCCGAAGATCAAGGCAGCAACCCGTATCCCAATGATTGCAGATATTCATTTCGATCATCGCCTCGCGCTAGCTGCTACTGAGATTGTCGACTGTGTTCGCATTAATCCTGGAAACATCGGATCCCGTGCGAAACTCCGGGAGGTGGTCAAGGCGGTGGAAGATCGAGGTATCCCCCTGAGAGTTGGAGTCAACGCCGGCTCGCTGGAACGCGAACTGCTCCAAAAGTATGGCTACCCAACCGCAGAAGCCATGGTCGAATCTGCCGTCACGCACGTCAAGGTTATCGAAGACTTTGGGTTTACCAATATGAAAGTCTCACTCAAGGCATCCGATGTCCATCTTGCCGTTGATGCTTATCGTTTATTTTCAGAAGCGATTGACTACCCTGTTCATCTCGGCATTACGGAGGCAGGGACGTCGGTAACCGGAACGATAAAGTCATCAGTCGGCCTCGGCCTCTTACTCGCGGCTGGCATCGGGGATACGTTGCGCGTCTCGCTTGCGGCTGATCCCTGCGAAGAGGTCCGCGTTGGCTTTGAGATTTTGAAAGCTCTAGAACTTCGCCACCGTGGCGTCAATGTGATCGCCTGTCCAACCTGCGGTCGCCTTGAAATTGATGTCATTAATATTGCCAATAATCTCGAGCGGCGCCTCGCACACATCAAAGAACCCATCACAGTCTCTGTTCTAGGTTGCGTCGTCAACGGCATCGGTGAAGGCAAAGAGGCGGATATTGGCATTGCTGGAGGGCAGGGCGTCGGCATTCTGTTCAGGGAGGGGAAACTTGTGCGTAAGGTGAAAGCCGACGACCTGGAAGAGGTTCTTGTTGAAGAGGTAGAAGCCTTAGCCATCTCCCGTCAAGAGAAATCGATACAGGAACAAAACAGACAGCCCACAGCCCTCGAGGACACTCACGTCTCATCCGCATAACGTGTCCGACCCAGACCAAAGTAAACCACCGATTCTCTTATCACACGGCCCAGGGTGCTTTGACGGGACGACTTGTGCGGTCGCCGTGGCACGGTATTACGGCACACACTCCCTTATCCCCCACTTTACGCATCCTTCACAACTCGACTCAGTCATTGAAAATCTGGTAGAGACAACTTCCGAGCCTCACGATCTTTGGATTACTGATATGGCATGGAAACACCGTGCCACAGATACACGCCTTCGGCAACTCATAGACAGTGGCTGGAAGGTATTCTGGATAGATCATCACCGCAACGCAATCGAAAAACCAAAATCGGAAATTCAAGATATTGGCTTGACAGGACATGTCATCAGCTCAACATACGCCGCGTCACGACTTCTCTTCGATTTTCTTCTTACCCAACCCCCAACGTCACCTGACGCAGCCACATGGTTATCCAGTTTTCAGAAAATCATCATGCTTGCCGATGAACACGATCGCTGGATTCACAACGGCCAGGAAGTGGAATCGATGCGGATTGCCCTCGCTATCGAGCAACTGGCTCGCCAAGGGAGCGGACTCGATGGCTATCGTAATCTACTTGATATTGATGCAGATGCGACGCTGACACCCACGCTCGCACTCGCTTACGACGAAGCGAAGACAGAATTACATGCTAGCCTGTCGCTCGCGATGAGTTCGAAACAGCAGCATGTCATGAAAGACATTGATCTGACAATCATCTATGCCAGATGCAACAAGTACGCAAGTCAGGTCGGCGACACACTCCGAGCATCAATTCAGAATGGGGTTGTCGTTCTGTTTAGTGAGTCAGATGGTCGGTATAGTCTTCGCAAATCAAATGCGTGCGAAGTCAACCTCGCCAGCGTCGCTACGTTCCTTGGAGGAGGTGGGCATCCCAAAGCAGCAGGATTTCAACTAGCCTCTCACGTGTATGATCCGACTGAGTTTCTTCCGAAGCTCGAACAAGCCATTAGAGCGTGGCACAGCACTCATAAATCAGATCGTGCAGCCGCGGTCTGAATTCTTTAATCTGATTGTTGTCTCGGCTGGGATGGACGCGATTGGTTAGCAACACGACAATCAAATCGATTGTGGGATCTACCCAGATTGACGTCCCAGTGAATCCGAGATGGCCAAACGATCGATCCGAGAAGTGCCGGCCACTTGAGGAGGCGCGTGACGGGGTGTCCCAACCCAACGCACGGGTTGAATCTGAAACATAATCCTGCCGAGTGACACACAGGCGTGCGAGATCAGCACGTAAGATACACCCATTTTCTTTAACCGCGGCAACATATTCTCGAACAATTGTAAGCACGTCACTGGCTGTACTGAACAGCCCGGCATGCCCGGCAATGCCCCCAAGAACATAGGCATTCTCGTCATGTACTTCTCCGGAGAGCACTCTCCCCCTCCACGAATCACCTTCAGTTGCAGCATAGACACGTACTTTTTGGGGGGTTGGACAGACCGGACCTGTGGGCGTGATAAAAAATGTATCCGCGGTGGAAATCGGGATGAACATTCGCGAAAGGCACAATTCGGCAAGGCTTTGTCCTGAGATGCTTTCCACAAGCTCAGTGAGCAAGATAAAACCCAGATCGCTATATACCATCCCCCCTCCGACGGGATATATCAATGCCTCGCGATGAATGAGATCATAGATCCTTTGACGATTATCGAGAGAGTTCATCTGAGACGGTTTAGATCGACCCTCGTCGTCACATTCTAGATAGTAGGGCTTCCACGCTGGTAATCCAGAAGAGTGAGACAGAAGGTGTCGTGGGGTTGCTTGTCCCAGTCCGGTATCGTTCAAGTCAGGCAAGTATTGGCAGATAGACCGGTCGAGTATGAGGTGTTGATCTTGTACCAGCAGCATCACTGCAAGGGTTGTCGCGAGGGGCTTTGTAAGGGAGGCAAGATCATAAAGCGTGGAAACAGTTGTCGGCGTTTGCGTGGGGCTAAGAGAGGCGCAACCATATGCGGCATGATGTACAGTCTCTCCCTTGAAATCAACGAGTAGCACCCCGCCGGGAAATACACCGTCGTTGACCGCTTGATCCATTGTGACGTCAATTGGAGTAATTGACAGCATGCTGTGCGGGAGGCGTTGGGAGAACCCTTACCCAAGTTTCTTCAGAATTTCCTGCTCACTCATACCTTGGATACGAAGAAATTTTATGCGAGAGCGTTCCCCTCGAATAATCTGAACGGCAGAGGCGGGCATCCCAAGTGCTTTGGAAAGCAGAGCAATACAACCTGCATTGGCTTTCCCATCAACGGGTGGGGCTGACACGCGCAACTGGATGATTCCATCAACAACACCACAGATTTTATCCCGGTGCGCTCGAGGCAGAATACGGACAGTCACAACCGTTGAGATTTTGGACGTCGCAACAGACGGC
Organism: Nitrospirales bacterium; assembly: GCA_012965905.1. Classification (GTDB taxonomy): domain Bacteria; phylum Nitrospirota; class Nitrospiria; order Nitrospirales; family UBA2166; genus UBA2166. Next base: position 6,033 of record DTRN01000072.1, on the reverse strand, counting down.
CTTCCCATCGTCGGTCATCACTTATTTGCTGTGAAAGAGCGACAGGTTCTGGAGATCGCGTTGCGTGCCATTTTCCAAATGTTCAGACGCTCGTTCCTCATCTTCGGTATTCAGAACAGTCTGGAACACTTGCATGACTCCTCGAATCCTATCAATTGCAACTAGTCGCTGTTTTCGAAGGTGAACGAGCTCTCCCTCCATTACGGCAACCTGAGTCTGAGCGTCGCGCACTAAGGTCTCCGCCCGTAATTCTGCCTCTTTGACGATAAGCTCAGCCTCTCGACCCGCGTTCTGCTTTAGATCCTTGACGACATCCTGAGTCGCGAGGACGGCTTGGCTAATCGTCTCTTCCTTTCGCCGCCACTCCGACAACTTCCTCTCCAAACCAGCCAGCTGGTCGCGAAGGGTCTGATGGTCCTTGAGCACCTCTTCGTATGCACTGGTCACAACTTCTAAAAAGTGATCGACTTCTTCCCGATCATATCCACGGAGACGCGTGGAAAACCTCATCTGCTGAATATCTAATGGGGTAAGTTTCATTATACTCCCCTCTCTTGTATGAACGACATGAGCAATGATTGAAGAAAAATGATCGCCATAATAACTACCAGTGGAGACAAATCCATTCCAAACCTCATTGCCGGCACCATACCCCATAGCCACCGCCTGATTGGTGCGAGCACGGGTTCAGTTGCCCGATGAAGAAATTTCACAATTGGATTATACGGATCCGGGCTCACCCACGAAATAAGCGCTCGTACAATGATAACCCACATATACACATTTAGCGCGAGATCTAGCAACCGTAACACTATAGCTGTCATATTCTCAGCTACAGTCATTCGCTTCGCAATTCCACTGCGCGTTTTGTTGCCCTCTCAACCGCCGCACTCACCATTCCGCGAAAACCTCCCTTTTCGAGCACATGGAGCCCAGCAATGGTGGTTCCACCAGGAGAGGTAATTCGATCCTTGAGTCGGGCTGGATGTTCACCCGTCTGCTGCTGAAGATGAGCAGTCCCTCTCACCGTCTGAGTCGCAAGCGTTAAGGCAATATCACGCGGCAAGCCCATTCTCACCCCGCCATCCGCTAGGGCCTCAATTAAAAGCAATACGTATGCCGGACCACTTCCACTTACACCGGTTACCGCATCGATCATCTGCTCCTCGACAACAAGGGTCTTCCCAACGGCACAAAATATTCCCTGGGCAACCTCGAGGTCACGATCAGAAAGACCTGGACCAAGGACAAGTACAGACATACCTTCTCGTACAAGCGCAGGCATGTTGGGCATCACTCTGATAATTTTTGCGCCTGCAGGCAATCCTTCCGCAAGTTGCCCAATCGTGATACCAGCGGCCACCGAAATGACGAGCGTACTCCCGGTGATGGCTACCTGAACTTCGGCAAGCACATCATTGATGCGGCTAGGCTTGACGGCAAGCACGACAACATCGGCAGATGTCGCAGCCATAACGTTATCTGTGCCCGTTCGAACCCCATATTGCTTACGAATTACCTCGGATCGTTCCGCCAAGCTATCAGAAGCAAATATTGAATCCGGCGCAACACCTCCACCGGATACGATACCGGCAATCAATGCCTCTCCCATCGCACCACAACCGATAATCGCAATATTGCTCCCCGCGGCTGCCTTGATCACGACAATGCCTTCCTCTCTCCGAAAATCCCACGGCCGATTCTCACCATCGTCGCGCCTTCCTCGATCGCGATCTCATAATCGTCGGACATTCCCATGGAAAGTTCCTTCATTTCCACCGCAGCAATTCCTTCACCTTCAATGTCGTTTGCGAGCGATCGGAGCCCACGAAATATCGCTCGTGTCTGCTGTGAAGACCCTCCGAGTGGTGGAATCGTCATCAGTCCACGTAGATGCACATGCTTCATGCAGGCGATCTCGTGAACAGTCGATCGTATCACCGTGGGAGACAGACCATACTTGCTCACCTCGCCTGACACGTTCACTTGGAGCAATATCTGCTGTGAGGTTTCGAGCGCGCGTGCACGGTCGTTGATGATCTGAGCCAACGCAAGACTATCAACCGCATGAATGAGATCAAACTTTCCGACCACAGATTTGACCTTGTTTTTCTGGAGATGTCCAATCATATGCCAGGAGACATCACTGAAAGATCGTTCCAGCGATTCCCGTGAGGTCAGTGCATCTATTTTTACCAGCGCCTCTTGTACGCGATTCTCTCCAAATATCCTCAGGCCCGCATTGAGGGCCATTACAATGTGGGAAGGAAGAAGAGTCTTTGTGACTGCAACAAGACGGACTGTGGTCGGATCCCTTCCTACCCTCCCCGCAGCCACGGCGATCGAGGCCAAGGTTCGTACCAGGGACTCTCTCAACCGTCGTTCCTGACTTCCATGCTCCTCCACTGTCACCCCACAGCTCTTGCATCACCATACAATATATTCTACGTCGCCTATTTCCTCATAAAGGTAGGAACCTCCCACTCGCCATCCAAGAGCGGAAGCTTCTCTTGAATATTTCGTCGGGGGCTCACTTTTCGAACACTCGCCAGCGCCTTTTCCACCAGAGGACGAGTTACGACGCCGTTGGTCTGCGCAGCACGAATACCCTCCGGTACTGTTTGCAACAACGTCAGCTCACTATCAAACCCAGTTGCAATCACTGTGACCACGACTTCATCCGAAATGTCATGATTGACCACCGCGCCAAAAATGATATTGGCCTCCGGATCCGCTCCCTCTTGAATAATCGAGGCAGCTTCGATCACCTCATGAAGAGAAAGATCAGCACCCCCCCTTATATTGAGCAAGAGACCCTGCGCACCTGCAATGCCTCCATCCTCAAGGAGAGGACTCGAGATGGCATTGCGAGCTGCCGTGATTGCACGCTCCGCCCCAACGGCTCGCCCCATTCCCATGACGGCTCGCCCCATATGGCTCATCACCGCACGCACATCAGCGAAGTCGACATTCACGAGTCCAGGCGTCGTAATCACATCAGCAATCCCTGATATTGCCTGACGGAGCACAGAATTTGATTCGTTGAACGCTTCCGTCATCGGTGTCGTCTTGTCGATGATGCTCAAAATTCGTTGGTTTGGAATAGCCAAAAGCGTATCTGTATTTCTTTTCAGCTCAGCAAGGCCCTCTTCAGCCCTGGCCATTCGTCTTCTGCCTTCGAACTGAAACGGTTTTGTCACCACCGCGACGGTCAACGCACCTAGGTCTCGAGCCAAACTTGCGATCACGGACGCGGCACCGGTCCCTGTACCTCCACCCATCCCAGCGGTGATAAATACCATGTCGGCGCCATCAAGTGCTTGACGAATCTCTTCTGACTGCTCCAATGCTGACTCCGCTCCTACATTTTGATCTGCACCAGCTCCAAGACCTTTGGTACGCGCTTTCCCGAGCTGGATTTTCGAAGGGGCCAGAGATACTTCAAGCGCTTGGAGATCGGTATTTGCCGCAATAAAATCGACTCCTGTCAATCCCGTTGCCACCATGGAATTGATGGCATTGCAACCACCACCTCCAACGCCAATCACTTTCAAGTTTGCTGATGATGCGCCTGCTTCCTTGAATAAGAACATCTCACGATCTTTTGACATGATAGCCTCCTTATGGTTGTGGCCTTAAAAAAACCATTCCTTGATTCGATGGAAAAAGTTTCGCGGTTGCTGCCAGGTTCCCTCCAATCCAGATTCTTCTCCTTCTGAAGGGCGCCATGCTTCAAGAATCAGTCCGACTGCTGTCGCGTAGATAGGGCTTTTGACAATTCTTCGTAAACCGTTCAGGTTGCATGGAGACCCAACACGAACAGGAAGATCAAGAACGCGTTCCGCAACATCAACAATTCCAGGAAGCAACGCCGTGCCGCCAGATAAGACAAGCCCAGCAACCACTGTGCTTTCATGACCGGCTTGTCTGATCTCTCGCCCCACTAATTCGAACATTTCTTCGGCGCGCGGTTCCAGGATCTCCGCTAAGGCTTTCCTCGATACCGACCGTGGGGGACGACCACCAATGCCGAGCGCCTCAAACATTTCGTCTTCCCCAACTGCTGCACTCATGGCAGACCCATGCGCAACTTTTACTTTTTCAGCTTCAGCCTGCGAAATTCGGAACCCCACAGCGACATCCTGCGTAAAGTGGTTACCTCCAATCGGCAACACAGCAGTGTGCACAAGACTGCCCTGTGAATAGATCGCGAGATCTGCCGTCCCTCCCCCCAAATCCACCATTGCGACACCCAACTCCGTTTCCTCGGAGGTTAAGACAGCCTTGCTGGACGCAAGCGGCTGGAGAATCACCCCAGCGACATCTAGACCCGCACGTTGAACGCTCCGTTTGACATTCTGCACCGTCATCTTGGCTCCGGTGATGATATAGATATCAACTTCAAGTCTTTCCCCACAGATTCCCAATGGATCTTTGATACCATCTTGATCATCCACGGTATATGTCTGGGGAAGGGTATGGATTTCTTCTCGATCTTTCGGAAATGTTTCTCTTGACGGTTTCGCTTTTTCATGTGCACGCGTCTTATCAGCTTGAGTGACGCCTTCATCTTCATTTCGGATGGTGATATACCCACGGGAATTGAAGCCAGTGATATGGCTTCCAGCAATCCCCACATACACTGAGTTTACTTGGACGCCCGCCATCAGCTCAGCTTCTTCGACCGCCTTCTTTATGGACTCGACGGTACTTTCAATATTGACCACGACGCCTTTTCGTAGGCCACGAGATGGACTCACAGCAAGTCCGATAACATCAATAGCCCCCTCATCAGTTAATGCGGAGACAATGCAGCAGATTTTCGTCGTCCCAACATCAAGGCCGACGATAATTCGGCCCTTTTTTCCGGCACCTGTTCTCATTGAGGTTCACGCACAATGACAGTATTGGGAAAACGCAAATCTAATTGGTACCCTGCTGAGAGGCTGACTGGTTGACCAGCACGCACATGCATGACCCTGTCCCATTTCTCCCGGAAGCCGTTGCTCCCAAAATGAATCGTCGTACCTTTAAGTGTTGCGACAATATTTCTTGGATCGGAAAAGTCAAGCTGGAGGTCGCGCTGGCGCAGTTGATGATCGTCACTTTTCAACAGGAGTTTGGCCAGTTCATTCCCGTTTCGAGCTGCCTCGACTGCTTGAAAGTCCCGGCGCAGGAGTGCGCGTGAGTCGATTCCATGAAGTTGCGGGAACATTGGAGGCCTATCGTGTGAGATCGCCCCACGGACCACGCCATGCGCATCAACCAAAAACCAGGCACGTGATGCCTTAACCAAGACTGACGGTTGCAAGACACTCTCTTGATCTATTCCAGCGGACCATCCTGTCAGCAGACTAAAACATGTCGTACCGAGAACAACAATAAACATACCCATGAGCACAATCAAGACACGTCGTCGACGCCCCAGCTCTTGATATCTTAGTTCACGCTGTATCCGGACGTTCATCATTTTCCTGCGGTTGCATGCAGTATTGTTTCGACCAAACAATCATATGTGATATCCGCTTCATGAGCTGCCAAGGGAAGTAAGCTTTCATTGGTCATCCCTGGAATCGTGTTGATCTCAAGTACAAAAGGATCGCCTGCGTCATCAAGCCGGATATCCACACGCGAAAACCCGCGACACCCAATTTCTTGATGCACTCGCAGTGCAAGCTGTTGGATCTCGCTGGTACGGTCGGGGGAAAGCGCTACGCGAACGGCATGCGGTTTGGCACTCACTTCATATTTCGTGTCAAAATCGAAAAGCGTATTTGCCAAAATAATTTCCAGCACCGGCAATGGAGTTTCACCGATGATCCCGACTGTAAATTCCGCACCGGCAATGAACTGTTCGATCATGACCTGTTGACCAAATTGCATGGCGGTTGCATGTGCATCCTCCATGTCGTCCACACCGTACATGACACTCACTCCGAGCGACGAGCCCTGCGCGACTGGCTTTGCCACCACTGGAAAAGGAAATGGGAGAGATGTTTCTTTCCGAATCACAGATGAAAGCGCGCTCACAGT
>DTRN01000071.1 GCA_012965905.1 Nitrospirales bacterium | reverse complement strand
AGCGTGAAGTTGACTCAAGCGTACAGGATATGCGTAAGCGACGGGGTGCTGCTCCTGCATCAGCGCCGACAGTGAGTGAGCGCAAGGCGGCGAGAGACCAGCTTCTGCTCGGGAGAGTGTACCAACACAAAATTAGGAACACATTGCTGATACCGGACGCAACACTTCGCGAATACTATGATGCACACCACGAAGAGTTCACGCTCGCAGGGGAGGTGAGCATCAGTCAGATTATGTTGAGTGTGAGTGGCTCGGGCAATCTTGAAAAAGCACGCCTACGATCAGATCATGTGCTCAAGGAAATTGAAAAAGGCCGTTCCTTCGAAGAGCTTGCCAAGGATTACTCAGATGGACCAGAAGCAAAAAATGGTGGCAGTCTTGGGATCATGACACGTGGATCTCTTTTGTCCCAGATCGAGGAGATCGTTGATCATCTTGGTCCAGGAGAAATCGGGCCGGTCGTCGAATCCCCGGTCGGATTCCATATCATTCGCGTTGACGAGAAAAAACCCGCGGGACTCAGACCGTATGAGGAGGCCAAGAACTTTATCGAAAATAAGCTGTTGCGAGAACAGTCAGAAGATGTCTATCAAGAATGGATGAATGAACTCAAGGACAATGCGTTCATTGAAATCCTGCTTTAGTAGGATGGGGGTTGGACATTGCACGAAGGGAAAACATGGCATACGCATATTTGTTCGTTGCGATCGTCGCTGAGGTGGTCGGGACAACGGCCTTAAAGGCATCAGAAGAATTTACGAAACTGTTTCCCAGTATCGTTGTCGTTGTTGGATACGGCATCGCGTTTTACTTTCTCAGCGTAGTGCTGAGAACAATTCCCGTCGGTATTGCATACGCAGCATGGTCGGGAATCGGGATTGTGCTCATCGCCATTGCTGGTGCGGTGATGTTCAAACAGATTCCTGACGTTCCCGCCATTATCGGCATGTCGTTGATCGTTGCCGGCGTCGTCGTCATGCATCTATTTTCCAAGACGATCGGTCATGTGTCGTAGTTGTACTATGAATTCTGCGGGACGAGCCGAAGCACCGCCAAGAGGTCGCTGAGCACGCTTGTCTTGTTATAGAGCACCATTCGCAGTTCCGTAAGAGCGGATGGTGCGGTATCGGACCGAGTGATCTCCTCATACTGCTTCTCCACTTTGCCAGGCACGATTCGATTGACCGAGACGAGTCGAAGAAGAGCATCTCGACTTTGCTTGAGATGAGCTGCCACATCATCTTGCGATAATGATTCAGCGGTAACGGTGCCAAGACGATGATCGAGATACTGTGTGGCGACGACGTAGAAACGAAGGAAGGCTTGTGTGACTTCGATATATTCAGGAGTCGTCGAGTTCGACATCGTGTTCTCCTTTCAAATGGCTTGAGATGACGAAGGCAGGGGAGGGGTGATCACCCGCTTTGATACAGGATCGTTTTTGGCTTGAATGCTGCCCACGAAAACCAGAAGTGGTCACCGTGTACAATCGGCGTGAGCCGCTGACCTTTTAAGGGGCCGTCGATCGCGTGCCCGAGAATATTCCAGGTGCTTTTCGTTTCCGTATCGATGATCGTGTTGTCTTTCCTGTGAAAGGAGAGGATTTGGGTGCCGAGCTTTGCTTCAAAGATCCCCGTGGCGCCAACATCTTCGCCCTCGGCAATTCGCGATGCCCCAAGCGCGCTGTTTGTTCCAGTTGTATGAAAGATCACCAGAGCAGGTCCGGCTTGACCATCATGAATAACCCCTCGCTCCGCAAGAATACTTACTGGATACGCGATGTCAATTCCTGCGAGTGAAACGCTGACCACTCGTGCCATTGCGGGGAGACGATCATCTAGGGGACCTCGGAACATAAACGGCGTGTTGCCGATGGTATCGTAGCCTTTGTATGGATTATTTCCATAAGAGCGCATGGCGCCCGTATCACGGGATAGGACAACGCCTTTTGGGTAGGCCGCGCGAAACTCTGCAAAGCTCACAAGACTTGCGGGTAAGAACCGAAGATAAGCGCCGGCTTTTTCCCCGACAACTCCCTCGCCAGTAAATTGCTGCCACAGACTTTCGGTAGTGCGGTCATACATGATCAGATCGGAATAGCGCAGCAGACCGGACGTCCCAAACTCATGCGTCTTTCCATCAAAACGACGATCAAATGCAATGGCCGAATTACACAAGGGGCAAAATGTGACGATAACCGGGACACCTCCAACGGTATCGTTGACGATTTCATGCCACATGAGGATTTGTAGGGGATATGCACGGGCATCACCCTCAATGTCTACTACGACAACAGGTTCGGTGTTATCAAGAAATGACGCGGCCAAATCAGCAGCGATGAATTTTGGCTTGTCAATTGATCGGATCCCATCACGTGGAGGTCCCCCGGAGAGAATCTCGTCATAGCGGATGGTGTGACGAGTCCAATCCGTCTTCCAACTCTGCGTAATGCGCTTCAGTCGACCCGAACGGTCATCGACAGTCAGCATGGGATTGACAAGACCCGACACCAATGTCGTATCCGTCGTTTGGACGTTATCACCTGGTTGGGTTTGGGCAAGTCCCACCGTCATCCCCACACCAACGGCAAGCACGAGTAATGGTGTAATGATTATTTTCCATGGGATCCCACATCGGCGTATTGTCTGATAGGGCTGGTCTGAAATGTTGTTAGAGGAAGTGCCAGTTTTATGAGGTGGCTGGCGTATCTCCATCACTTCGTTGACATCAAATCATAGAGAAGAGGAGCATAAATTGGAGCGGGAAACGGGATTTGAACCCGCGACCCTCGCCTTGGCAAGGCGTCCTAAGCCAAAAAGATCCAGTGTGATTGACTGTGACTGAGTATACCTAACCTCTGGTATTTCAACAAGAATAGTGTCTTCCATGTGTGACCGAGCGCGATTGTGGTAGATTGGGAATCGTGACTAAAACCGTGACCGAACCGGGACCAAAACCGGGACCAAAAGTCAGGGGGGGGGGATAGAGCCTTCCCTTTGTCACAGTGACGGTGGTATTCACCCCGCGAGGAAATATTATATTTTTTGTGATGATGCACTGCTGTGCGCCTTCTACGCTAGCGATTTCCCCCACCCTCACGAACGACAAGCCCCCCCTCAAACAACTGCTTCATTTGTCGCCCCACCCATCTATAAAACTCTCTGCGCTGTCGAAATGACACCAATAAAATAAAACAAATAGATTCTCGTTCAGAACCTCACGGACCCCATCATCCTCTGAAAGTCTGAGCGGATCTGTTATTTATTCGAGCGCTGAGGCAAGTTGGGTCATCGCTACTCCCGACAACCCCCCGTCGTGGATAGAGCCAACCGAGAACAACATCACGTCGCGGAGAACTTGATAGAGACTTGAATTCGGTCTGAATGCTAAAAAACCACCTCCGGCTTGGTCAGACAAAGGGTCACAAGCCCAAATAATGTCCACTTTATGTTTGAGGACAGAACCTGGAGACTGGCCACTTTGCCAAGAATCTATCCGTCCAAGATCCAGTGCGATCACATCCCCATCTAGCTTTTTCTTGAGTGCCTCTCCCAGTTCTAACCTTGTAACAACATGCATTGTCAGAGTGATTGACGAGGATCGAAATAGGGGCTGCCTCCTAAAGTAGGTTGTTAGCCGCTGAACTACCAGATCCTTAGTCTCAATCATCAGTGGGGGTTCGTGCAATCGCGCAATTTCCATCAATAAACGCTGTGGCCCTCTTTCTCGATGAGCGGGAACCAACATTTGGTTATCTATCAGTTTGAGTTTCTTGCGGAACGCAGACTCAAGTTTAGGCCACGCAAAGTTTGAAAACCCTGACCCGCATGCAATATGAACTTCAGGTTCTTGAAACGGGGGCTGTGAACACCAATCA
>DTRN01000070.1 GCA_012965905.1 Nitrospirales bacterium | reverse complement strand
GGGAGGGATGACCATTGGGGACAACGTCACCATTGGTGCCAACTCAGTGGTGCTCAAATCCGTCCCTCCACACTCGACGGTCATCGGCGTCCCCGCACGAGTGATCCGGGTGAAAGGCGAACGCCTTCCTGAGGCGGCCATGGACCATATCAATATTGCAGATCCGGTGGCTGAACGTTTCGACGCACTTGAAAAAGAGTTGACCGAACTTCGCCGCAAGCTCAACAATTGAGGTCACAACATTGCACATTCACTCGACCCACCATCGGGTGACTAACGTAAGGAGTCTCGCTGTGCGCACACTACTTCGCTTTGTCGTATGTTTGGGATGTTTCGGGTTTTTCTCACTCCTTGGCTGTGGCGCTGACACCGCTGCCGTTGCCATCATTGGCGCCGCAACGGCCGGAAGCGCCGTCGCTGCTACCGCGCAGGTCGACGATGACATGACGAACGGTGGAACCACATCCGACGCTCTCAGCAGCTTAAACGGGGTCTATCACCTTAGCGCGATAGCTGCTGAAACGTCTCTCGTGACCTGTCCGTCATCGTTTACCGGCTGGTTCAGGGCTAATGGTCCGACACGAGAGATCACCGAAGGTTTTTTTCTGTTTATGAACTGCGAGACACAATCGCTCGATAGAATCGAGATCGACGGAGACTTCTTCTTCGAGGATATCGACGAGGACGTCTGCGGTCAGGGCGGCTGTTTACGCCTCGAACTCAACGTCAGTGGGACAGCCGGCCAGGGGCAACGAGTGTGGCGCGGATTTCTGGTCCGTGGCGGCGAAGGCATCGTGTTTGCCCAGGTTGATCCGTTTAACGGGAGTGTACTCGCAGGAAGCGCCTGGAGGAACTCAGGCGGGCCCACCAACACGACCGATCCTACTGAAGAGATGATGGAGAATATGATGGACATGCCGGTGGATCCTGCCACCGATTCCAACCCCCTTAGGGCATCTGGATAGACGGGCAGCGTGCCTCAATCACGACGGACTAAGAGAGCCAAAGTCAAACTTTGACTCATCGATTTGGTACCCGTCGCAGATCTGAGCCACTTTGGTCATGAGGCGCTCAAAGAGGGTTTCGCTGATGATGCCGGTCTGGATAAAACGCTCGGTGAACCACGTACTCTTGAGAAACCAGTCCATCGGATCCTCAATTCGACTCAGGCGCAAATACTGAAACTCATACGCTTGACGACCCAGCTGCACGTAGCTCCCCCCTGTGGCGTCATCCTGCCAATGGGAGCACACGTTGTTTCGCACATAAGTGTCCATCTCATCAGGGCTGAGGAATTTTTTTGCTAGGAGGTTGCACATGAAGTCCTCACTACGATGCAACATGCGTTTGAGCACTGCCTGACCCAAACGACCGGATTCTCCCTCCGATGTCGTCAGCTCCCGAGCGGTCTGATCCCGGATGGCTGTGGGCGCCACGGCATACATCTCATCGAAGAGCTCGGCCAGCTCTTCGGTCAACGCCTTCCACTCGCTCTCTCGTTCTGGTGGGATGAGAACCCATCCTGACTCGGCAGCAAGATGCGTCCATTCGTGGATGGTGCGGGCCGCCAGCATCAAGCGTTCATACGGTGGTGACGGTTCCCAGAGGCGATTTTCAAAATCCCCTGGTCCGATATTGTAGGCCACCAACTTCCGTTCCCCATGGATGTAGCTCAACCCCTCTTTGGCGAGATCGGGTGCTGGATCCGCCAACTCTTGGGGCGATCGAAGCGATGCCAAAAATCGTCGGGAGTGAAATGCTACGATGTCCAAGTCCTTCAAAATACGCTCTTCTCCTGGCTCAGTCAGCTCAGCTAAGGATGCGTGAAGCTCTGCCGTCTCTTCTGGCGCATCAGGATCCCAAAGGATCTGCCCTTTGGTTCCTGTGACCAGCAATGGAGGCTGAGTCTCCGCCAACCACGTACTGATCTTGGTTTCCTGGGTAGAACGGCGAGTGTAGGTTCCACGATGCTGCTGGATCACGTCACTGGCACAATTCAGCCACGATTGCAAAAGACGATCCAGCTTGTTGGAGAGGGAACCAGGAAGGATCAACCCTGTCTCCCGCATCACGCGCGCACGAGGTAACCCCATCGTGGGCCTCTTGAGCTGCTCATGATAGAGTTTCGGGATCCATGACATGGCCTCTGCCAATGCCCGGAATCCCTTCGCATCAGGCCGCGGGGTCTTCCGACAACCGGTGGCAACATCACGAAGCTGTTTGTGGCTCAGTGTGAGAAAGTAGCTAAGGTTGGCCGCTAACGATGCCGGCCCAATCTCCTGTAAGAGGGCCATCCGTTCCACATGAAACAACTGGTACGTGGCAAACTCCAGGGTTGAGAATGCCGGATTAAAATCGGACGCATACACGGTCCAGGAATTCTTGTTAAAGGGCAAGTAATACGGTCGGATGCAATTGGGCTGCGTCACAATACAGACATGTTGTACCCGAGGCGGGAACCAAAAACGAGGAGCGGCTTGATGAAGATCTAACGCTCGCTTCCAGTACGTATTGAATGCCTGGTTGAACAACTCAATGGATTCACGGTTGAAGATGCCTCGTTCCAGAACATCATCCTCGAAGGAACGGCTCAAACCAACCGATGACAAGTATTCTATAGGAATGACAAATATGCCGTCATGAGCGAAGTAGTAGTCGAACAGATCAGCGTTCAACGCCTAACATCCCACGCTTGAGACCTTCATTGGGAGGTTTAGGACCGAACCAGATCGAAAGCATCGCACGAGAAAAATCCTTGCCCGATATCGTTCCGCGTTGCGATCCTTTCACGTTGACGTCAACACCGTTCCGGTCAAAGGAAAACGTCATACGGTCACCCACCTGCATCTTCGCCATCCACCCGTTTAATTGATCGACTCGATCAGACAGCGTCGCAAAGTTCCCTCCTACATTCTTTTCAAACCCCTTCGTCCACGCGTTTCGAAGATCCTCGGCATCAACGTTGCGCACAAAGTGCATGGCCACTTGCTTCATCTGCTGTGACTGAATGATTTTATTGGGATCATGAGTTTTCTGTTCCAAATACAACCCGCCAACGAACACGTCAAATTTTAGAAATGTCGCTTCGCGCAACCCTAGGCCATTCAGCACTAGTGTTTTTTCTCCAACTGAAATTGACTCCGGCATGGTGATCCCTGCAAGCTCAGCCGCGGACGCCGCTCCAACGACGACGAGCGCCCACATGACAAACGCAACACACCACACCCGCATTTGATATCGGGTTGCGGAAGTAGCCCTCATCCCCATTTCAGCCCAACGTACATCATGCGAACAAAGACTAGAGACGCCATCGCTGCAATAAGCAATAGCCAAAAGGCAGTATCATTAAACATTTCGAACCTCCACCATCGCTACAACATTCCATCTATCTGCGTGCAGAGTTCTCTGACGTCTGCCGTCGACTTCACCAATGCTGCCTGTTCGTCCGGCGTCAGTGTAATTTCTACGATCTGCTCGGCACCACGTCGACCGAGCTTAACCGGAACTCCCACAAACACATCTTGAATTCCGTATTCGCCTTTGCAGAGGGTTGCACAGGGGAGAATACTGTGCTTGTCTTTCATGATCGCCTCGACCATTTCAACGGCTGCCGCAGATGGCGCGTAAAAGGCACTTCCATTTTCCAGTAAGCGAACAATTTCCGCGCCTCCGTGACGGGTTCGCTCAACGAGATCGTTTAATGTTTCTTCCGACATCATGTCTCGAATCGGCGCCCCCGCGATAGTGGTGCTCCCGATGAGCGGCACCATTGAATCACCATGCCCGCCCAGCACCATGGTGTGAACCTCCTGTACAGACACGCCAAGTTCTTTGGCGATGCTGGCACGAAAACGCGCGGAATCAAGCACACCGGCCATCCCTAACACACGTTCCTTGGGAAACCCACTCACTTTGTACGCTACGTAGGTCATGGCATCTAACGGATTGGACACGATGACGAGAAT